>NZ_JBEPFL010000008.1:0-250298 GCF_040301925.1 Streptomyces sp. NPDC000075
ACGGAGGCACACACGATGACGACCTTCATCCTCACGATCCCTTCTCTCGCTTCCGAAAATGAAGACAGCGCAGCCGCGTCAAACGTGACACCCCCAGGTGTGAGGACAGGCCCACCACACGGCCGCTCTGATGGGCTGGGGCATGCCGCTGGTGGCGTAATGAAGAGGGGTGCCCGGTGCCGTGGGCGAGGCTGTGCCGGCTGCCCCGCCGTCGCGGCGAAAGAGGTTCCAGTGAATGACGCGACGAAAACGAGCGAGGACCTTCCCGACCTCTGCGACATGTGCGGGGCACGTCGGCCGGGGCCAGATCGGGGTCATCGAGCCGGACCCGGGTGAACAACGTGGAATGATCACGACATGACCGCAACGAGCAGTACGGACGGCCAGGTCCAAACCGAGCTGGTCGTCAACGAGATCGCCCAGGAGCTCCGAACCCTGGACGACGGGGTGGCCTGGTTCTCCGCTCTCTCCCCGGCAAGCCGGCGGGAAGTACTGCACCAAGTCGGCGGCTACGCGATGCAGGCACACATCAGGGCCGCGGACGGCCGCGCGGGCGTGGCACGGTCCGGGGTGAAAGCCACCGCCAACCCCTCGGTGATGATCTGCATGGACCCACCCCGCTACGGGTTCTCCGGCCTCCCCGCCGACGAACACGTCAAAGCATTCCGAGTCCTCGTCTCGGTATTCGCCATCGCCGACACCCGCCGCAGACAGGCCCGCTGCAAAAACGCCTGCGGACACCCATGGCACAACCTGCCATCCGCCAGGAGCAGTCGGCGACCGTCGTAAGCGAGCACGGTCACCCGCTGACAATCAGCGCTGGCACCACGCCACCCATTCACACCAGCTCCTGGACCGTCCTCGACCCCGATACCAAGCGCGCCCTGATCCGCGACGAGAACACCCCCGCCCACATCCCCTCCTCATCACGGCTCTCGGGCGGTCCGCGATGGTCACCCTCGGCCGCTCTTGGCAGCCGCCCCACGGGCCAGGGCCGACCCGTCGGCACCCGCCATCCTGAATCTCAGCAGCGCTTGACGATGACGACGTGGGATCTTGCTCGCATGAACGAGAAAGCCCCGGACCTCGGCACCCCAGCCGACGACGACATCCTGGCCGGCCGCATCCTGCCAGGCATCAAGGCGCTCCGAGCGCACCTCGACTGTTCGCTCCAAGAAGCGTTCCTCGCCGTCCACGCGCGATATGAAGCCCTCCAGCTTGAACGGCCAGACGCCTTCGACAAGCCGCCCAGTGAGTACTGGACAGGCTTCTACTCCTGAGGTGCAAAGCCCGCAGCACACCGGAGGCCGGTGAAGCGGCCTCGGCGACACCTCCTACACGCAGGTCCTTCGACGCCCCCAACGGCCCCACCACCGTGGCCGATGTGCGGAGGACCTTGAAGCCGAGCAGCACGAGCAGGAGCCGGGGTAGGAGGGGCGCGGCGACGAGGACTAGGCCGTGGTCACCGAAGGGGGCCGCCGCGGCCCGTGCCCGGCCGAACCAGGCCGTGAAACGCACACCGGCCGTCCGGCGGTACTCCCCGCCCGTACCCGGCACGCACGCCAGCCGCACATGATCCCTGTACGACGACGGGGCCGACGGCCCGCACCCCGGAAGGTGTGGCCAGTACCCGGACTCAGGACTGCACCGACCCACACGAGTACTCGCGCTGACGCCGCGCTTCATGAAAAGCAGAAGATCGCCGAACTCGTGCGGGCCCGCTGGCAAGCCGCTGATCCGTGCCCGCCGGCGGGCCGAGGCCGAGGGGGGCGGCGGCGTGGTCCGGCATGCGGCATGCGGCATGCCGCGAGGGGCGACAGTGTGTGTGGGCCGCATTAGGGGTACTCCAACGGCAGGCGCTCGGGTGTGAGCGCCGACACCGCAGATCGGTAGCGCCGGGAGGGGGAGCCATGGGGCGTGTGGCTGCTGCCGCCCGGGCGGCGGCCGTGGTCATCGCCACCTGGCTGGCTCTGTGCGTGCTGCTGATCCTGCTGGTACCGCTCCTGCCGGGCCCCCGGCCCCACGGCACCCTCTGGTCCACGGTCCTCACGCTGTGGCTACTCGCACTGCTCCTCGGGCCGCTGATCGCCTGCGCCGCGCTGCGCGGGTGGATCGCCGGCAACCGAGCCGCAAGTCCAGGCGAACCGTTTCCTCTCGGGCCGTACACGCGAGCCCAGCAGGAGATGCCGGGATCCGGCGGACAGACGTGGCGGACGGACACCTCGCCTCCCCCGCCCGACGAGGAGACCCACTCCCATGCCTCGCCTGCCGCGGAGGACCCGGACACCGAGGCCCAGCAACCAGCCCGAGCGGAGGCGGAGCGGAAACAGGCAGCGGCCGAGCACGCCCGCGCACAAGCCGAGCGGGCGCGCAAAGAGGAAGCCCGGCGACGAGCGGCCCGCAACCGCCGACTACGCGAACAGGGCCGACGGTACTGACACCCCGCGATCCGTGACGGTTACGACGACATGGACGACGGCCTCCACCACCGCCCGCGAAGGCGGCCCCTCGCACGCGCCTGCCGGCGACGCCCGCCGCCGTGAAGCGGTCAGCCGGCCGCCACCGTGGACCCCGCCCCGAACGGCGGTACGCCGCCTGCGGTCATGTCCAGGCGGATCGCTGGAACCGCAGCGGGCGAAGGACCGCCAGATATTGCCTGTTCAGGGGCTTGATGACCAGGCCCTCGACCCCGGACACGTCGGTCCAGGTCTCCACGGGGCCGTCAGGGCGTAGTGGGTGAGCAAACTTCTCCGGTTCAGTCCTGCGGTCCCTGTAAGGCCGTCACAGATCTCCTCGCAGCCCTGCTGTAAAGGTCGGAGGCAACGAAGTAGGCGGCCGGCCACCGGGCGGCGAGGGTCGAGGCACCGCGCGCCGGCCGCAGCACGGCGCCGCAACACCGTAGACGACAGCCGGCCCTCCTCGGTGTCCCGGACGACCAGCTCGCCATCGAGGACGCGTTGGCAGGGCGCCCGCTGCTCGGCCGGGGCCGCCACCAGGTCCGGCCACCGGTCCTGGACCAGCACCTCGCGACGGGTCCGGACCACCACCGTGCCGCCCGGGCCGACCGGGGTGAACAGCCCGCGCCCGGTGCCCGTTCAGGTTCTGCTCGTTGGTTGCGTTGTGGGGCGTCCGCGCGGCCGCTACCGGTCGGCGGTGAGCTTGCCCGCGGCCGCCCAGCTGTCGGCGGGGACCTCGTGGATCCAGACCTGGACGGTCTCGGCGGGCAGCTGCCAGGGTGTCCACGAAGGCATCGGTGATCCGCGCGACCAGCTCGCGCTTGAGCTCGATGCTGCGGGGGCCCTGCTGGACGGTGACGATCGGCATGGTCTGCTCCTCAAACTGGCTGCGCCATCCGGCTCCTGATGTCCGGTCCGCGCTCTGGGAACAGTCCACCGCAGAGCCCGGCGGCGAACCAGACGAGCTTCGCTCTGGCAGCGATCACGATTCGTGATCGTGCGCGGCCCGCCCCCGGCAGGCCGCGACCAGCAGCTCCGGGTGCGGCACGCTGCGGCGCACCCCGAGCGCCAGCGGCAGGGCCAGCACCCGGTCCCGCAGCGGCCGGAAGGCGATCCGCGGATGGCTGGTCAGGCGGGCGTTGGCCGCGTAGACCACCGTCCACATCGGGGTGCCGGTGCCGATCGCGGCGAGCGTGTCCTGCAGGGTGCTGGACGCAGGGCCGGGGACGGGCTGGAAGCCGGCCCGGTGGCAGGCGGTGAGCACCAGGTCGACCAGCGCCGGATGGTTGCGGCGCTCGGTGAGCCGCAGCGGCAGCTCGGCGAGGTCCCCAAGGTCGAGCTCGGCACGCTCCGCGAGCGGGTGGCGGGCGGGCAGCGCGACCATCAACTCGTCGGCCGGCAGCGGCAGGAAGCGCACGTCATCGGTGCCTGCGGGAATCTCGCCGCGGACGAAGGCCGCGTCGAGGCAACCGTCCGCGAGCCTGGCGAGCCGATCCTGCACCGGGGCCGAGTGCAGTTCCACGCGGACCTCGGGTGCGTGCCGTTGGTAGGCGTCGAGGATCCGGTCGAGCCGCTCGCCGAGCCCGGTGATGGTTCCGAGCCCGAACGTCCGGGCACCGGGAGCGGCCAGTTCGACGGCCAGCGCCACGGCGGCCCGCTCGGCGGCCAGCACCTCCCGGGCGGCCGGCAGGAACCGTTCGCCGGACGCGGTGAGCCGGACATACCGCGGCGAACGGTCGAACAGCTCCACCTTCAACTCCCGCTCCAGCCGGCGCACCTGCTGGCTCACCGCCGGCTGGCCGAGCATCAACCGGTCGGCGGCCCGTCCGAAGTGCAACTCCTCCGCGACGGCGACGAAGCACCGCAACTGGCGCAGCTCCACGTGATCCCCCGGTTCCGGTTCCTGTCCTGGTCTGCGGCGGCCCGCGAAGGCCCCCGGGCAGCCTACGACCGGGCCGGGCCGCAGCAGCGCGTCACGCACGGGACCCGGCCGGGTTTCCCCGGCGGTGTCCAGGCGAGCGACCATCCCCGCGCGGGCCCCGTCCGTCGCCGCCACCGCGGGCGCGGGGTGGCCGGAGGCGGTCGGCAAGGGGGGATCTGGGCACGGGCAGCTCCTGAGCTGGGCGAAGCGCGAAAGGTTGCGGGGTGGGTCAGGACCAGCCGAGCTCCGTGTACAGACGGCCTGCCCGGATGCCGGCGAGGGCGGCCGCGGTGTAGGGGACCAGTGGCTGTGGAGGGTTGTCGGCCGGCGCCCAGGTCCAGTACACGCAGCGGTCCGGCTCCCGCACGACGGGCGTACCCCGCCAGGTCCGGACGCGGAAGTAGAACCCCACCATCGGCTGGGACCCCGGGGCGTCCACCATGTGCAGGACGTGGACCAGCTCGACGTCCGCAGGGTCGATGAGCAGCCCGGCCTCCTCCTGCGCTTCCCGTACCGCGCAGGCGACCGCCGCCTCCTGCTCGCAGTGCCCGGAGAGCAGCTGGAACGTCGAGGGGGCGAACGCGCAGTCGGGGTGGCGCAGCCCGAACAGGACGGTGCCGTCCTCCCGTTGGAGGAAGAGGTGGACGCCGACCGTGTTCGGGCGGGGCCGGCCGCCCCCGGCCCCCGCAGACCGTTCTTCGGTCTGCGGGGTGGGGACGGGGGTGCTGCGCTGGTGGAGGGCGATGACCTCGGCGGTCCAGGGGCACATCGTCAGCCACCGGGTCTTCGCCGCGTCGAACCAGCGGAACATGATGCCTTCGTGGCACGGCAGGGCGTCGGCGTCACCGTCCCAGGCGCCCAGGTAGACCCGGATCCGCCCGGTGCCGCCGTCGGGGCCGTGGGCGTCGACCACGGTGAACGGTGTGAGCGGGACGGACAGCCCGGTCTCCTCCAGCAGCTCCCGTTCCACGGCCTCTTGGGAGGACTCCTGCCCCTCGCGGTTGCCGCCCGGGATCGACCAGGTCCCTGGGTCGCAGATCCACGGCTTGTTGGCGTCCCTGAGGTGGAGCAGGTACTGCCCGTCCGAGCTGACGAGTAACGCGGCCGTTCCCTGGGGCTCGGTGGAGAGGGTGTCGTGCATCTTGGGCTCCGGGTTCGGTACGGGTGGAGGGGTGTGGTGGTGTGGTGGCCTGGGGGCGGCGGTCACGGGGTCGCCTCACCGGCTTCGGCGGCGTCCGTCCGGTAGCCGCTGGCCTGGAGGGTGAACATCGCGGCGTAGTCACCGTCCAGGCACATCAGCTCGGCGTGGGATCCGGACTCGACGATGCGGCCGCCGTCGAAGACGAGGATCCGGTCGCAGGCGACGACACTGGCCAGCCGGTGGGAGACGAGCACCGTGATCTGGTCCGGGCGCAGCCGGCCGCGGAGCACCGCCTCGTACACGGCGTGCTCGGACGGCGGGTCCATGCTGGCGGTCGGCTCGTCCAGGAGGAGGAGCACCGCCTCCTGGTACAGGCCCCGGGCCACGGCGATCTTCGCCCACTGGCCGCCGGACAGCTGCTGTCCGTCCTTGAACCGCTTCGACAGCACCGCGTCCCACTGCCCCGGCAGCGCGGCGACGACCCGGTCCGCCCCGGCAGCGCGGGCCGCGGCCATCGCCCGCTCGGGGACGACGTCGGTGAGGGTGCCGGCGCCGGCGGTGACGTTCGCCAGCGCGCTGAAGGGGAACCGCACGGGATCCTGCAGCACGCAGGCAACCCGCCGGTGCACGGACTGCGCGTCCATGTCGCGGACGTCGACGCCGTCCCAGCGGACGCTGCCGTGCTGGGCTTCGTACAGGCCCGCCAGGAGTTTGGCGCACGTGGACTTCCCCGAGCCGTTCAGTCCTACGAACGCGACCGTCTCCCCGGCCCGGAGGGTGAAGGAGATCCCGTCCAGGGCGGGGACGTCCTTGCCGGGGTACGTGAAGCGGACGTCCTGGACGGCGATCTCCTCGACCCGCCCCGGCGCCTGCACCGCGGACGTCCGGGACAGCAGGCCGCGGCAGCGTTCCTGGACGGCGAGGAGGTCGTCGACCCACAGGGCGTGCTCGTAGACGAGGTGGCCGACTTCGACGAGCCGGGTGAGCGAGGCGCGGCCCGCCTGGATGGCCAGGACCGCGCCCGCTCCGGCTGCCAGGGGGAGCCAGCCGGCGATCAGCATGGCGGCCAGCGCCGCGTACGTGATGCCGGTGCCGATGCCGCCCACCGTCCGGCCGGCGAGGTCGAGCGCGGCGGAGCCGACACCGAGCCGGGTGTCCTCCTCGGCGATCCTGACGGTCAGGCGGTGGTGCTCGTCCAGCAGCGCGTCCTGGACGGCGTCAGAGCGCAGCTCGGCGGCCGCGTCCACGTCGAGCAGCAGCCAGGAGAACACCCGGACGCGGCGCTGCAGGGCGTTCCAGCGTTTGAAGGACCGGAACCGGGCCCGCGCGTTGCCCACGGCGGCCGCGCCGACCGGCAGGACGGAAAGCAGGAGGAGGGGCAGGAGGGCGGGGTGCAGGACGCTGACGACCCCGGCGCTGCCGATGAGGCCGAGGACGGCGGAGAGGAGCGAGACGACCTGCCCGACGATCATCCGGGCGTAGAAGAGCCCGCGGTCGTTCGCGCGGTACACCTCGTCGTGCCAGTCGGGGTCCTCCACGGCTTCGAGACGCACATGGGCGGTGAGGCGCAGGAACTCGCACTCGAGCTCGGTACGGATCTTGGGCGTGACGCGCGCCTGGGCCACCGCGACGGCCGCTTCGAGCAGGGCGCGAGCGGAGAGGAATCCCGCCACGAGCAGGATCTGAGGAAGAGCCGCGCGTACGCGGTCGGGGGTGGGGCCGGCGGCGAACAGGTGCTGGAGGACGTGCACCGAGGCGACCAGGCCGAAGGCGGCCATGGCCGCCGAGCCCAGCTGGCAGACGACGGCCGTGAGGGTGGAACGGCGGTCCGCCTGCCAGGCGAGCCGCCCGATCAGTAACGTGATCTTGGGCAGACGGGCCAGGACCTGGGGCACCGTGGCGCTCGCGGCGGCGCCGTCGTGCACCGACCAGTACGCCTCCTCCAGCCCCTCGGTCACGTCCGCGTCCTGCGACGCGGTGGGCCCTGCCGCAGGGGGAAGGAGCAGCGGCGCGGGCCGCGGCCCGGGCACGGAGCCCGACGCCGCCTCGGCGGACGCACTCATGCCGTCCACCTGGCTTCCCGTCGTGGCCCGACAGCGGCCAGCCCCTGATCCAGAGGCCGTTCGAATGCGAGGGGAGCGTGCATGGATACAGATCGGTGAAGCATGACGTCCTCCGTTTGGACCTTTGGTTAGCACGGGTGCTCTAGAAACGTCGCGGCTCGACTGCCGTCACGACCCCTGGAAAGATGAATCGATCGAACGTGACTGCGATGGCCGCGCGCGGTGCAACTGCTGCCTGAGATATGCGGTTTGAGCTCCTTCGTTCGAGGGATGGCCGCCGTGGTCCTACCCGAGCGCGGGCTTGCGGGGCCCTCTGCACCTGCTGCGCCCGCGAGACGCGCTGAGGCAGGGGCGAGGCCCTCTCCGAGTGACGCCGCCCGCCCTGTGGCATCTCCGGGCCGGGCCTCCGTATGTGGTGGCCGTGACTCACGGAGTGCGAGCAGGGAAGCGCGATGGCCGTCGTTCGCCTGGGGGTTGCATGACGCGTCGACAGAACCGTCTCCTTCCATGTGGTGTGGCTGTGCTCCGCGGACGGACCCTCGCCCACACCACTGACAGTCCGGGGCCGCCAGCACCGGGATCCGGTCATCCCCGGCCCGCCCTGCCGTCATCTGCCATCCACAACCGGGTGGCCCTGACCTGTGGTGATGCTGAGCGAAACGATTCTTGAACTCCCCCGGCCAGCCCGGAATTCAGCGCCTGGGAGAGTGGCTCGATCTGGTTCGCGGCCGGGTGAAATCCCGGAGCGTCACGCTCCCGGGCAGCTCCGGCGGCTAACATCGACGCGGTCGGCGCACGTCCGGTTGAGGCCGCGTTCCGTCCTGGCGCCGCGACGGCAGACAGGCCGCTGCATTCGAACGCGGGAACACCAACGACCGCACCCAGTTAACCGCCGTGTTGGACGCGATACGGGTGCCCCGAACGGGACCGGGCCGACCGCGCAAGCGGCACGGCCACGTCATCGGCGACAAGGGCTACCGCTCGAAGGCGATCCGGACCCGGATTCGACGCCGGGGCATCGCCCACACCATCCCGGAGCGGCCCGATCAGGTCCGCTACCGGCCCCGGCGCGGCACCCGAGGCGGCCGCCCGCCGGTCTTCGACCAGCAGGTCTACGAGCGCCGCAACGTCCTGGAACGGTGCTTCAACCGCCTCAAGCAATGGCGCGGCATCACCACCGGATACGACACGTTGGTACTCTCACGACGACGATCCGGAGGACCGGCCGAGTCCCGGACCCGCAACGTGCTCTGCCGCTGCGAGCCGGAGGAACTGCGTATGGGCAAGTTGGGCTCCGACGTCTCCGCGCCCGTGAGCGTCGCCGTCACACTCGCCCGTGCCCCGGGTCCACGAAGCGGACCACTCCCTGGCCGGCACCGCCACCCAGCGCCCGAGGTCTACCAGGCCTGCGCCCGGTACATCCCGGACATCACCGTCCTGGCCACGGCCCGTTCGTCCGCAGGTCAGATCACCGGGGGCCGAAGGCGGGGGGCCTCTGATTGTCACCTGGAGTGCCAGCATCGCCGTGCTTCCACTCCGGGTCGTACGCGCAGGGCACGGAGGCACTGCCGGTGAAGTACTCGCGGTCCGGGTACCACGTGAAGGACATCCGCTCGGTGGCGTCGTCCCGCTGGACGAACATCTCCCAGGATCCGCCCTGCTTGCCTTCGCTGTAGGAGGTGACCTCCCAGCCCTTGCTCTTGAGGTACTGGTGTAGTCGGCGGAGGCCGGGGACAGCCTGGTTGGCCGGCACGTGGTCGAGTGCCCAGCTGTGGCTCATGGAGTAGGCGCCGTCGATGGTCTTGTCGTCCAGCCCCAGCAGCCCGCCGTCGTAGCAGTATTCGGAACCGAGTGTGTTCTCCGTGCTGACTCCGGTCTTTTCGACTCCCGGGCTGATGGTGCGGGTGAAGCCCAGAACGGTGTAGGCCTCCTGGGAACGCTGGAGGGCACGGTCCGCCATCTCCTCGGGCGCGACGCGGGGAAAGTCCTTCGACGCTGATGCGCTCCACGCGAGCATGCAGACCACAAGGAGCACACCGATGAGCACGGCCCCGCCGCAGCCAAGAATTCCGGGTGTGCGCGAAGAGGCCTTCGACTTGGGCGCGTCCGAGGTGGCGGTGGGGTGGGGCAGGGTCTCGTCGGGCATGAGCGCACCTTAAGCAGGCACGGGTGCTCGGCGGATGAGTGCGATGACCGGCTTGGCATGAGTACGTCTACTCAGGTGGCATGCGCCCGTATGGGCCGTACGGTCGCCCAAGGACCGGGGCGTCGCAGACTGACCGGCCACTGCAGCGGCTGGTCTCCCGTACGACGTCCTTCAGGGCCACGGCGGCTGCCCAGTGCGGGAGGCGGGGGCCGAATTGCCCCGGCTGTCTGCCCGCCTGTGTGCGAGCGTCTGCCTGCCTCACGGCCGCCCAGCCAGGAGGCGGGCGGCGCCTGCGTCCAGCACGCGCGTTCCTGCGCGGTGTCCGACTGAAGCCGGGTCGGACGTCGGCCGGCGGCCACCGCGCGCAGCGCCGTGCCCCCGTCGGGTCGAGGACGATCGCGTGAACGGACAGATGCCACAGTCGTGCACCCGTCGTGGAGGGCGGCGCGTTCGGCGTCTAGGCGGATGCAGACCGGTGCGTGGCTGAGGGGAGTAGGCCTCCATTGCGGCATCGACGATGTGCGGCCTTTCCGCTGGTCCCGACAGAATCATGTATCAGTCGCGGACGAGCCGTTGGCCGTCGGATCCTCCGGCCGTGCTGGCGGCATGCAGCCGTTCGTCCTCCGCAGCAGCCCGGTCCCGCGCCGCACGGATTCGCCTCAGCAGCTCATCTGCGTCGATCCCAGCCATGTGCGGGACCCTACCGAGCCTTCGCCGCCCCGAACAGGGCGCGTCCAACGACTTCGGGCCGCCAGGTGCGGACCGGGAACCACACGCCCGCCAGGAACGGGTCACCTGCGCTGCATAGCCGCTCAAGCCGCCCCACGACTGCCAGGAGCAGCGCCAGCCCCGCCCAGACCGTGGCCCCCGCCAGGAACACTCGCACGGCCCGGAGGGTGTGCACCTCCGGCGCCGGAGGACGAGGCCTGGGAACTCGCCGTCCCGCTCCCCCGTCCCGTCGAGCCGGCACCCGCAGACGGGGTGCTGTAGCGCATGTGGAGAGTCGTTTCACCAGTGAACCGCCCTGCCCAGTCAGGTGAAACCTCGCCGCCCGTACGCAGACGCGCCTGGCGCTGGGCGGCCCGGTGGTACCGCCCCGGATCGCTCCGAGCACCGGCGCTAGCCCGCACACGCAATATCGGCACGGTCCGAGTCGCCATCACCTGGACCCCGATCACGCTGATGACCCGGCAAATCACCCGCCGGACCGACCAGCCCGCCTCATGCGAAGCCCAGCGGGACTGACCACGGTCACCGGCGCACGACCGCCAACCCCGCCTTCCGGCTCATAGACCCTCGCATGGACCGGAGCGGCCTGTCAGCATCTCATCCCGAGCCGGAGGCCGACGGCGGTACCTCGACGACGAAGAACAGGAAGCAGGGCCTGGTCGAAAGACCATCGAAGTCATCGGGGAACAGCTCACGGGCGGCCGGGTCGGGCTGCGGCTCGCTGATGACAGAGAGGCGGAATCCAGCGGTGGTGAAGGCATCGGTCATGGCGTGCAGCGGCTTGCGCCAGAACCTCATCGGCACGGACTGCCCGTTGAACGGCCAGTCGAAGGTATAGCTGGTGGTCGCGAAGTAGTCCGGCCGAGGGTCCTGGAACGTGTAGGCCACGAAAGGGTGCTCCACCGACGCGAGCAGCCGGCCCCCGGGCCTGAGCACGCGCCGCAACTCGGCAAGCGTCGGCCCCCAGTCCTCCAGGTAGTGCAGCACCAACGACGCGACCACGTCATCGAACGCACCATCGGCGAACGGCAGAGGGTCGCTCAGGTCGGCCACGTGCAGGGCTACGTCATCACCGAGCCGCCGCCGGGCCAGCGCCAGCATCCCGGCGCTGACGTCGATGCCGGTGACGACCGCACCACGGCCGCGCAGTGCGGCGGACAGGGGACCCGAGCCGCAACCGGCGTCCAGGATCCGCCGGCCGGCCACGTCTCCGGCGAGGGCCAACATCGCCGGCCGCTCATAGTACGCGTTCACGAGGCTGTTCTCGTTCTCCGCCGAGTACGCCTCGGCGAAACTGTCGTAGTCGTTCACCTGGGCCAGATGTGCAGACTGGTCGAATCTCTCCGGCACGCCGGTTAAGCGTTTCATCATGTCAGCCTAAAGGGTGTTGCAGAAGGTCGCTGGTCACGGGCCATGGGGCTGTGTTTCCATGCCGCGGTGAAGAGCGAGAGTGTGTCCGGCGCGGACGTACCCCCCAGTGTCCGACAGCGGAATGATCGCGACCTCACTGACTGTGTGCGGGTGCTGGCCGAGGTCCATGAGCAAGACGGCTATCCGGTGAACTGGCCGAGCCTCCCAGGGGCATGGCTCACGCCGCCCTCGCTCATTGCCTCGTGGGTGGCGGAACTGAACGGCCGCATTGCCGGCCATATCGGTCTGTCCCTGAGCAACGCAGGAGACGCGGCACCTGGGCTGTGGAGCGTTCGCGCAGGGGTGAGTATCGACGCGACCGCCGTGGTCAACCGTCTGTTCGTCGCTCCGTGGGCTCGTGGCCACGGGATCGGTGCGCTGCTGGTGGTGCGGGCTGCCACAGAAGCACAGGATCGCGGCTTGCATCCGGTGCTCGATGTGGTGGCTTCCGACACTGCTGCGGCAGCTTTGTACGATCGGCTCGGCTGGCAGTTGCTGGCCACAGTCGAACAGCGGTGGAGCCCGGAGCAGAAGGTGGCGGTCCGGTGTTACGCGGCGGCAACGTGACTGGTCCCCCTGGTCACAGCCACTCGTTGAGCACTGCTGTCAGCACGGTCGCCTCGTAGCGGACGGCGAGCGTGTCGTGCCGCGTGACGACGGCGCGGTGGCGCTTGAGGCGGTTGATACCGCAGTCAACCGCGAGGCGCTCGTGGTAATCGGTCTTGTCGAACTTCGGCGGCCGACCGCCGCGCGCACCGAGCGTCTGCCGGCGTTCCCGAGCTCCTCTTCAGCACCGTGTTGGATCCGGGCGTGAAGTGCCTGCCCGCCGCCGGACTCCGCGAGGTCCGGGCCGGCGCCCCAGCAGATCTCCCGGTAGGCGTCGGCGTCCATCGTGGTGGGGGGCGAGGACCGCCCGGAAGATGGTGAGCGCATGTTCTCCTCAGCTGCTGATGGGAGAGAGAGCCAGGCCGCGGACACGCCGTCGCACCATGGCCCGGTCGGCTCCAGGGGGCGCACTCGGCTTCAGCTCGCAGTGAACCGGCCAGTCGGCGAGGCACCGCCCCGGGGTGCGGGCCCAGGGCGTCGTCGGGGTCGGGTCAGGGGCGGGTGGGGGTACGCCCCCATGGCTTGGGGATCTTGGCGGCGGCAGGCTTGCCGGTATGACGAACCTTGTGAACTCCTGCTCCCCCAAGTCCCGTTGGCTCCCCCTCGCCGCCGCCTGCGCGGCCCTCGCCACCGTCACCGCCGCGGCCCTCCCCGCCTCGGCCGCCACCGGCGGCGACCGGGCCCTGCTCCCGGCGCCGGCCGCCGTCGGCGACCGCTACCCGGTGGACGAGGCCGGGCTGGCGAAGCTGATGGCTCCGGGCCCCGAGGCGAACGGCACGATGGTGCGGGTGACCGGCCCCGGCACGCGGTGGGTGAAGGCGGTGGGGCCCGTCTCCCAGGACCCGGCGGCCTCCTTCCGGATCGGCAGCATGACGAAGATGTTCACGTCCACCGTCGTGCTCCAGCTGGTCGCCGAGGGCCATCTCGGCCTGAACACCCCGATCGCCGAGGTCCTGCCCGACCTCGTTCCGGCGGCCTGGCACCCGATCACCGTCGGACAGCTGCTCAGCCACACCAGCGGGCTGGGCCTGCCCTGCGGGGAGCTGAAGGACGGCATGGGCCTGACCCCGCAGGGGGTGGTGGCGGCCTGGACGAAGGAGGGCTGTCCCGCGCCGGAGTACCCCGTCACACGCCAGCAGTACAACGGCGGCAACTACTTCCTGCTCGGCCTGGCCATCGAGAAGGTCACCGGCCGCTCCTACGCCGACGAGGTCCAGCGCCGCATCGCCCGCCCGCTCGGCCTACACCACACCTATGTCCCCCGGGCCGGGGACGCGTCCATGCCGACCCCGTCGCTGGCCGAGCCAACCCCGCAGGAGCCGTGGGCCTGGGCCGAGGGCGGCATGATCTCCAACGCCCCCGACGTGGAACGGTTCATGAAGGCCCTGCTGGGCGGCCGGCTGCTGCCGCCGGCCCAGCAGGCGCGGCTGACCGAGCTGCCGGAGCTCGCCCGGACCGCCAAGCTGCCGTTCAGCGCGGCCGGCCTGATGACGGCCCGACTGTCGGACGGCACCCGGGTGTGGGGCAAGACCGGCAGCATGGCCCAGTACACCAGCGGGGCCTTCGCCACCGCCGACGGCCGCCGAGTCGTCACGTACTCCTACCTGCCCACGCCGGAACTGACCTCGGACCAGGCCGTCGCCCGCGCCGTCGCGCTCATCGAAGCAGCACTCTGACGAGCCGGCACGCGCCGCCCGGCGGGGTCGGGTCGGGCGCAGACCACGGCTCCGCTGGGGGGAGCGGGTCGCTCGTACACCGGTTGCCTCCGCTCGCGCGGAGAGCACGGCCGGACCCGGTCGGCTTCGACGAGCGCGCACGTGGGGGCGTACAGGTACCAGTCGGCTTGGGCATGGGCACGGTGGATGAGGCGGGAAGCGAGAACGTTGCCCTGGCCGGCTGCGGCCATCGCCGTGTCGTCCGTGACGATGTACACGGTCACGGCGTCACTCACGGGGCGGCGTCCTGGGCCAGGCGCCGGTCCGGCTCGCTGTCGAGATGCTGCTCCTCAGCCGAGGTCGGCGCGTAGCCATTCCACTCCTTCAGCGCCGCCCGGGCCTGCGCGCCTACCTCGCGCGGCTCGCTCCTCTGGGGTGAGCAGGGATTCCGCGAGCCGCGCGAGGGAGGCGCGCAGCGACAGGCCCTCCACAGCCGCCAGGGCGGCAAGCCAGCCGGTCCCGGGTCCAGAGGGGTACGTAACCGTACCCGTACTACGGGTACTACGGTGTCTGAAGGCGACCCGGTGAAAACACGGCATAGGGGTGCCGACGGGGCGACGCACAGACGCAGCCGGCTCTCCGCCTAGGAGTTGTCGTCAAAGTGTCACGCCCACATCAGGAGCGATCCGAGGGTGACGGCTGCTTGGTAGGACTGGGCGGTACCTGGTGGCGATGCCGCGCCACTGCTTGAGCCGGTTGAAACACCGTTCCACCACGTTGCGGTGCTTGTAGACCTCACGGTCGAAAGCCGGCGGGCGGCCACCTCGGCTGCCGCGCCGCGCCCGTTGGCAACCTGGTCGGACCGCTCCGGGATGGTGTGGGCGATGCCCCGGCGTCGGAGCCAGGTCCGGATCGCCTTCGAGCTGTAGCCCTTGTCGCCGATGACGTGGCCGGGTCGCTTGCGCGGCCGGCCCGGTCCTGTGCGAGGCACCCGTATCGCGTCCATCACGGCGGTGAACTGGGTGCAGTCGTTGGTGTTCCCGCCGGTCAGGACGAAGGCCAGCGGCCGGCCCACTCCATCGCAGGCAAGGTGGATCTTGCTGGTCAGCCCACCTCGGGACCGGCCGAGGGCCGGGCCGCGGAGCCCCCTTTTCGGGCCCCGGCCGCGTGCTGGTGGGCACGCACGACGGTGGAGTCGACCGACACGAGCCACTCGATATCGCCCGCGGCATCCGCTCGCGCCTGAGCTGCCTGAAGCATCCGCTCGAAGGTCCCGTCCGCCGCCCACCGGCGGAAACGCGTGTGGAGGCTGGCCCACGACCCGTACCGCTCAGGCACGTCCCGCCAGGCGACCCCGGTCCGGAACTTCCAGACGATCCCGTTCAGGACCGTCCGGTCATCCAGCCGCGGCCGCCCGAAAACAGGCCGGGGCAGCAGCGGCTCCACGAGTTCCCACTCGGCATCGGACAGTTCATGGCGACGTATCACGACACCATGATCCACAACCCAAGATCACTTTGACGACAGACCCTAGGGCCGATCCTCCCAGGGGCGGACCCGCCCGACCACGTGGAGTCGGCGGTCCAGCGGATCACGGAGCGCGGCCAGGACGCCCTCGCTGATCTCCTTGTGGCCGAGCCACCGGGTGTCCGGCGCCTGTCCGGTGAATCCGAGGATGACGCTGCGGTGGCGCTTTCGGCTCAGGGCTTCGGGCGCTCGGGGCGGTGGCGCGGTGGGCGCTGCGGCCCTGCTTCCGAGGACCTCCGCTACGAGCGCGTCGTCTGAGAGCGTGTCGGCGACGGCGGAGTATGCGTGCGGCCGCCCTTCGGCATGCACCCACAGCACGGCCAGCCGGAACGGTCCCGTGCGCGCGGCGGCACCGCGCAGCGCCGCTGCGAATAAATCGGGCTCCGTGTAGTCCGCGGTCACCGGTACCAGGAGACCGCCGTTGACGCCCCGGGTCCCCAGGGTTTCCGGCCCTGGGGGGCCTTCGGGACGCGACCACGGTCGTGTGGCCCTCACGCACCAGCGTGGCCACGGCCGGGGCCAGCATCCCCGTGCCGCCGACCACCAGCACCGGACTCTGCACGGCCAACTCCTTCCGAACTTGTACTGGGGTGGGCTGGCCCGTCCCACGGATGGTCCAGTGAGGGCAGCTCCGTCCTCGACCAGCGCGAACTCCTGGCCGGACGGATCGAGGAACTCCTGGAGGCCCACCCTCTTTCGAAGGTCCTGACCTCGATGCCAGGCATCGTCGTCAGGACCGGAGCCCGGATCCTGATCGAGGTCTGCGACGGCAGCACCTTCCCGACCGCCGGCCACCTCGCCGCCTACGCCGGCCTCGCCCCCGCGACCCGCAGTTCCGGGTCCCCGATACGCGGCGAACAGGCCTCTGGAGAGGTAACAAGCAGCTCAAGAGGGCTTTCTTCCTCTCCGCGTTCGCGGCCCTGGGCGAGACGTCGATGGCCAGGACCAGCCGGCCGTCGGCCGCCCGCTGCAGCGGCACGTCGACCAGGGCCCGGCGTGATCGGGCGACATCCATCCAGCCCGGCGTAGAGCAAGCCGTGACCTCTGCAGTGCCCGGGCGCCAGGGCGAGGTCGACCAGCGACCGCACCGGCCCGCCGGTGCACAGGACGCCGTCGGTCAGCTCGAACGATGCGTCCGGGCGGGCGGTCAGGCAGTCGTAGAAGGCTGACCGGAAGCCGGACAGCACGGACAGATAGTCGACGCGCGCGGCGTCATCAAGTACACGAAACTTCACGGCCTAGGTGATGATCACACTGCCTCAGTAACGCCCGTGATCACGCCCACGGCTGTACTGCAAGACTCGAATCATGCTCGCTCAGCAGGCTCGGGAACAGGCGGCAGCGACCATCCCGGCAGGCGGGCGGCGGGGCCCAGATCACGTCCATCGAGCACTTCGATGTCTGTGACACTCGTCGCAGACGGATCCAAGCTCAGCCAGATGACGTCCTCGCCGTCCCGCTGCAGCTGCGCCATCTGAGACCCCGATGAACCCAAGGGTGCGGTCAGCAGGTTGGTGCAGGCGGGTGTGCACGTGCACGGACCGTAGTACGGCAAGTCACCGATGACCTCGGCCAGGGGATCGGCCTCAGCACGAAGCAGCAGGACGATCTCAGCAACAAGTTCCGGGAAGACATCTGCCAGTCGTGGGTACTTCACTGCGGTCATGGCATCGAACGTACACGTCGCTACTACCTCGCAAACCCAGACGGAGATTGCTGAGGCCTGAGGTCAAACAACAAGTTCAGTGCCTGTTCCGATCTCGGTCCCAGTGAGAGGTGGGGCTCACCTGGTGTTTAGGGTGCGGGCATGGCTGTCCCTGAGATCATCCCTATCGCCCATGAGCCGGACTATCGGACGAGCACCATCGGCCGGTTCAACGGCGGCCAGTTTCTGGCGTCGGTCACCTATGCACTCCCGGATGGGTTCGCGATGGGGGACGGCTGGGAGGAGCAGAAGCGGCTCTTCGTCGTGCTGCACAAGTTCGACCACGACGGGCACCACCAGGAGTCCGACATCTGGTGCGCCGGTACGTGGGCAGAACAGATCAAGCGTCCGTATGACGAGTGTTCCGTGGTTGCCCGCGCGGAAGCCCGGCTGGCCGACGTCCTCGCCGGCCTCGCAGAGCGTGAGTACTGCGACATCGCGATCCAGCCGTTCCAGCTCACCGTTGATGGCGTGGTCTTCGGCCTCATCACGGAGTGCCATGCCGAGGACGAGGACGGCGAGCACGACTGGGCTGAGCTCTATCCGGATCGGTTGGGCTTCTCAGCCCCGTGGAACGGCGAGTACGCCACCTGACAGACCGAACGGTCAGCGCAAGGGCGCGGGCCGAGGCAGCTCCGGCCCCGGTTGCCGCGCCCATGACTGGGACGGTGCAACCCTGGAGGGCCATGCGGCCAGGGGCAGCTCAGTGGAGGACAGGGTCACAACCGCGACAGCGGCGCAGAGGTTGGCGCGGGCATCGGTCGGTGCGGGCATCGGTCGGTGCGGACCGGCTGGATGTCCTCGCCCCCTGAACCTCGTCTTACCCGACGTCGGCCGCGACCTGCTCGATGTACCTCTTCAGCGGCTGGAACCCCCACGCGGCCCGCAATGCCTCGGCCCTCGTCCGGGTTCACAACCGGGGGGAACGAACGTGCCGTCGGCCCCCTGTGTCAGCTGGGTGCCGAAAAAATACGCTCCCGCCCCTGGGCGATCCCTACCCGGTCCTCCAGCAGAGCGCCGTGCTGCGGATCGGCATCTCCCGCAGTCACGGCGGCCGAAAGCAACTCCAGGCACTCCTGTTGGAACTCGGTCTGTCGGTCGGCGTGTTGAGCGATCAGCCAGGCAGCCCCGGCGGCCTGTCGCCCTGTCCGCTCGGCCGCCGGGGCCAGCCGTACGGCTTGGTCTTCCTCCTGGCGCCGCAGCAGCTCCGCGGCCAGGGCCTCGTCGATCGCCGGCTGGGGTCGCATGGCTGCAACGCGGTCGATCATCTCGAACAGCTCGCCAGCCAGCACTCGGGGGTCCTCGGGGAGGTTGAGCCGGTCGAGCGCGTTGCGCTCCACCCAGTGGACCGTGTGTTCGGGCGTCCCCTGCACGGCGAACGGCCGGTCGACGTGAGGGGCGAGAGCGGCTCCTGTACACGCGACCGGTGCCCACGACCACGGCGGATCGGCCGAAGGCCCCCCTGCTGCGGTGGGAGCGGGGCTCCACGGGTCGCCGTCCTCCTGGGCGTGTCCCAGCGGACCGCCCAGCGATGGGTCACCCGCAAACCGGGCAGCCAAGGACGCCCGAGCCCCGCCACGAGCAGAAGATCGCCGAACTCGTACACGCCCGCTGGCAGCCGCTGATCCGTGCCCGCCGGCGTGCCGCGGCCGAGGAGGGCGGCGTGGTCGTCCACCGGGCCCGTGCCGAACCCCTGCCGGAGCTGTTCGTACTCGTCCGGGTGTTTCACCGGCACCTGGTTGCCGTTACCAGTGGTGCAATTTGGAAGCGTGGACTTCGCCGGGGCGGGGAATCCGCTGGTGACAGCCGTGCCGCTATGGGAGACGTTTCATGGACTCAGGCAGGAAGACCCCCGACCACCGGGTGAAGGCACGCGAACGCCTTCCGCGCCACGAACGCCGCGGCGAGCCCCGGCTGCCCGCGGTACTCGCCACACTGGCCGCGATCCTGCTCTACCTCGCCCTGCCAGAACAGCTCCTGTTCGCCCCCCGCTTCATCCTGCCCGCGCTGGAAGCACTGCTGCTCATCCCGCTGATCGCCATCAACCCGCGCCGCATGACCCGGCAGAACCACTTCTCCCGCACCGTGTCACTGACACTGGTCGCCCTGATCGGCATCAGCAACCTGGTCTCACTCGGCCTCCTCGTGCACGCCCTGGTCACCGAGAAGGCCCAGCAGGGCGGCCCCCTGCTGCTCGCCGCACTCCAGGTCTGGGCCACCGGCATCATCGTCTTCGGCCTGGCATTCTGGGAACTCGACCGCGGCGGCCCAGTCGTACGCACCCAGGCGGAACGCTCCGAACTGCCGCTAGCGGACTTCCGGTTCTCCCAGGACGAGAACGACGACGCCATCGAGGAGGTCGCCGACGGCTCCTCCCGCGCCAGCGACTGGGTCCCCACCCTCATGGACTACCTGTACGTCTCGGTAACCAACTCCACCGCCTTCAGCCCCACCGACACCATGCCGCTGTCCACCCGGGCCAAAGCCCTGATGGCCATCGAGAGCATCGCCGCCCTCATCACCTCCCTCCTCGTCATCGCCCACGCCGTCGGCGTCCTCGACAAGTAACCCTCGTCGAGCTCCCCGCCCGCGCCCCTCGTATGCCCCACCCCTGAACGAACCGTCGAAGAACCCCGTCTTCGAAGGTCTGTTCAGGGTGAACAAACCTTGCCTGGGGCGAATAGGTGAAAGAGAGTCCAGGTTCCGGCACCCGGTGGGTTGAGGCATTCGCCGGTGAGGCGGGAGGTGACCAGACGGGTGCGGATGGTGTCACGGTCCTCGAACAGCCGCGCCTGGGGGTAGGAGGCCAGCAGGTCGAGGTTGGGCATTTCGGTGGAGTAGAACCGCACCCGCTCCCACTCGGGCCGGCCCTCACTCTGCAGGGCGTCGAGGGTCTTGGCGACGGCGGGCACCAGAGCGTGGGTGTCCGCCGACTTCAAGTCCAGCAGTACGCCCATGCGCTGCGGGATCCGTCGCAGTGCCTCGCGCAGGGTGGGCAGGGGCGTGGGCCGGGTGCGGTAGAGGTAGCCACCGGAGGCGTCCTTGAACTGGTAGCCGGCGTTCAGTCTGGTCAGTTCGGCGGTCCAGCAGTCGTCCAGGTGGGACTTGTAGTCATCGAGGACCGAGGGGTGGTCCTGCCCCTGGCCGGTGAACAGATCCTCCGGCTTCGAGGCGTCGGCGATCCGTTGGACGGTGTGCCAGGCCATGCCCAGCTGCCACTGGACCGACCGCAGGCTGTGTCCAGGTCCAGCTTTCAGGAGTGCGTGGACGGCGGCATGCCGGGCCCTGGTGCGGTCGGCGAACCGGTCCCCGGTCGACCACGGTGAATCGGACGGTGCTTCTCCCTGGACGGACTCAGGTTCGGGTTCCGGGCGCTCAGGGACAGGGGCGCGCAGGCAGTGGCGGTGCTGGGAAACTGCCCGCTCGGCGGCCTCGCTCAGGTTGTGCCAGAGGTGCCACCGGTCCGCAACCTGGACGGCCTGCGGGGCGGGGCTCGGGTTGGCGCTGGCTGTACGGGATCTGCGCGACTTCAAGGCACCGGTTTCGACTGAGCAAACTGGAGGCGTTCGAAACGCACGTGCTTTCGGCTTCGTGCTGGCGCGGGCCTCGGCAGGACTGGCAGACGGTGGACGGCCCTCGCCTTGCGGCGGCCTCCAGCGGGCGGCCGACGAGTCGGACGACGAGTTCCGGCCCGCGCCCGGCGGGACCGTAGCCGGGCTGCCGGCGGACTACGAGCTGGCGACCGGGGAGACCGACGAGGCCGACGCCGACATCGCCGACCTCGGCCAGGGCGTTCCCGTCCCCTGGGGGTGTGCCGTGGTTTCCCGCCGACGTCGAGGGGTAGGTCGGAGCAGTGGGTGCTGCCGCACCTGATCGAGGAGAGCGCATGCCACGGCGGCCACGCCGACATCATCCACGAGAGCCTGGACGGCGCCACCCTCTGCCCGCTGATGGCCGCCGCCGATCAGTGGCCCGACCCGTGGTTCGAGCCCTGGGTGCCCGCCGCGCCCGCCGGCTGAGGGCTACGGCCGTCGGATGTCGTGCCCCATCGGGCGGGCATGGTCGAGGCGCTCTTGCGGACCGGTCCTACGCTGGAGGCATGGCCACCGATCCCTTGCTGAGACAAGGCCCCGACTCGACGGATCTGGTCCTGCGCGTTGGCCCGGCCGGCCCGACGTGGAACGTGTTGGCCTCGGCGGGGCCGGCGCTGTTCACTCCGCTCGCTCTGGGCGCGCTGACCCTGATCGTCGCCCTCTGGATGGCGCTGGCCGGGGCGCGGGCGTCGACCGTGTTCGTGGTGGTGGGGGTGATCGCCGGGCTGGAGTACCTGCTCGGCTGGCTGGCGCTGTCCTTTGCCCGAGCCCGGGACATCCTGCGGGTGGAGTTCGCGCCTGCCGGGGTGCCCGCGTCTCTGCGGTTGGTCCGGGCCTCCGGGCCGGACGACTGGCTGCCCGTCAAGGCCCTGCGCGAGGTGCAGCTGACCCTCAAGGTGGTGGAGCCGTACCAGGGGGACTACAAGCCGGCCGTCTCCACGCTCGCGGTGGAACTCGTCCTGCGGGGCGGCCGCGAGGAGCTCACGCTCCCGTTCGTCGGCGACCCGCAGCGGCTCGCCGACGCGCTGAAGGCCCTGCTCGGCCCGGCTGGGGTCGTGGTGATGCTGCGCACCGAGCGCAGCACGCGCGATCGGCCGCAGCCCAACTCCGGCTGGACCTCCGGAGGTTCGGCCTCGGCCGGCTCGGGTGGCGGCTGACCCCGGGCTGGCTGTGGCGCTCCCCGGTTGGGCGTATGGAGCCGCCGGATCGGCTCGGCCGCAGCCGGGTCCTCCGGCCACGGTTGGCGGGGGGTAGCGACCGCGAAGCTCGGCCCGCACGGCGCGGTGGCCCTCGCGCCAGAACGACGCGGGTCGCCGGTGACGGCGGCCGGGTGCCCAGCCGGGGAGGGCAGGTGGACGGTCAGCGGGGCCCGCCCGTCGGCCAGCGCGAAGGCGACGGTCGCGTGACTGCCCAGCGGCGGGGTGAACAAGCCCGTTCGGCTCTGGTGGTCCCGCACCAGGGCCAACCCTGAGGACGTCGACCGATGGCGGCAGGCCTTCCTGCGCTGGTTTTACGTGGAGCACACGTTCCGCCTGCTCAAGCAGACGCCCGGCTGGACCCGGCCAAAGCCGCGGGACTCCGCGGCGGCCGACCGCTGGACCTGGCTCGCCCTCGCCGCCCACCCCCCACTTCGGCTCGCCCGGCCACTCGCGCGCGACCTCCGTCGGCCGTGGGAGCGGCCAGCGGAACCGCACAGACTCCCCCGCCCGAGTCCGCCGGGGTTCAGGAACCTCCGCGCGAAGACGGGCACTCCAGCCCGTGCACCGAAACCCACTCGACCGGGCCCCGGCCGCCCACCCGGCTCGAAGAACCGGAGGCCCCCACCCGATACGACGTGGAACGCGTCCTCGCCACAGGCGGGTCATACGCCCGACCCGCACAGCGCAAGAAGGGGACGGACGAAGTCCCGGCGCACGACCAACGAGGGCCGTGATCACGGCACGGAATAAGCCGCTGTCAGCTGATGTCCCAAGAGGCCAGACTTGTGTTGCAGTGCAAGCAGCGGAACAGGTAGGCAGTCGGCTCGCCAGTGCGGTCCAGCCCCCGCAAGAACTGCTCGATATCCGCCGGCGCCCAGCCGTGGCGCCGGCGATCTTCACGGAGCATGGTGAGGGCCTCTGGGTGGGCCTCAAGCTCGCGATACCCGGCAGGGCCGAGAAAGGCTGCGCCATCGCCACAGTGGTACAGCCAGGTCTCCTGTTGCCAACCCGCAAAGCCAGGAGTGCGTCGGGTGATTTCTTCGACGACCGACAGAGGCACGTCGTCGGGGACGTCGACGGCATCGCTGAACATCGCCGCCATGTCGGAGTCGCCATCGCCTCCGCCTGAGACGCTCAGGGCGAGTGACGCTGCCCCGGAGTGAATGCAGTGAAGGCAGAGGGAATCAGGTTGCCGGCCATACACAGGGCCTTGGTAGCGGATCTGTTGACGCACGCCACAGACACTGCAGACATGTTCAGTGGGCACCGCGGACCCGGTAGCCAGTGGGTCAGGGTGGTATCGGAAGGTCGGCTCTGCCACAGGACCATCATCCCAACCAGAAAACGGCACCGCGGAGCCGGTATCCGAATGCCGCAGACCGCAGACCGCAGACCGCGATGCAGCATCCGCTCACGCGAAGATCAGACGTTGATCGGCAAGCTCAGGCATCGGTGTGCGGGTGCGGCAGAGGGCCGAGGATTTCGATGTGGTGGCGGGCGGCGGCGTGGCCGAGGGCTGCGGGCTCGAGTCGCCCCGGCGCAGGGAGTCGGCGCTCGCGGGCCGGGGCCCCGACGTCCCTGGCGAAATCCTCGAATCCGGACGGTGTGGTGACCGGCCGGCAGCGCAGGGGCTCCTCGGAGCCGACGACGCACGTATGGGGCAGGACCAGCGGCAGGAGGACGAAATCGCCGGGCACAGTAAGCGGTCCGTCGCCCGGCAACTCGGCATGGGTCACAGCACCGTCCTGCGGCTCGCCGGCACGGCTACGCCTGAGGCTCTGTTCACCGGACAGTGGCCGAACCGCCGGACCGCCCTGGACCCTTACAAGCCCTATCTCCATGACCGCTGGCAAGACGGCTGCACCAGGCCTGGCGGCTGTGGGAGGAGATCAAGGAACAGGGCTACTCGCATGGTTACGCCAGCGTCCGCGACTACATTCGCTCCGTGCTGCGGGGCAGTCCCCAGCCCATCGGCCCGCGGCCGCCGACGGCCCGCACCGTCGCCCAGTGGATCCTCACCCACCCCGACGCTCTGCGGGAACCAGATCGAATCCAGCTCAAGACTGTCCTGGCCGCGTGCCCCCGAACGTGATGTCCTGGCCGCACACATGCGCTCCTTCGCCCGCATGCTCACCCAGCTGGAAGGTCACCGGCTGCCTGAATGGATCGAAGCCGCCAGCACCGCCGATCTTCCCGCCCTCCAGTCGTTCGCCCGCCACCTCGAACGCGACCTGGACGCCGTCGTCGCCGGACTCTCACAGCCTTGGAACTCCGGAGTCGTCGAAGGCCACGTCAGCCGGATCAAGATGCTAAACGTCAGATGTTCGGCCGAGCGGGATTCGAGCTGCTACGGAAGCGCTCCTGCCGCTGGTCACCCGACAGTTGGCTGAACAGATGGGCGGCTCCTTCCAGCACCTTCACGGCATCGTCCGGATCCATCTGATCGTCTTCGCTTCCCTCGATGAACCACAGGGCACCGACCAAGCCCTCGGCCAGGGCATGGGTCAGGGACGGATATACGGGCACCACAGTGGCCTCCCAGCAGGTCGACGGCAAAGTCCGGCCATACCATCAGACTCCGCTGACATCACTTTCCGTGAGCCTCCACAGAAGGTGGACCAGAGCCACGTCTCACCTGCGCAGCCATCGCGGATATGGCCGACGATGCCGCAGGCGGCCCAGCGGGCCATGAACCCCCCAGACGGTCCGCCAGAGCGGGTAGTCCGCCGGCAGGGCCCGCCATTTGCAGCTGGTGCCGGCCACGTAGCGGAACGCGGCGACGATCTCCGGGCGGTGGTGCTTCTCGGGCCGGCCACCGACTGTGGTCTCGCAGGCCGGAACCGGGAGAAGGGGTTCGAGCAGGGCCCATTCAGCGTCGGTGGGGTCCGAGGGGTGGCGGCGACGGCGCATCGCGGCTGGCCTTCAATCCAGTGCTGCCCACCCGGGCAGCAAGAGGTCAGAAGCTGTTGACGAGGTCGAGGGTGGACTCGATCGAGTTGAGCTGGGCGATGATGTGGCGGACCCACATGTCGCCCGGGTGGGCGGCGGGGTGGGGTGCGACAGTGCCGGTGATGAACCGGCGGAACTCAGCAAGCTTCTCCTTGATCACCTTTCCTTCGTATGCCTGCGGAGCGACCCGTTCGGCTCCGAGCTGGTAGCCGTTAGACCTGCTCCATATCAGCGAGGGGTCAGCCTTGGTCCGCGATGACGTCCCGCAGGGCGGCCAGTCCGGCCCTGACCTGGCTGGGGGTGGGGTCGCTGGCACGGGTGAGCTGGTGGAAGAGCAGTCCGGCGGGGCGTGCTTCGAAGAGCACGGATCGGACCGTGTCGGGTACCGCAGAGCGGCCTCATCCGGCGCCGTGAGGCGCGGGGCATGGCTACTGGCCTCGCAGGAGGGCGGCGGGCACGTCGTCCATGTCGACCTTGCCGGTGTCGACGGCGTTCAAGATCCAGTCGAGGGTGGCTTCTCTGAACTACGCACCCGGCATGGTCCTTGGGACGGCTCTCAGCGCTGCCAGAGGAACGCGGCCTGACGGCAGGGTTGGCAGTTGAAGAGATAACCGCGCCCTCCGCCGCCGAAATTCGCGGAGGTGGCGAAGTCGTGGCCCTCCTCCAGCTCGGCCGTGAAGGTCATGCGGGCTGCGCACGACGGACAGTCGGGGGTCTCGTCACCCTGGATCCAGTCAGGCTCCCCGCCCACCCGTCCGAGAGTCGGCTCCTCCGTGGGGTCGTCAGCGGGATGAAGGCGCAGAGAGGTGACCGCGCCCAAGAGCGTCTCGCCGTCGGCCGGGACAGCGGCCGGGGTGAGCTCACCGGAGAGCAGGTAGGCGCGGTTGGCGCCGGCCGTGGCGTCCCAGTCGTCGCACATCCCAGGATCGTTCTGGCAGAAGAACACCGCGACCACGCCGATGTCGAGGGGGAGATGTGCGAGGAACTGCATGGCCCCGCCGCACTCGCGGCACCTCGGCCAGACGAATTCAGCCGGGACCAGCGGGACTCCGCCAGTGCGCGGCGTGGGCGCATCGGCAGTGGTCTCGCCGTCGTAGATCAGAAGCATGGCCAAAGCCTAAGGTCAGCCTCTTGGGCCAGGGGTCGGGGTCGGGTTTGCAGTGCGGGCGGCGCTCTGGCCGAACGTCGGCATGCCAAGGCTGACCGTGGTGGTTCGGCGGGTTGCTTCGGTATCGAGCCGGGTGAGCTTGTCCTGGGCGCCGGCGAGGCTGACCTGAAGACCATCGCCTTCGCCGAGCCAGCCTTCGCGCTCGGCCTCGGCGATCCGGGCGATGAGGTTGTCGCGGATCTCGACGAGCCGCTCGCGCTGTGCCGGGTCGGGCCTGCGCATCGAGAGCACCGGATGCAGGCATGCTCGTGGACGCATCGCGGTGCCGCGCGCGGGCGCACGTACCGACGGAGAGCTTGCGTTTCTCCAAGTGCGCCAGGAAGGCATTCCACTCCTCGCTGGGCCGCAATGCCCGGCGGCGGGCGATGAACGCCCGGTGAGCCTCAATGGCCTCGGCCGGATAGACCGCGTTGTAGTTCATCGTGGTGGGGATGCTCTCGTGGCCGCAGATCACCTGCGCGATGTGCGGTGGCAGGCCGCTCATGACAGCGTCGGTGACGAAGATTCGGCGGAAGTCATGCGGCTGGTAGTGCGGCGGCTGCTCGGTGGTGTCGGTCATGCCGGAGGCCAGCAGGGTCTTATCCAGCGCCCCGCGGATAGCGGAGACCGGGCTCGGATGCAGCCGGTTAGCATCCGGGCATGATACGAGCCCAACCACCGAGGCCGGTCGCCGTCGGGGACGTCGTCGCCGTGTACTCCGAAGCACTCGGTGCCTGGACCGCCTCGCAGGTCACCGGCCTCGACGCCGCGGCGAAGTCCGCTGCGGTCCTGGAACTGAACTGATCCGGGCCCGCGCCCGCGACCGTGGCCGATCTGGGCGACGTGCAGCCGCTCCGGCTCACGCACCACAGCTGGGCCGGCAGGCTCTCCCACTGCAACCACGGGTGGCTCCTTCCGAAGAGCTTTACGGTGATCGGCTCCCTGCCCCCGCTGGTGACCGTACCCTCGGACTCCTACTCCCCGGCATGGGGGCGGGGCCAACAGCTGGCCAGGCAGCGGCACTGGGACAGCGGCGACCGTGAGGACTGGACTGCCCCATACGCACTGACCTGCACAGCCGACGAACTGGTCGCCGAATACGCCGGCGCAGCCCCGCGGACGGAAGTCGAACACCTCACCGTCCGCGAGATCACCCGGTCCGACTGCGCCCTCCTCGTCTCCGCCTTCCCGGATCTGACCCGCTTGTCACTGTCGGGGAACCTGGGCACGCTCACCTCGGCGGCAGCGCTGAACAAGCTGCCACGTCTGCAGGGGCTCACGATCAGTGAGCTGTTCGGGATGGACGCACTAGATTGTCTGCTGCCGCGCCATGTCCCCGAGGTGGAGGAGATATCGCTGTACGGCATTCCGGCGGGCTAAGCGGACGTGATGCGCAAGACCTGGCGCCCCCACGTGCGACACGGAGTAGAGCTCGACGTCCGCAGTGCGCGCAAGCCGGAATGGGTCGCTGCGAACACCAACAACCCGCTCCGCGACTGGGACGGCCGCGAACACATACCCCGCACCGGATACCGCAAGGCCGTTGCCCAGTACAAGGACACCCGGGAGGCCTTCCTCGCCGAGGTCACCAGCGGCAAGCAGCAGGGCAACATCTCGGAGGTCGGGCGCGCCTTCGGAGCCGCCTTCAACACATTGGACAGACGCTCACGCTTCATCGAGACCGTGGAGCGTGAGGAGCTGTTCGACGCCCTGGACTTCTTGGTGAACGAAGCACAGACTGCTGTCGGGCGCGACCTCACCGCCGCTCGCGCGGCGCTGATCGACGGCGTGAACTCCATCCGCGACTGGTGATCCCCCCATCCGCGCTGCCGCTCGCCTGCTAGGACTGATGCCGTCCAGATCACCCCGCCTTGACCAGTGCAGAGAAGCCGCCGAACCACCACCCGCTACGAAGTCGGCGCCAGACCCTTCTGCGAGACCTGCCGCGAGGAGCGACGGGCGCAGTACGGGACCTGAGATGGACCAGCACTCCCCCGCCCGCCTGGAGCAGCTGCGGTTCCTCGAACGCGTCCAGCTCCAGGATCTGCGGCGTACCCGGGACTGGATAGCCACCGAGGAGCGGCTGATCGCCGCGCAGGCCCGACCGGCGGCCCGCGCCGCCGCCTCTGGAGTGGCTGATCGAGCACGGGGTCGGCCACCGGCCGGCCCCACCGCCTGGACCTCGGACACCGGCCAGGCATGACCGGTACGGGCCACGGCCAGGGAGGACCGGCCCCGCCAGCACACCGGACCGGTCCCGCCGCACAGGCAGGGGGCGGCCGGCAAGGCACGAGATTCCGGGCCATCACCGCGTAGCCGGGCCCGGGGCTCAATGGAAGCCCGGACAACGACGCGGCATGAACCCCGGCCGCCCGCCCGGTCCCACCCCCATCCCGAAGCCAGGTAAGGACCTCTGCCATGTCAATCACGCCCCGCCGCATCGCCCCTCCCCTGATCGCCACCACCGCCGCCACCGCAGGCATCACCCTCACCACCACAACCGCGAACGCCGCCCCCGCCCACACCACCACCGGCGTCACCAACGACAGCGACAACCCCTTCGTCGACGCCCTCCGCAAATCCGCTCACGAAGATCGAAGGCAGCATCTTCTGAACCCCAACCTCGCACCCCACCCAAGCGGCGACTACGGGCCACTGCGCCACGCCCCGGAGACGGACGACGGCCGTCGTGCCGCGCGTTCCCGATCCCTCCTGCCCGCTGAACATCAGCCCGCGCGCGTGGGCTGCCACTCCATGGCCAAGGTTCGGGACCGGCCCTGAAAGTGGGCGCCGTACATCCGCACCAGCTTCGATCGCGGGACGAAGTTGAGCTTGAGGCCGCTGCCCTCCGCTTGGGACGTCAACGCCTCAAGAGCATCGGTGAACCGGGTACGGTCCGCGGCAACCACCCACGCAGCCCTGACAACATCCTCAGGCTGTTGGACCGCTTCCCGGCTGGAGGTGATCCGCACGAAGGCGTCGGCCCACCGCTCCAGGCGACTGCCGGTGATCCCGCACGCGGTCAGGAAGGCGGCACACTGCTGACGGCTGGCCGGAAGCGCCTGCCGGCCCACGATCCGCGCGGCGGAACTGACCGGCAGCAGGTGCCGGCCCCCCGCGAGCTCCTGAAGCCGACGCAGCGAGGGGGCGCCCGCCCGCTCGTAGAAGTACTCCAGCGCCTCGCTCAGGGCCCCGCGCGTGGTGATCAGCTCAGGTGATCCGGGCCGACGCAGCTCGCGCAGCCGCCCTCGCCCGGTGATCCGGGCGTTCTCCCACAGCGCCCGGACGGCGTCCAGGTCGCCGCCGCAGACGCCGGCGAAGGCTTCCACCGTGTCCCAGGACGGCACACTGCGGCCGGAGGCGGCGCGCTTGAGCGTCGCCGGCGACAGTGACGTCTTCACCGCGAGCTCGTCGTACGTCAGCCGGGCGCTCCGGCGCAGCTCCCGAAGGCGGGAGGCCAACAGGCCGCGGTCGGGGCTTGTGGAATCCACGGGAAGTTCAGGACGTCCCACCGCGACCCCCTTACCGGCCACTCTGCAAGACCGCCCGGGCGGCCGCGGCCACGACACCGCGTCCGCCCGCCGTGAGCGTGAAGACGACCACGACACCGATCCCTGCCGCGCCGGCCAGGAGGCGGAACACTTCCGCCGCCGGCAACCCGTACAGCCGCATCACCGCTGCGAGCACGAGCACCACACAGATCACCGCCGCCTGCGGCATCCCCACACCGGCCGCCGGGACCGGCCGGACGCCCGCTCCCCGCCTGCGCCCCTCGGCGTTTTTGATCTCCTGATCCACCTGAATTCCGTTCCGGTAGCACGGACACCCCGGCTCCCTACGAGTACGGCGGGAGGGCACCTGAATGCCCTCCCGTGATGGTGACTTCGCGTCAAATAGCGCTGTCCCGGAGGCGATTGCCGTCGCCGAAACCGGTAGGCCAAGGATGACAGGGGGCGGCGGTCCGGCCTAAGGACTACCACCACCCCAAGGTCCCTAATAGGGGGAAATGCCCGTTCATTCGTTCACGTGTGTCCACGCTGATAACGGGCCAGGCCACCCCGTCATCCAGCCCCCCGAACAGCGAATATGCACAGATGGAGGCCACCGCCGCATAAACAGCACCCCACGAACGCCCCAGGCACACCCACCCAGCAGGACACGACCAGGCCCGTTCGTCCACAACCGTCCAAACCCCGCTTGCCACCCAGCCAGAACACGGGCACCTTAGGGTGCAGCCCGACCGGGAAACCGGCGGACCCCTGAAATTGCTGGTGACTTCGCAGAACAGGGACACAGCAGCACCGCGTTGCCGCGCGCGTGCCGCACCCGCAGGGCCGACCCAGCAGGTCGGCCCTGCGCCATACCCGCCCCTGCGGGCCCCGCCTGGCCGGGCACGGCCATTCTCAACGTATCCCCGCCAGCCGAGCGCCGGTCAGCCGGCGGCCGCCGCGAACCCGGCAACTCACCAAAGTCGGCAGGGTCAGTACAGCCTGCGGCTCATGGCCTTCCCGGCCCACCGCATGACGTCCTGTGCCCGGCTCTCCCACTTGAACCGGGCGAGCACGTCGGCCAGGGGCCCGCTCAGCTCTACCGCTCCTTCCGGGTCTTCCTTCGCGAGCACGTGCCACGCCGCGTGCGCGTTGCGGATCACCTGTGCCGTCTCCGGGCTGTGGCGGATATTTCGTGATGGATCGGCGCAGACGCGCTCTCGGCCCCTGCAGAGGAGAGGGATCGATGAGGGGAAATCCGCTGGTGGCGAGCTGACGTACTGGGTGATGCTGCCGATGTGATCATCGAGCGGAATGACGCGATACGCGTCGTTGAGGAACACCTGGAGCGTGGCCATCAGGCGTGGGTCGCCGCTGGAGCCGAGCAGTTCCGGCGCAACGTGATCGTCAGCGTGGTCGAGCACGAGCTGGTGTGGAAGGTCTATGTCCAATCCGAGGAGTATGCGCGAACGCCCGATGCAGCCGCGATGCTGGTGGGACACGGTCCGTATCTGGTCGATCGCGTCGACGGCGGGCTCCACTCGATCGGAGTCGTCTCCGAGATCAAGGGGGCATGGGAGGACGACTACCGTGGCCGTATCCGAGGGCTGCCGGTACGCACTCCGGTGGATGATCTCCACGACGAGCTACGGACGGCAGCTGAAGCAGCGGGCGGGCGCATGGCCGCCGTCCGTGCCCTTCGCCGGTCGGTGACCGGACTGTCCCCTGCACATGCCCTCGCCTATGTCACCGGGCTTCTCGCGGGCGAAGTGCCGGCACAGCTCCTGGCTGTTGCTCACCCGGCGCTGGTGAAGCCCGTCGATCGTGTACTGGCCGTACGCGTTTACGGCGTCGATGTCGACTTCTGAGTTGCGACGAGCCGAACCCGCCGACGGCATGCTGCTGGCTTCGGTGGCTTCCGGTCCGGGTGAGCGTCGCCGTATCGCAGGTCAGCGTGCCTGCGAAGTCGGGTTGGCGGCATCCCCACCGGTTCGACGGAGGCGGGGCATCACGGCTGCTGGACGAGGACCAGCGTTCGTAGGAGAGCGAAGGACGCTCGCCCGCACGACCGGCGTTGGATCAGCTTGATACGCGTCGCCTGATCCGCTGGATCGGAAGGCCTCCGCGGCTATGTAGCGCTGCCTGCCGTCACGATGTACGGGTGGCTTCCGGGAACCTCAGGGCAGACCTGGCGATCGAGCGCCGCACCGGCCAGCGAGGTTCACAAAACGGCCAACTGCCTCGACAGCCTACTGAAGTCGGCCCAGCCTGCGGCGAAGAAGGCGCTCCAGGGCATTTACAACGCCGAGGAAAAGGAGCAGGCGACCGCCGGAGGCAAGGCGTTCGCCAAGCAGTACAGGGCAAAATTTCCCAAGGCCGTCAAGAAGATCGTCGACGGCGAGGACGAGCTGCTGAAGTTCTATGACTTCCCCGCCGAGCACTGGATCCACCTGCGGACAACCAGCCCCACCGAGTCGACCTTCGCGTCCGTTCCTCTGCGGACCGAGGTCACCAAGAGGGACGGCTCCCGGGCCGCCGCTTTGGCGCTGGTTTTCAGGCTCGTGGGGTCGGCCCAGGCTCGCTGGCGAGCCGTAAACGCACCCCGCCTCGTCGCCCTCGTCCGAGCAGGGGCCCGCTTCGAACGAGCCCAGATCGTCGAGCGGCCTCAGACGACCGCGGCATGCATAGGGTGGCGGATCTGCCTCGAAGTTCGAGATCATCCGGCCATGCTGGATGGCGCGCAAGGACAGGATCTTCCGGTCGGCTTCGGGTTCCGGCCGTATCGCGGCGGCGAAGACCACGGCCCCATGGCTGCGGTGCGGCTGGGGAGTGCGGAACGGGACCGGGTCGACGCCCATTCGGTTGTGGAAGGGCTCCCGACAGCGGCCGAGATCGCCGAAGCCTCTGCCGAGTTGGAGGAGCCGTCCAAGAACCAGATCCTGGTGGTGCGCGATGGGAGCGTCGTCGGCTATTCGACGATCCGGTGGTGGCAAGAGCGGGACGATACATGGCTCTACCTGCACCGCGGCTACCTCTTGCCTGAGCATCGCCACCAGGGCATCGGCTCAGCCATGCTGGGCTGGGCCGAAGAGCGGATCCACCAGCTCGTCGATGAACACGGCACGGCGCGGAAAGCAGTGATCGGCGCGAACGCCATGGCCTCCGAGCGAGACGCCACGGCGCTTCTGCTCGCAGCCGGCTACCGACGTGTCTTCAGCCTGGCCGAGCTGGAGCTGGGCGATCTGCAGCAGTTGCCCGAGCCAGTCAGCGAACTCCCGGCCGGAATACGGACGGGGCCGATCGGGACCAGCCACTACCGTGCGGCCTGGAGGACGGTCGTCGATTCGTATGCGGACACCGGATTCACCCAGAAATGGTCCTTCCAGGACTTTGTCGACACCGCCGACCCGGCATGCTGGAGGGCTGCCTGGAACGGGCAGGACATGCTCGGCGTGGCCCTCTGCTCCGTCCGCCCTCATGACCACACCGTGGGCGAGGTCGAAGAGCTGAGTGTCCGAACGGACCAGCGACGCCTCGGAATCGGCCGGATCCTGCTGCTGGAAGGGCTGCGAAGCCTTCGCGAGCAGGGGGCGGTGACCGCCAGGCTGTACACGGGCACGGCAAATCCGCACCGGTCCTACGATCTTTACGAGAGCGTGGGGTTCCGGAGACGGAATGAGTACGTCCGTTACCGCAAGCCGCTGGCTTGATCGACAGGTTCGTCGGACCGTCCGATCAGTCCACGGAAATTTGGCGATTCCTCTCGAACGACGGTATCGCGCGGGCATGAGGCGCGGACAGTCACTGCTGTCACCACCGAGCCGTGCACAACGCACGGTCCCGCACCGCCCCGGCCGCGAGCCCGACCGGTGGCGCCCGCGAGGAGGTACGGGCCCGTCCGTCCCCTTCTGTTCTGCTTGGCTGGAGTACCGGACCGTGCCCACCTACGACGACCTCGAATACCTGGGGGCCGCCCGGTCCGTTGTCGGAGTCATCACCAGTCGAGCACTGCGTCCAGGGCGAGCTGCCATATCGATTCGGCGCCGGTACCGAACGCCACGGCGAGTGCGTATCCGACGGACGCGTCGAACCCGTCCGGCTGCCCGTCCTTCCAGTCGGCCGTCACCTTGCCGTCCCCGGTGGAGACGAGGACTCCGAGGGGCGTACCGCTTCGGAAGAACCGACTGCTGTCGTACGAGACGGGTACCAGCCTGTACCGGTACGGCGCGTCGCCATGGCCGACGTCGACCTTGTACGACCTACGCGTCAGGAACCCCTTGCCGGGCCTCAGAGGGACCGGTGCGCCACCCAGCAGCATGAACAGGCAGCCCGTGTCGCGCGTTCCGATCGGCACATGGGGAACGACCGCCGTGCCTTCGGCCCGCCGGAGCTCGACACGAGGAGTCCGCTCGCCGTACACGGAGAGAAACCCGGCCTCGTGGTCGAGTTCGACGGTGACGGTTCCGAACAGCGGGTCGTGGACGCGTACGCGCGAAAACGAGGGCATCGACGGGTCCTTCCTCGGAGCATGCGAGTAGGTCCCCATTGCGCCCCGACCGGCGGACCTTCGGCAGGTCCCGGGAATTCGTGGCTTGACGCCCGAGGGGGGACGAGGCGCGGCGGATTCTGGGGCTTCGGCCCGTCCTCTCCGGGGGTCTGGCGGTGATCCCGCCCCGCAGGACCCACGTCAATACGACCCGAGATAGTAGCCCTGAGGCGTTCCGTACGCCCCGCTTTGCGCCACCCACCCTGGGCGAACGGGGTGCGGGGGTGCAGGGCGGCACGGGTGCTTCACCCGCCGGCGTCCCCTCTCCTTCGCATGGGCGGCTCACGCATGTCTCCGGCATGCCCGCGATCGTCCTTGTCGCCTTCGGAAGGTTCTCCGTGTCCAACGTCGGCGTCCGCCTCATTGCCGCCTCGAAGAAGACCCTCGCGGGCACGGTCCTCACACTGGGTGTCGCCGACTCCCTGATGGCCGCCGCTCCGGCACGGGCGGCCCCGCAGAGCATCAAGGCGATGGCCCAGCAGACGATCAAGGACCCGGCACCGTTCGCGGCCTTCGACGAGATCATCCCGCACGAAAGCGGCGGGGACTACACCGCGACCAACCCCTCCTCCGGCTCGTACGGCGTGGCCCGGGCCCTGCCGGGGTCGAAGATCGGCCTCCGCGGGCGCCGACTGGAGGTCCAACCCGGCCGACCACCCAGATCAAGTGGGGCCTGCACTACATGAACGAGCGCCACGGCAGCTCGGCCGACGCCTGGAACTTCTGGGCCGCACCACGGGTACTGAGCCACCGGTCGCAGCAGCACCAGAAGCAGACGCACGACAACGCCCGGCGGAAACTCTCCCGCCGGGCGTCTTCGCGCGTGCGGGCCCCGGTGCGCCGGCCACGTGTGGACCGGCAGCCCGGGGGCATGCGCACGGTATGGCCGTGATCGTCGGCACCTCCGGATGGCAGTACCGCGACTGGTCGGGCGTGTTCTACCCGCCGGACCGGCCGCAGCGGCTGTGGCTGGAGGAGTACGCACGGCATTTCCGCACGGTGGAGAGCAACAACGCCTTCTACCGCCTGCCGTCGCCCGAGACCTTCGCGCAGTGGCGCGAACGCACTCCGCCCGGCTTCGTGATGGCCGTGAAGGCGAGCCGGTTCCTGACCCACATCAAGCGTCTGCGTGACCCGGCCGAACCGGTCCAGCGGCTCATGACGCACGCAGCCTCCCTCGCGGAGCGGCTCGGCCCGGTCCTGCTGCAACTGCCGCCGACGCTCCGGGGCGACCCGGAGGCGCTCGACCGCTGCCTCGCCTGCTTCCCCGCCGGTGTCCGGGTGGCCGTCGAGCCGCGGCACGCGTCCTGGTGGACGCCGGCGGTGCGGTCCGTACTGGCCGAACGTGGCGCCGCCCTGTGCTGGGCGGATCGGGGATCGAGGCCGGTGACCCCGCTGTGGCGCACCGCCGACTGGGGTTACGTCCGCTTCCACGAGGGGCGTGCCCAACCGTGGCCGCGGTACGGCCGAACCGCCCTGCGCAGCTGGGCGGAACGGATCGCCCACACCTGGTCCCGGGACGCGGACGTCTTCGCCTACTTCAACAACGATCCCGGCGGAGCGGCCGTGGTCGACGCCCGGGCGTTCACCCGGCTGGTGGCCGCCGTGCAGCCGGCGCCTCCCCGTTAAACGTCCCGAGGGGGCGGTCAAAAGCCTTGCCTCATCGGCAGTTCAGGTCGGGTCAGGTGTTGTGCAGGACGTGGTTGGCCCGTCGTGGCGGTCGGCGGGCTTCCTCGAACCGGTGGTCGCTGTCGCCCAGGTAACAGAAGGCGTGGCCGCTCTTGGCCGGCAGGTTCACGGTGACCGTGCGGATGCCGTCCGTGTGGGGAACGAGAAGGTACGCGCCGGGCCTCCAGTCGTTGAAGGCGCCCACGAAGGTGACTTCGGCGCGGTCCTTGCGGGCCGTGCGCTGCAGTATGCGCGCAATCTCAGGGGAGAAGGATCGAAGCGAACGTCACCCTGGGCGGCCCCGGCCCCGATGACCACCGGACGCGCACGGACCTGCGGCTTCATACCTGATGGGGGTCCACCCTGGCCCGGTGCCACGCCGCAGCCGGTCCTCAAGCTGGGCGCGGTGGAGGTCTGCGACCCGTAATGACCTACCTGACGCCGGGCGTGGCGCCCTCTCCGACGGGCGACCGCGAGCCGCCGCGGCGTTCCGGACCACGGAGACCACCGGGAGACCACGGAGACCACCGAGATCGACATCGCGCGCGACTAGTTGAAGGCGGCCCACAGAACGCGCTCGCGCCTGAAAACGCCCGCTCTGCGCCGCTCCAGCAGGCGTCCGGCCGGATCCACGCGACGGCGTCCCTCGGACCAGAACAGCCGGCAGCCGGCAGCCAGCAGCCGCCGCAGTGTTTGCCAAAGTCGGCCGGGGCTGAGGCCGCCGAGGCCGTACGGGTCCCGCGTCCGGGGCCGGGAACGCGACGCCGAGATCACGGCGCGCCGCGCGTACGGCCTGATCTCGGCGTTCACCGAGCTCCAGGTCCCGGGCTGCGGCGGCGGCCGAGGAGGTCACGGTGGGCATCGCCCACTGCGGCTGAGCTGCTGGTCGGCGTGGGACCGCTCGTCCGACCCCCCGTCGCCCAACGGCCGATCCTTCGAGTAAGGGCAATTCCAGAACGTATTGCGAGCCAATGGCCGGTTGGCTGAAATTCGGCATTCCCTGATCGATGGGGCAATGCCAACGGAGACCATTGCCTGCTCCGACACATTCCAAACAAGCCATGATCCCACAGCATGCACTGCACCTAAGAATCGCACTAAAACCGCCACCAACCGGTTGATGCTCGAGCTGCCTGACATAGGCGGCTCCTCGTTACAAAAGAGGTATCACGGCCGGGATGGCATGAAAGCGCAGGTCTCCCGCCCGGACCCCAGCGCTGACCTCGGACGCGGCCAGTGGCCAGCAGTCAGCCGAACCGCCGCCGAAGCGCGCATCCGTAACTGCGGAATCCGCTTCTCAGGCTGCGCAAGCGACAGCGAGGACGCAAAGCGAGACGAACACCAATGAAATCCAGGGCATTGGGCAAGGGGCGGCAAAATATTGACCAGTTCATCACCCGCTGTCAGATCCGCCCCGTTGACAAAAGAATCTCCGGGCAATCAAGCTCGAGCCGCTCCCCACCGGAGCAGAAAATCAACGGTTTGGAAAACTGGGGGGAATTTTGAACAAGCCCAAGAGGCAGGCCGCAGTGATGGCCTGTATAGCCGTGGCCGTGACGGCGGGGCTCGCCTTACCCGTCTCCGCGTCGGCGGCAGCGAACCGCGCGGCCCCTTCGAAGGCGAGCGGTGGCGCAGTGCTCTTCGGCAACTCCGCCGCGGACACAGCAGCCATCATGACGAACCAGCCCAAGCTCGACTCCCTGCGCGACCGGATCCGTGCCGTCGGGTCTTCGTCGGGTGAGGAAGCCGGCATCGGCGGGGTCGTCGTCGATCCGCTGGCGAACTCCATGACGCTGTACTGGCACGGCCAAGTCCCGTCGGCCGTCCAGGAAGAGACCCGGCGCGCAGCCACCGGCCAGGGCATCAAGGTCGACACCCTGCGCGCCGCCTACACCGAGTCGGACCTGAACCGGAAGTCCGTCGCGCTCATGCAGGCCGCGGCAGCCGACCCGGCGCTGCTGGGCGGCCGGCACATCGTGTCGGCAGGTCCCCAGCCCGACGGCAGCGGGCTCCACGTCGGGCTCGACGCCTCGACGGCCGTACCCCGTAACGCAGAGAAGCCGTCCGCACCGGCACCCGCGACCCCGTCGGCCGCGGTCGCGTCCGCGGACGTCATCACCACGATCCGCGGCATCATCGGCGACTATCCCGTCACCATCGAGACTGTCTCGGCCAAGCCCACGACCAACTGGACCGGAAGCTCCTCCATCAACCGCAACATCAACGGCCCGGGCCTGTACAACATGGCAGGCGGCCACATCCACTCGGGCTCCGGCGGCGGGTGCTCAACGGGGTTCGCCGCGAGCGACTCCGCCGGTCACGACGTCGTCCTCACCGCCGCCCACTGCGGCTGGGACAACTGGTACCGCGGCGACAACTCGTCCGTCGGACGCACCACGCAGATCAGTTACACCTACGACGGACAAGCGGTCTCGGGCTATTCCTACGGTGACGTCTGGCTCGGCCCGGACTACTACAACTGGAACGGAGCCGGCCAGTACACGGCCGAGGTCACCGGTACGCAGTCGACCGGAAACGGCGACTGGATGTGCGTGTCCGGTTCCGTGACGGGTTACACCTGCAACATGCAGGTGTACCGGACGGGCACCCACCACACCTACGACGGGCACACCTGGTACAGCCAGAACGACGTCCGCGACAAGAGCCCCAACTTCCGCCAGATCAACGCCAACGGCGACTCCGGCGGGCCCGTGTTCTTCCCGACGACGGGAAGCACGGTCCTCGCGAAGGGGCTCATCTCCGCAGGCCTCGTCGAATCCGGAGTCGGCGGTACGACCACGTGCACCAGCCCGGCGGCGATCGGTGACCGCGTCACGTGCTGGGACATCATGTCGTACACCGACATCGGCGCCATCACCTCCACGCTCGGCGTCACCATCAAGCACTGGTAGCCCGCGCATCCGATACCGAGTTACGCCAACGGAACAACCGTGGGGGCGTCCCCGTCCGATGAACCTCGGAGGGGGACGCCCCCCTCGTCTGGCCGACGGCGGCTGCAGCGCACCGACGGCATGACAGGGTTCGCGGTCCTCCCCAGACGCTGGGTGGCAGAGCGCGCGTTCGCGTGGCTGTTGAACTCCCGCCGCCCGGCCACGGAGTACGAGACGCCGCCGGCCAGCAGCGAGGCGGTGATCCCGTCGTCGGTGGTCAGGCGGATGAACCGGCGTCTGGCCCGGCCGCGAGCCGTCGGCCGACACTGAACCTCCCCGACGCCGCCAGCAGGGGCCACCCGCGTTCCGCCAGACGCCTGGCCTTCGGCCACGCCCCCTGGACCTTCCCCCCCTCGCCGCCCCAAGGCCCAGATCCGCCGCGATCTCCCTGGCTGCGGGGGGGGAGGCGAGGACCACGAGCCGGACGCCGTCCACGACGGGGATGTCCGCCGGTTTGCCTTCGTTCCGGATCCGCTGGCCGTCGGCGCCTACGCCCCCGTCCGGCTCAACGGGCACCTCTGTCTCGCATCCCACCCGGCCTTGGCCTGGCGGAACCTGGGCGAGGAGATCCGGTCGGTACGCATGTCGCCGAGTAGCTCGACTACGGATCTCGCGGCGGCCGACGGCGGGCTCGCCGGGACGAGGACACCGCCTGGGCTCTGGCCGGCGACCTCGCACCCAGATCGAAGAGCCGCACGGTCGACTGCGGGAAGCCGAGACCAGCCTCGAACGCCTGTCGATTACCCGGGAGACCTTCACCGCCCTCGTCGACCGGCTCCCGGCCGCCCGTCCGGACCTGGCCGAGCACCCTGAGTACCCGCGCGTCCTCGCTGCCTTCATCGTCACCGAAGGTGCCGTGACCACGGCGCGCCCCTGCAGAGAGCACGATGGGCGCCCAGTTGGTTTTGTCTCCGTACCCGCCAAATTCCAGACAGTGTGAAGCCCCATAGTCAGAGTTAGTTGTCACCAGTGAGCGCCGACCGGGACTGCGCGGATCCGGAATCCACCCGGTGCACGGCCCCGGAAGAAAGCCGACAAACCTGCGAGTCCCCCGGCGGCAGACCGTCAGCGGGCCCGTCCGCGGGGATCCGGTCCCGGACCTGCAGCGCCCGCCAGGCCGCAAGCCATCGCGTTCCCACTGGGCGCACACGGCACGCAGAACACAGAAACCCGGCACACCACGAACACCACCACGCGACAAGCGCACCTAGATTCATCTGCGGATGAAGACGCCGGTCCCCTGCCCGAACAGGGGGCCGGCGACTCCTCATCACCTGGACAATCGACGACGGCATCATCAAGGGGGAGACAACTCGTGGCTGGAAAGTTCGGCAAAATCGCGGCCGTGGCCGCTGCGGCGACGGCGGTCATGACGCTGGCGGGGACGCCCGCGAGTGCGGCGGACACGGCTTACAACACACGCAGCGTCTGGGTGGACGGCCGACCGACGTGGGATCAGGACCCCGCGTGCACGACCCGGAGCATATACCTGGCCTCCGGTACCTACACGTGGACGCAGATCCTCGACCAGTACCGCTACCCGACCCGCGACCTCTACCTGGCCGCGGGCACGTACACCTGGACGGACTGCCTCAGCCCCCGGGGCGGCTACTACAAGCAGACGTCCAGCCTGTCCAAGCCCGGTTCGGCGACCGCGTACCTCAACGACCCGGCCGAACTGGGACTGACGCAGGGCACCTACACCTTCGGCTCGCTGCTCACCCCGCACTTCTGACCGACCCACCGGGCGTCGCCGGTGATCCGCCCAGGATCACCGGCGACGCCGGCCCACGCCGTCCGGGACCACGGCCACTCCGGCCGACAAGCCCGAACTGCCTGTCCCGATCGCGCCAAGACGTTGCAGTCAACGCAGTTCATCCCATTTCTGATCTCGCTCCAGCCCAGGTATCCGGGGCGACCGAGGGACGACCGGCAACGGCTCCTACTGCGAACTCGCACCACACCACGCTCAACCGGCCTGCCAGGCAGGCACCTCGTACGCCCTGGAGTCGAAGCGACGCAGGGAGGTCGGGCGGGAGGAGTCGTTCGCCCGCGCGGTCGGCGCCAGGCCTCGCACTTGTGGCGGGGCGGTGCTCTCGTTGACCTTCCAAGCGTTCGAGATCGAGTGGCCGACCGCTTGCATCGGCTTGCAGGCTGGCAGCGAGGCGTCGGTCTCCGTATCGGGTCCAAGCTGCCGCTTGATGTCTGGCGACAGAACCGAGGACACGCCCCCGGGACCCGCTAGCTCTGCGTGAAAAGAAGGACCCGCCCCCGGCCCGGCAGCTACGCCCGGCTACCACGACGGCTTTAAACTCGGCGGGGGGTGGTGACGTGGAGAACTGGCGTGTCGATCCGACGTTCGCGATGTGCCGGGCGCTGGCGGACGGGGCGGAGCTGGCCTCCTTCGTCGGCGGACCGTTCGACGTGCGGGCGGTGGTGGCCAGCGTCCGGCCCGAGGTCAAGGACGGGTTCCTGCTCGACGAAGTCCCCTGGGAGCACTTCCCGGAGGGGGACCGTGTCAGGGAGGCCGTTCACCGTCTGTATACCGGTGACTCCCCCGATCTCATCGAACCGGGGGTGGTGACCTGGCACTGCGCCGACGACATGCGGGCCGCTGCCGTACTCGCCGTGCCCTTCCTGATCCGGATCGCCGCCGACGCCGGCCACCCGCGCCGTGCCATCACGCTCGCCGAGGTCTCCGCCCCGGCCCGCGCCCGCTATTTCGGCGTCGCCTCCCGGGAAGGGCTGCTGCTCCACCGCGACACCCGGTCCGCCGGCTACGACCCGTACGACGACTACGGCATCGAGGTGAGCGGCTACCCCGCCGGGTGGTCGGTGGCCCCTGCCCGGGCCGCGATCACCGCAGACGCCACCCTCCTGCGGTCCCTTCTCGACGACCCCGACCCCGACCCCGCGATCCGGATCCGCGCCGCCTATGCCCTCGCCACGGCCGCCGACCCCGACCGCACGGTCCGGGCCGCCCTCGGTGCCCGGCTCACCGCCGAGCAGGATCCGATCGTCCGCGCCGCCCTGGTCCTCGCCACCGCCGAAGTCACCCGTGCCCACCCCCATCCGCCGACCACCGCGTGGATGCGGGAGCGGTGGCGGGACGGGGCACAGGCGCCCGAGGTCCGGCTGGCCGCCGCGATCGGCTGGCTCTGCCTCACCGCCGAGGCCGCCCCCGACGACCTGCGGGCCACGGTCGACGACCTCGCCACCGACGAGCTGTCCCACACCATGGAGGCCCTGCCCTGGATGACCGCCGCCGGCGGATCCGGCGAAACGGGACTCAGAAGCTGCATACGCGAGATGCTCCACCCGGAGCAGGCCGGCCCCACGGACGACCCGTGGGCGCCGCCGCGCTGACCACACCGGTCGGCCTCGTGCGCGTGACCAGGGCGGCCTCGTCGAACCAGTGGCGGCGGGTACGCCTCACGCGACCATGCGGGCATCTGCGGCCTTTCCGGAGAACCTGTCGAGGAGACGTCGGGGCCTCGTGGTGCGGTAGCCGTCTGGTCGGCGCGTCAACTACGTGAGGTGTACGGATGGTTGAGGGGCTGAGACGTGGTGGCTGACCGCACGCGACGGAAGCACTGCCCGTTCAGGATCCGGCGGGCAGGAGCTGGACCAGGCCGACCCGGTTCTCGGCGTCCGCCTCGGTCTGCGTGGCGCGGACCCTCCAGCGGCCGGCGGGCAGCGGAACCGATGCCTCGGCGGGCATCCCCCCGTCGGGGTACTCGGTACCCGAGTCGGAACCGGCTCCGGCGGAGTCCATGAGCACCGCCGGTCCGTCCGAAACCCAGGTGCCACACTCCTCCCACACTGTGGCTGGGTCTACGAGGACGGCCTCTGCCGCGGCGCGCAGTCCGGCCTCGGTCTCGGCGGCGAGCCACCGCAGGAACGCTCGGTGCCGGGGCAGATAGCAGCTGGTCGCCGGCTCGTCCGCCAGCACCAGGGCCTGCGTACCGTTCTCGTCGATGGGGATCACACCGGCCAGCGTGTCCACGGCGCAGGCCCGGTCGTAGTCGTCCGGGGCGGTGGCGTCTGCCGCCATGAGGCCACTCTCCGTGCACCCGCCCCAGGAGGGCAGGGCGGAGACGGGGACGACGATCAGCGGACCGCCCATCGACTCCACCCAGACCGGGGAGGGGCGGGAGGCATCAGCTGCGGTGGAGGAAGAGGTGATCATGTAGTGAGTGTGCCCGCGTACTCGCTCCGTCGGCAGTGCCCAATGAACTACGCCTGAGCACATCGGCAGACCCCACCTCGAAAAGGGCGGCGTGGGCATGGGCGGCCCTCGACTTCGCCTCCGCCCTGGGGGCACTCCTCGTATGGAGAGAGCGGAGGCAGCGTGATGGTGCGCCGGGACAAGCGAGCGTCAACGCCGACCCGCGGGCTAGAGCCGGGGGGTGGCACTGGGCGCGTACTCGGCGTCAAGCCGCTCGGTCCGGGCCGTAGGCCGAAAGGGCCGGTCCGCGAGGTCTGGCCACGGGCTGGCGATAGTCGAAGGCCACTCCTCCTGTGTACCGGCGCGCAGCACATCGGACGTCCGCCGAGGGCCATCAGCGCCGGGGCGCCGTCGCCGGGGTCAAGCGGGTCTGATCACCTGGCAGTTGGCGTTGTGGAGCGCAAGCGCTTGATCGTCCGCAGGATCTCGGTGCGGTTCCTCGCTGCTTTCAGCCAGCTGGGCAGCCGCTCAACGAGACTCATCGGGGCTCCGGGCGCAAGCTCTCCACGCTCACGCAGTTTGGCCCGCACGTAGGCTTCCAGCAGATCGAGATGGCGCAGGTTGTAGGCCCACAGCACGTTTCCGCAGCAGCTTGCCTGCAGCCAGAGCGGTCGCTGGAAGTCGGGGTCGATGGGGCTGCCAACGACGGCAGAGTCGACCTTCTGATCCTTGAAGAAGCCGCACCCTGTGCACCGTAGCCGCCGACGGAAGGGCCGCCGCCCGGCGCCCACCGCGTTGTCGTCTGCGGGGATCTCGGGGTGGGGCGTGATGGTGGCGCACCCGCCACACCTAGGACACCGGACGAGTACCTCGTCAAGGAAGTCATCTCCGTACTTGCTTTCGCGTCGATCTCGAAACCGGTTGCCGGACTCCTCGTCATTCCCACTCACCTGATCAGCCTGCCAGAGCCCGATCTCACTGCGCGGCAGGCGCCGCCTTCCTCGCCGTAGGCGCCGGCGGACTGCTGCCAACGCGGCAGGGAGCCCTTGGGCTGAAACGGGCCACTGGAGCAGGATCATCTTTCCGGAGCAGGCGGAATCCGCAGTGGAGCAAGTAGGCCGATCGGGCCGAGCATCGCACCGGCCATGGAGCGAGAATATCGACTTATCCGTAGGTCGGATCCAAGGAGAAGGTGTGGCTGAATTTCTATCAAGTACGGCTAAAAATAAGCGCAACGGTCATCGGACCTTCTAACCTCTCGGGGCGCGGAATGGCATTTACGGCTATACATCCGGAGGTTGGCCGCCTCGATGTTTCACAGCCTGACCTCGGTGGCGGGCTGGTGTGGTCCGACATCTATCGAGTCCGGCCCCGGCCAGGGTTGACCTGCCCTGAGTGCGGGTGGGGTGTGCACGCCAAGCACACCCCACGGCCCAGACGTGTTCGCATGTTCGCCCACGACGCGGGGCGGCCTCCGGAATGCACGATGGCCGAGGAGTCCTGGGAACACCACATGCTGAAGCTGGAGTTGGCCTCGGCTGCTCGCGCAGCCGGTTGGCACGCCGAACTGGAGGTCCCGGCCCACGACGGCACGTGGCGCGCGGACGTGCTGGCGACGTCCCCGGACGGTGCGCGACGCGTGGCGTGGGAGGCTCAGCTCTCCCCGATCACCGTGGAGGACATCCAGGCGCGAACGGCCCGTTACAGCGCCTACGGCGTCGACGTCTGCTGGGTGTCGCCCCACCCGCGAGCTCCTGTGTGGATGGGTGAGGTCCCGTCCATACGGGTTCGCCCGCCGCTCGATGACGGTCCCGGACCGTGGGTCGTGGACGACGGGCTCGCCGGCTTCGACGCGGCCGCCGGCCGGTGGGAGTTCCGAGCGGAGCCGCTCCCCCGTTTCGTCATATGGGTCCTTCGCGGCTCCCTCACCTCTCACCGGGCCTTGCCCCGATACCGCCGGGTGTCACGGATGGACGACGGCGAGTACCAGCCCTACGTCCGCGACCTGTGGTGGACCTCCCACGCCTCGGCCCACGCGGAGGTGGAGTACGAGCGGCTGAGGCCTCAGCGGGAGGCCGCGGCGCGGGCCCGCGAGGCCGAGCGGCGGAAGCGGGCAGCTGAAGCCGCCCGCAAGAGGGATGAGCAAGCGGCCAAATACCGTCTCCTCAAGGCGGAGGCGGCCGCGCGGGCGCGGAGGGAGCGTGACGCGCAGGCGGAGCGTGACCGGGTGGTACGGCGAGAGGCGGCTCAACGGCGACGTGCCGAGGAGGAGCAGCGGCGCATCCGCGATGAGGCCGAGCTGGCGCGCCGGGTGGCGTTGGAGCGGGACGCGCCCGGGATCGCGGCCGCATGGTGGGCCCGTCTCTCACCGCCGCAGGTTGAGGAGCTCTTCGCCGCTGTCCGCGAGGAGGCCGAGGAGGACGGCGTAGCGCTGAGCAACCCCGGTGCCCGTGCCGGTGTGCCGGCGTTCGCGTACGGTGTGCCCGTTCACGGTGGTGGACTGTACGGCGTCGTTCGTCCGTGCCCCGCCCTCACGGTCCTTTCGCCGCAGCTGGCGTTCCAGCGGATCTTCGTCCGCAACGCCGATGAGGCGCAGGAGCTGATCGACAGCGGGCTTCCCCCGTGGAGGATCAGGGACCTGGAGCTCCCCGGATCCGGGTCCGGGTCCGGGGCCCGGTAGCCCGGCGTGGTCAGCCTCCGGTGGCGGTGCCGGGGTGCGGGCGGCGGCTGCGGGGAGGGTGGGCGTGCGCGGCGTCCTGAAGGGCGCTGGGCACGTACTACGGGCTCATTCTCGGGCGAAGGCCAGCATGTGGGCGGAGGAGTCCGTCAGGGCCGGGTAGGGCTCAGCGACTCGGGCTGCGGCCAGCGCCGCTTCGTACATGGGGGTGCCGATCAGGTCGATGCCCGCGTACTTCGTGATCGCCTTGACGGCGACCCAGCCCGGCCCTTCGACCCCGTAGACCGTGTGCTCGTGGAAGCCGGCCTCCGTCAGTTCCTGGCGCAGCTCGGCGGAGGTCGGGAAGTAGGCGTGGGTGAAGCCGCGGGCGCCGGAGTAGCGCCCTTCGTCGAGGGTGGTGCGGACACCGTCCTGGATGGCGGGCTCGGCGATGCCGGTCGTCGCCAGGTAGTCGAGGAGGGGGCTGTAGCGGCTGATCACGGCGGCCGTGAGGAGACCTCCGGGCCTCAGCACGCGTCGGGCCTCGCGCAGCGCGACGAGCCGGTCGGACTGTTCGTGCAGGTGGTAGAGCGGGCCCAGGAGCAGGACGACGTCGAAGGAGTCGTCGGCGGCGGTGAGGGCACGGGCGTCGCCGAGTTCGGTGGTGACGCCAGGGATTTCGGCGGCCTGGGCGATGTGTTTGGGGACGGGGTCGACGAGGTGCACGGTGTGGCCGTCGCCGGTGAGCCAGTGGGCATGGGCGCCGGGGCCGCCTCCGACATCGAGGATCCTTGCCGGCGCGGGCGCCAGGTGGCGGCGTAACAGCTCCCGAGTGCGCTCCAGTTCGAGCATGCCGGTGGCCGTGGCGTGCAGGCGGCCGGCCTCATCGGACTCGTCGTAGAAGGCCAGGATCTCCGGACGCACTGGCTGGAAGCGGGACATCGGGACCCCTTCGTCGGTGGGATGGCGAGCAGGCTAGGCCAGGCCACGGAGTGATCGCCTCCCGTTTTCCGCTGTGTCCCTCCCCTCACCACAGAGCCAGGTCGCCGGGGCGGCCAGCCGCACTCGGCAGTTCGAGGTCTCCGACAGAGACGGTGAGCACGACCATCACGTGCGGGTCCATTGCGAGAGCTGAGATACGGACTCGCACCCGACCTGGAGGCCTCACCGTGCTGCCGCCGGCCGAGGCCAGCAGCAGCTCGGTGCGGTCTCGGCGGACGATGTGCTGGAGTTCTGGCCCTGCTGCTCGGTCAGCCTGCGGACCCGGGCCGGTCGCAGCACTAGGCGGTCTGCCACCAGTGGTCGTCGCCGTAGCTGGTGGTGCAGGTGTAGACGCCTACGCGAAGGTCGTTCGTGCCGTCGGCCAGGCCCGCGACGTCCAGGCACACCGGGGCGCCCGCGTTGTACGACTTGGCGTTGACCAGCAGGAAGGCATAGCCGGAGGAGTCCCATAGCCGGTACCACAGCTGGTTGTCCGCGGTGGTGTTCTGGCAGGGGTAGAAGCCGACCAGCGAGTTGCCGGGAACGCCGGTGCCGGGGAGGTCCAGGCACAGGCCGGGGTTCTTGGTGTTCTGGATCAGGTAGCCGTCGACGCCGTCCGCGAGGTTCCACATCTGGTTGTCGCCCGGGCCCCGGATGCAGTCGTGCTGCTGCACGATGCTCCCCATGTTCGGGGCGCCGGTGTCGGGGACGTCCAGGCACTTGTGCGTGGTGTAGTTGAACAGGAGGGTGTTGGACACCGCGTCCGCTCGGGCCTGCGAGGGGCCCGCGGTCAGCAGGTTGAGGGCGAGCGCGGACAGGGTCGCGGCGATCGCGGCCGCGGCCCGTAAGCGGTTGCGACGGGTGGGCTGGTGCATGTGGTTCCTCTCCAGGGTCAGGAGCGGCGGGACCGCCCGGGGCGGGGGGCACCGTGCCACGATTCGGTTGCCGAGGTTCCGTCAAGCAGATACGGCGATCCTGGGCGGCGGGGAGTGTCCGCACCGCTCGGGATGGAGAATTATTCGCTGCCCGGGGATGAAGGTGGGGGACGCGTGAGGAACAGTCAAGATTGCTTGACAGATTCATGGCAGGTTGGCGGAGAATAGTTCTCCATGGACCAGATCGTTGACCGAATCCGTGCCGTGAAGAGCGAGCTGCCCGAGGCGCAGCGGGCCCTCGCCTCCTTCATCCTCGCCGATCCCGCCGCCGCGGCCGCTCGGACGATCCTCGAACTGTCCGAGGCCGTCGGGGTGTCCACCGGGAGCATCACCCGGCTGAGCCGCGCCCTGGGCCTGGCCGGCTACTCACAGCTGCGCCTCGCGCTCGCCGCGGACCAGGGCGCCCGCGACGCCCGGGGCACGTGGCGGGACGACATCGGTGCCGACATCGGCGAACGCGACTCACTCGAACAGGTGGCCGCGGCGGTGGCGGGTACGGTCGCCGGCGTCGTCACCCGCACCGTCGAGGGCCTCGACCTGGCCGTGGCGGAGGAGGCCGCCCGGCGCATCGCCGACGCGGGCCGGGTCGAGCTGTTCGGTGTCGGGGGCAGCGCCACCATGGCCGTCGAGTTCCAGCAGCGGCTGTACCGGATCGGTCTGCCGGTCTGGTCCTGGAGCGATACGCACGTGGCCCTCACGGGCGCCGCCCTCCTGGGGCGCGGCGACGTGGCCCTCGTGCTGTCGCACAGCGGTGGTACGCGCGAGGCGCGCGAGGTGCTGGCGGAGGCGGCTTCCCGGGGCGCCACCACCATCGCCGTGACCAACGACCCCGCGTCTCCGTGCACCGAGCACGCCGAACTCGTCCTGCTCACCTGTGTTCGCTCCGCCGGCCTCAGAGCCGAGGCGGTGCTGGCCCGGCACGCGCAGATGACCGTCCTCGACATGCTGTACATCGCTGTGGCGCAGCGCACCTACGCCCGTACCACCGAGGCCATGGCGGCCACGGAGCAGGCGGTCCGGCCGTACCGGACCCAGGGCTGAGCGGGGGGGGACGGGATGAGCCTGGTGCTGGGAATCGACGGTGGCGGCTCACGTCTGCGGGTGGCGGTCGCGGAGGCGGGCGGCGGTCCACCGCTGGCCACGGCGTCGGCCGGGGCCGGCAACGCCCGGTCGGTACCGGAGGGCTTGTTGGAGGAACGGCTGGCGGATGCCGTCGGGCGCGTACTGCCCGAGGGGCGGGCGGCGGAGGTGCGCTGCGTCGTCGCGGGGTTCGCGGGGGCGGGAGTGCCGGGGCGGGGGGAGGACGCCGGGCAGGGCCTGGCCGTCCGGGCGCTCGGTGCGGCGCTGGCCCGGCTGGGTGTGACCGGGGCCCGGGTCCAGGTCGTCGCGGACATCGAGGTCGCCTTCGCCGGCGCCCCCGGCGCCCCGCCGAACGGCCTCGCGGTGATCGCCGGCACCGGCGCCGCCGCGGGCCGTCTGCGCGGCCGTCGCCTGGCCGCCACCGCGGACGGCTGCGGCTGGCTCACCGGCGACGACGGCAGCGGTTTCTGGATCGCCCGCGAGGGCGTACGCCGCGCCCTGCGCGCCGCGGACGGGCGCGGGCCGAAGACCCTGCTCGTCAGCCGGCTGGCCGATGCCTTCCAGGCGCCCGCCCTGGACCCGTCGTCCGTGCGCTACGCGCTCATCGACGGGGCCCTCACCCCCGCCGACCCTGTCCGGCTGGCCCGCTGGTGCCCGTTGGTCGTGCGCGCCGCGGCCGACGGCGACGCCGTGGCGGCCGGCATCCTCGACGAGGCCGCCGACCTCCTCGCCGAGAGCACTGCGGCACTGGGGCCGCGGCGCGGCGAGCCGCTGGTGACGGTGGGAGGGCTGCTGGGGCCGGACGGGCCGCTGCTGGACCGCTTCGCGGCCCGTGTCCGCGCCTGGGGGTTGGTTCCGTACCCGGTCAGCGACGGACTGCGGGGGGCGGTTGCCTGGGCCCGGTCGGCTGTGTCCGACGTCTGAGCGGGGCGGGTCGGGTCGGGGCCGGTCGGTGTTCAAGGGGCGCCGCGTGGGGCGCGGGAGCCGATCGCCGGACCCGGTGCCCCACGGTCGTGGGTCAGCGGGTGTCGTGGTGGTCCTGGTGCGAGTGAGTCGCGGGGTACGTCGGCCATGTGGGCGGCCGCGCGCATTGTCCGGCCCCGGGTGCTGACCAGCAGGACCGTCTTCCGCTCGGAGCCGGTGCGGTCCTGGGCGGTGGTCACCAGCCAGCTGTTCGCCGCCGCGTCGGCGGTGGGTGGTTCAAGGGCGGCGGGCCGGTCGAACAGGACCAGGGCGTTCGGGACGCGCTCGCCCCCTCGGTCAGCAGGCCCCCACCCCACGCGGGCGTCCGCGCTCACCAGAACCGGTGTGCGCCGGCTGCCACGACCAGTGGGAGCCCCGCTTCCCGGGCGAGCTCGCGGTATTTGCCGACTTTCCGGTCGACCCCCGCGCGCCAGCACACGAACCGGGCGGAGACGGCACCAGCCCGGCCACTCGGCGGGGCAAGGACCGTGCCCGCCCCGGGTGGCCTCATGGCCTGACCTGTACGGTCCGCACCCCGCCCCAGCCATCATCGGATGACGCAGATGTCCGGCAGCGGTGCGTCCCCCTCACCTTCCGCCGTGAGGACTTCTCGCGCCAGCCGCCGGGCACGATCCCAACCCGCATCGGTGGACAGTGCCTCCCTTGTCCACCGATCCACCCCCGCAGCCTTGCCCATCTCGCTGAAGACCTCGTCGATCATCTGCAAACGAGGCAGCACCGCGGGATTGAGCTGCCTGTCCTCGACCAGTTGCCCAGCCAGCCGGAAGGCGTCATCGAAACCGGCGGCGATCTCGTCCGGCGGCACGTCGTCCTTCTCCAGCCAGGCCACCTGAGCCGTCGCGGTTGCCGCGACCACGACGACCGCCTCGATCAGCATGCGACGACGCGCGGAAGGACCGGGAATGTTCACCAGGTCATCGTGACACTGCTCCCCTTGGGCCGACCGGCCACCCCGTCATCCCACGGAGCACGTTCGCCCGTACTTCCTTGAGTACGGCGTGAGTGGCTGGACTGCCTACAGTGAGGACATGCCAAAGGATGGGGGCCGCTTGGCGGCAGAGGCCAGCGTCGAGATACCCACGCCCGCCGAGGGCGAGGTCTGGACGGTCGGAGCGGTCATCCTCAACCGGGACGGCAAGGCCTTCGCTCAGAAGCGCGGCCCCCACAGGCGACTCTTTCCCAACTGCTGGGACATCGTGGGCGGCCACGTCGAGCCGGGCGAGGCGTTGCTGGGCGCCCTCGCCCGCGAAGTCGAAGAGGAGACCGGCTGGCGCCTGCGCCGCGTCCTGCGCCTCCTCGGGATCACCACCTGGACCGGGGACGACGGTGCCGGAATGCGGCACGAGGCCGACTACCTCGTCGAGGTCGACGGCGATCTGGGCCATCCCGCCCTGGAATGGTCCAAGCACACCGCCTACGACTGGTTCGGACCCGGCGACCTTGCCCGCCTCAAGGAGAACCGAGCCCCTGGCGAATACCTCATCCACGACCTGATCGCGAAGGCCCTGCAAGATCGCCCGGACAGAGCCCGACCCTGACGGAGTGTCCGCAGACTTCGCGCCGTGTCGCGATCGCTCCCGAGACGGCGCAACTGGCAACGGCGGTTCCTCGAGCGCGGTCTGGAGGGCATACATATCGACAAGGTCCGCGATGTCGTCGGCCTCTATCTCGACCTGGCGTTGACCAGCAGGAAGGCATAGCCGAGGAGTCCCATAGGCGGCACCACAGCTGGTTGTCCGCGGTGGTGTTCTGGCAGAGGACAAATCGCGGCCAAGGGCTCGCACCTCTGACGCGCCGAGGGCTGGACTCGTGGGTCCAGCCTTCTCATGCCTTCGGTCGCCTCGCCGGCGTACAGGTGAGGGTCCAGAAGGTCGGCGGGCGGTGGCCCTGGACCCCTATCGCTGGCTGAGACGGCCGTGCTCCTTAGGCTATTGCCCGCTGGACACGGTAGCTCCAGCGAGCGAGTGACCTGACGATGGTTTCGGCACCGATGGGGTTGGCGCTGTGAACGAAGACAGCTCCGATCTGAAAGGGCTGTCCGTTGAAGGCGGCTTCTTCCATGAGGGTCACCACCGGCATGATGGTGTCGTCCCCACCGAGATCGTGGTCGAGCCACAGCTCGTCAATGAAGCTGTTGCGGTGCTCTTCCAGAAGCTGGATACCCTCGCGGCTGGTGCGGGCAATCCGCGTAGCCCGGGGAAGGGGGCGGAGGTCGTCTATGCCGAGGATGACGGGTATCGGCGAGGCGGGGGTTTCTTTCACTGGGTGATTATCGCGGTAGGCGGGCGGGATGACCACGGAGTACTGAGGCTCTGCTGGGCGGGCGGTGCCCACATCAACGAGTTTGTCAGTTCGGGGCAGGCAAGAAGGATTCCTGGGGGGCCTGTTATCGGTAGGACTCGCGAAGCAAGCGGGCGCATCTGTGGCGGTCTCGTTCAGGAGCTCGGCGACGTCCCCTCTCGCACAGCCACTCACGAAGATGGCCCCCGCCCATGGCCGCAACCGCCTTGGCTCGCTCGGACAGCGGCGGGGCCGGCTCCGGCCACTGATCGATCCAGCCGCCCATGCCGAGCACCAGCACACCCGACGGCGCGTTGACGGTTCCCAGGTCGACGAAGGTCTCAGGCATACGCCGGTTGCGCCTCCCCCGTACCCGCCCGATCGACTCGTGCCCGACTTCAACCGGCACGAGGAGGCCCGTATCGTCACTGGCTCCGGATACAGTCCCGGCGGTCACTGCGGCGGGCGCGCAGGGCTGCCTCGCCGGGGCGTGTGTTCCCGGGCGCCGGGAGCTTCAGGGCCAAGGTGGCGCAGGGCTGCGGGCGTGGTGCCGTACCAGCGGTGTACCGCGCGGCGCAGGGCGCGGGCGTCGGCGTATCCGCTGCGGGCGGCTATGGCGTCGACGCTGAGGTCGGTGTTGTGGAGCAGCCCGGTGATGTGGGCGCGGCGTACGGCTTCGGTCTCGTGGCTCCACGTGGTGCCGTGTTCGTCGAGGCGGCGCTGGAGGGTTCGGGGGCTGACGGCCATGCGTCGGGCGATGGTGGACAGGGTCGGTGCGGCCGCCTCGGCGTGGACGGAGGTCAGTGCGGTGCGGAAGAGGTCCAGCCAGTCGCGCAACGGGAAGGCGGCGGCGAGTGTCTGCTCCGCGTGTCTTCGGAGCACGGCGGACAGACCGGGCTGGTTGTGTGGCGCCGGGGTCTTCAGGTCGCGGGTGAGGAAGGTGATCGAGCTGTCCGGGGCCTCGAAGTCGATGCTCCGGGTGCCGTAGAGGTCGGCCAGGGCGTCGTAGCGGCGCGGTGCCTCGGCTTCCAGGGTGACGCGTACGGGGATGAGCCGACGCTGGGCGGCCTCACCGGCGCGCCGGGTGTAGAGGCCGAGTGCGTAGGCGCGGATGGCGCAGGCCGCCTCGTGGGACAGGTCGGCCTGGTTGACGTGGCTGATCGTGATCTGTTCGCCGTCCTCGGTGATCCGCATGCTCTCCGCGTCGGTGTCGGCGACGGCGGCGAAGTAGGCCGCAGCGTCCCGGAGACCTTCGAGGGGGGTGGGCGCGGAGGTGATCAGGTAGTCCCAGACCCCGAGGGCGCCGATGTCCGAATGCTGCGCCAGCACCACGGCGAGCTCGCTCCAGGAGGCCTGAACGGTGGACAGTTCCGCGATGCGGATGACCGTGGCCGCGGGGATGCGGCAGAGGTCGTCCTCAAGGTGCTCGGGAGCGGTCCCCAGAAGGTGCGCGTATCCATGTGCGGGTACGCCCAGTTGCCGAGCGGCACCGACGCCCAGACGAGTCACTGCGGAGGAGGTCGTTCCCGGATGCGTGTGCGATACCACGGGCGTTGAGCATAGGGCAGAGCGGACTGCCGGCCCATGACCGGTGTACGACACCTGGAGTCCCTGTTGTGGCGTGGCGGGTCCCCTCGTGGCGCGCACGGTCCCCTGGCTGGCGTCTGCTGTCCGGTCTCGGGTCCCTCTTGCGGCTATAGCGTGGTGCCCGTTCTCACACGGCGCGGATCACCGGAGAACGAGGAACAGAGCCCCTACGGGGGTAGGGCCGTGGCCCGGTACGCGACTGCGGTGAACGAGGCGTGCGTCGCGATGCCGAAGGCCGGGCCCTTGTGTTCACGGACCCTTCCCTGTCCTGTCCGTGAGCTGGATCTCTCTGGCCGCGGGGCCGCCACCGCACCGCCGACGACCTGACCGTGCGCTCGCACGCGGCGTCGCATGCCGCAGTGCCGTCCGGCAGAGCCGGGTGCTTGGGCTCCGCCGACCGCCGAGGAGCCGACGCCGCCACGTCCGCTGCCGGAAGTAAGGACGGATGGGCGGACGGGCGGACGGGCGGACGGGTGACTGCGTGCGGGAGTTGCTCTGGCCCTGAGCCGTGTGTCCCGGCCCCGGGCCCGCCGGTGCGGGTGACGGGCCGGAGTCCTGTCAGATCGATGTGTGGGGGGGATCACATGGGAACGCTGGTTGCGCCGGGCGCCATCGGGGAGCGCGAGGGCAGGTTCGGCTGGTTCTACGAGACCGTCTCGAGCCATGTGACGCCCGTCCAGCCCCGCAGCCGATACGCGGCCGATTCCCCGGTGGGCATCACGCAGCTGGACCTCGGCGTGGTGCGCCTGTCCGGTGTGACCGGCCCACCCGGGCGCTCACGTCGCGCCCTGAGTCATGTCCGTGTCCGGCAGGGCGACGTTCCGGGGCACCTGGAGTTTGCGCTCTTCGCCCAGACAGCCGTCCGGATCTCCCGGCGGGGTGAGGCATCGGTGGTCTCGGGGGGATTCATGCTCACGGACACCTCGCAGCCGGGTGAGGGGGCGCGCGCCGACGATGCGCTCGCATCGGTGGTCGTGCACATTCCCCGTCAGGCTCTGGCACTCGGCCCGGACCGCCTGGACGGCCTCCTCGCACGGAATCTGCCCACGGGAACCGGGGCGGGAGCGATCCTCGCCGACTTCATGAAGTCGCTGATCGCGAAGGCCCCGCACTGCCGCCCGGAGGAGCTGCGCGGGCTGGGGGCCGTCACCCTCGACCTGGTCACCATGTTTCTCGCTGGGCAGCTCGGGGACCCCGGCGCGCCGCCCGCCAAGGCCCGTGCGCGGGAGGCGCTCCGGCAGGTCCACCGCTTCATCGAGAACAACCTCGGCGACCCGTACCTGACCCCCCGGGTCATCGCGGACCGGCACAACATCTCGCTACGGCGCCTCCACGCCCTCTTCGACGAGCAGCCCCTGACCGTCTCGGCGCACATCCGCCGGAGCCGCCTGGAGCGCGCCCGCACCGATCTCGCCCGCGCGGAGCTCAGCGGCCATCCCGTCCAGGCGATCGCGGCGCGCTGGGGTTTCGCCAGCGCCACCGGGTTCAGCCGGGCGTTCCGCGAAGCCTACGGAATCACGCCCACCGAGCATCGTGCGCTGTCCTTGGAGGCCGGGCGGCGCGGCAGCGGCGGGCCCTCGGCCGCCGCGTCCCGGTAGGGCCGGTCGGGATGGGCGAGCGCCGGCAGAGGTGGGTAGACAGGGGCTTGGCCTTCTGCGAGACCCCGCTGAGGCCCTCCGTCTGTCCACCGCGTGCTGGAGCAGCATGCACCGCCGCACCCTGCTGACCGGTGGCCCGCTCGCCATCGCCGCCTACCACACCCCCGTCAGGCGCTGGCCCGCCAAGCCGACCGCCCCCTCACGCCGCGCACCGGAGGCCGAGAGGCCGGGCGCGCGGACCTCGACGAGTCGTGGCTCACCGCTGACGACGCCCGACGCTGAGACTCCAAGTCCGGCGGTGGCAACGCCATGGCCTCTTCCGTCTCCGACGTGCTGCCGAACCGCGCAGCCCCGCTCCTATGCGGCACCTACACCGCGAAAACCGGCTCCGACCTGTTCTCCGCCACCGCCGGACTCGCCCGCGTCGCCGCGCGGGCCACCGTCGACATGGGCCACCACAACACGGCCCAGCAGCACTTCATCCAGGCCCTACGCCTGGCCCGCTCAGCCGACGCCGTCCAGACCGGTGCCTACGTCCTGGCCACCCTGAGCCTGCACGCTACCTCCTGGGCCGCCTCACCGAGGCCGTCGACATGACCGAAGGCGCCTACGAGCAGGGCAAACACCATGCCGTTGCCGGTGGCGCTCGTAGACGGTTTTCCGCGGCCCGTAGCGTTCAAGCAGGTCACGCCACTGCACCCCGGTTCGCACCCGGTGCAGGATGCCGTTGGCCCTGACGATGATCGCGCCACCGCCCGCAGCGGTTGTTGCCCGTGGGCAGGAGCGGCTCCAGACGTCGCCACTCCGCCACTGTCAGATCCCCCCCGGCCAGTCGCGCAAGAGCCGACGAACCCGTGGGCGACACGGGTACGGTCAGCACCTGCGATGCCACCACGCCGACTCCGGGTCTTCCATCGGCTCGTGATGCGTTCGCCTGAGGAGCACCGCGTCCAGGCGCTCGACCTGCACCCGAAGTTCGCCGGCGGCGCTTGGCGGAAGCATGAACAGAGCATCTTGCAGCTTGTCCCGGGCCCAACCCTCACCGCAGCAGGGGCAGGTGAACTCTGCCTCCCATCGTCTCCACCGGCGCCTCGTGCCGTAGACGCGCACGGACCACACGCTCAGCGCCACCGCCACGATGCCCGGAGACAATCGCTCCCGTTCGAGCACACGGACAGCTGCATTCGCCGCTCCCGACAGACCTGGGACATCGCGATACCGCACCCAGGGTCTACCCCAGCCGCGTTCCCGCGGCCGAAGTGAAGCTGGTCTTCTACGAGGCACGGCCCCTTCGGAGATAAGTCATGGCGGCATCCTCCCACAATCCATGATCGGCGGGACAGAACCCAACTCGTTGTGACGTTCATAGATCTCGCTGCCGAAGCCCGGCCGCCGCCGTACCCCGCCCTTGGCCAGCCACTCGGGCGGCACGGTGTCCGGGGAGTCCTCGACCCGGCGCAGGGGGAACTCCCGCAGGCCCGGGGGCAGGGCGTAGGTGCCGGACTCCGGCAGCCTCAATATCCGGGTAAAACGGATCTGCGCCTCTTCACCAAGGAACAGTGCATTTCTATCGACCCGCACCAAACATGTCACCTCGGACGTCCCTCTTTATGCCGTTCAGAGATGTAATCGCCGGAGAAACGCCGGTCGAGCCGAATCGTTACCTCAAGTTTTGCCAAGATCGAGTGACACCGCGGCGGCAGAATTCTTAGCTTCCTCGTACACGCGTCTTGACGCTTCTACGTACCCCGCGGTCCACGCGCACCGGCGATCCCGCTCCGCGTCCCGCGTCCCGAGGAAAGAGTTGCAACATGAAGGTCCCCAAGGCTGGTGCGATGGCCGCTGTGATCGGCCTCGCCCTGACCGCCACCGGCTGCGGCGGCGACGAAGGACCCAAGGGGACCCTCTCCATCGGCATCGCCTTCGACCAGCCCGGTATCGGCCTGCGCGAGGCCGGGGGCACCTTCTCCGGCTTCGACGTGGACGTCTCCAGGTACATCGCCAAGGAACTCGGCTACAAGCCGGAGCAGATCGAGTTCAAGCGGGTCGACAGCTCCGAACGCGAGCTGCTGCTCCAGTACAACGAGGTCAAGTTCGTCGCCTCGACCTACTCGATCAACGACCAGCGCCGGGAGAAGGTCGACTTCGCGGGCCCGTACTTCACGGCCCACCAGGACCTGCTCGTCCGCGGCGACGACGCCACGATCACCAAGGCCGAGGACCTCAACAACAAGAAGCTCTGCTCCACCACCGGCTCCACCTCGGCGCAGAACGTCAAGCAGAAGCTGGCGCCGAAGGCCAGCCTGCTCGAGCTCGACGGCTACTCGGAGTGCGTGATCGCCCTCCAGGACGGCCTGATCGACGCCATGACCACGGACAACGCGATCCTGGCCGGTTACGCCGCCCAGAAGGGCAACACGGGCAAGTTCCGCCTCGTCGGGCTGAACCTGAGCAACGAGAGCTACGGCATCGGCATCAAGAAGGGCAACCGGGATCTGCGCGCCAAGATCAACGCCGCGCTCAAGAAGATGGTCCAGGACGGCTCCTGGGACGCGGCCGTGAAGAAGAACTTCGGCCAGGCCAACTTCAAGCACGACCCCGCCCCGCAGCTCACCTCCGCGAGCAGCTGACGCCGCCACGTCCCGGGCGCGGCAGGAGGGAACATGCCCCCCTGCCGCGCCCAGGTCAGGTCGCCGGCGCTTGTCTGCCAGCCGGCACCTGAGGAACCCCCGCGTCCATGCCGGGTGGGGCGACTTCTCGGCACTGGCCCGAGACGTCCTGCCGCAGACGTTGTCGTTCGTGGCTGCGGGCTCCGGTGCCCATGAGCCGGGTGCAGAAGGCGCGGGCCTGGGAGACCGGCGCCGGACCCACGCTCAGGGGGGTCTGGAGCCGCCTTCTGCCGGCCCGCGCTTCGCGACCGAATGCGCGCGAAGACCAAGCGCGGACGACGCGTCTGACGCCGTGAAGGTATCCCGTGCGTAAGGTCGTGACATCGGCGTTCGCGGGCGACGGCACTGAACTCGTGAGCGAGGTCACGGGCGGTGGCCAGGTGGGGGCAGGCGTCCAGAACCCTCGCCGGCCGGGCCTTCATTAGGATCCGGCCCTATGACCAGTGATCTCGGGTTCACGTGCGCATGCTGCGGGACCCACCACCCTGAGCTGCCGATGAACTACACGGCCGAGGCCCCGGCCGTGTGGGATTCGGCCTTTGCCGACGCCGACGACTGCTCGCTCTCGTCGGACCAGTGCGTGATCCGCGCGCAGCACTACTTCGTCAAGGGCCTGATCGAGATACCGGTCATCGACAGCGATGAGGTGTTCTCCTGGGGTGTGTGGGTCTCGCTGAGTCGAGAGAATTTCTCCCGGGCCGCGGAGCTGTGGGAAAGCCCCGGCCGGGAGTCCGAGAAGCCGTACTTCGGCTGGCTCACCACCGGCCTGCCGGTCTACCCGGCCACAACCCTCAACCTGAAGACCTACGTCCACACCCGCCCGGCGGGTGAGCGCCCCTTCGGCGAGCGCACAGGCATCACCCTGGACCGCGTGCGGGAGATCGCGGCGTCTGTGCTCCACGCCGGCGACGGCGCGCAGCTGTGACGGCCGGCAGCCCGGTGTCGCCCATCCCGGTCGGGCCCGCCGGCCTGAACGCCAGGGCCCGGCGCTTCGTCGAGGTGGCGGGCATCCGCGTCCCAGGCCAGGACATCCGGCGACACCGCGAGGCGTGGATCGGGCACGGTGTCCCCGCTCCGGAAGTCGATCGGGTCACCGCCTTCCAGGACCGCTGGGGCGGCCTCGCCCTGCCGCCGGCCCCGTTCTACGAGGGTGGCCCCCACATCCTGGACGCCAACTGCCCCGAGTGGATGCCCGGCCAGGGCTGGTCGTTCGAGGCGGGGGATTGCCGGGTCTCCATGGCCTATAGGTTCATGATCGGTCCCGACGGGGCGTTCGGCATCGACGCCTACCGCTGGACACCCCTGCACGCCGACACTGACGGCTGGGTGGAATCCCTGGCGCTCGCCGACCACGCCCGCCGCTGGGCCAGAACCGTCACACGGATCAAGGGCAAGGCGGTCGAGGCCCTGGACCTCGGTGGCTTTGAGCCCGTGCATGAAGTGCGGGGAGTGACCGACAACTGGTGGCGGGGCGAGGACTCCCTCATCGCCGTGTACCGGGGTGAGGCCGTCGGCCTTGACGCCCCGCAATGCCTCGAAGCCCACATCTACAGCGGCCTCGACGGGTGGGGCCTCCACGGCGGCTGACCCGTAGGGCCGCATCTCGAACGTGCCAAGCTTCGGACGCTGTGCGGCGATACCAGGGGTCAGACGGTCGGCGGGCTCAGGCGTTCCACCACTCGTCAGTGCCAGACCCGACCTCGTAGTGCCACCATCCCTCTGTCTGCCCCCGCGCCAGGAGAGTCTTGATCCCGGCGAAGTCCGCACCCGCCGGTGCGGTGAAGGCCACCATGGGAAAGTCCTCGCTGAAGACCTCGCCTCCGAGCTCGAACGCTGAAAGGCGCTGACACACCGCCTTCGGATTGCGTCCCAGGGGACCGGTGGGCACAGGCACCACACGGATCGTGCAGTTGCCGGACGCACTGACCCGCCCGACAGCCCAGTGGATGCCGTCGGCGTCGGTCTGGTATCGCACTACATCACCCTCGGCGACCCCATCCTGGAGAAACGGGATGTTCCGCACACACGCCGTGTCATCGCCGAGCGGCATCGCCCACAGACCCTCGGTGTCCTGGGGGAACCATCCCTCACGAGGGACGAACCGGAACCAGATCTTGATCTTCTCAACCGCGTTCTCCATGACGGCCATCATGCGCCGACCGCCGACGAGGCCTCGCATCGGGTCCGAGCTGGAGATCAACCTCGGCCGTCACCGAGCTCAGGTGCCCAGGATGCAGGTGTCCGTACCTGCAACTGAGGGGGCCGCTGCCTTCGTCGAACAAAGCCAGGAGGCGCTTTCTGAGGGGGAAGACTGTGGGACCCCAGACCATGGCTGCTATTGCGGCAATCGTCGGTACGTGCACAGGCATGCTGGGCGCACTCGGAGCTGCACGGCTGAACGGCACCATGCAACGCCGCTCACAGCACGAGCACTGGCGCCGAGATGGACGGCGGCAGGCGTACGCGGCGTTCGTGGAGGCTGCCGTCGATTACAGCGAGGCGATCGGCACCGTCCAAGCGAATGGTGGAGCACTCGGCAACCACCACGGACCGGAAGCCGAAGCCCTCTGTCGGCGAGTCGATGAGATGCGCCCTGCCGTGAGCAAGGCATTGGCACTGGTCCTGGTGGAGGGCCCGGAGGAGGTGGCCCACGCCGCCCACCAGGCGGTGCGCACTATGACGGCCTGGGCATGTGTGGCCGGGGTGTATCCGCCTCAGCACCCCCTTGCAGGGTCTCGCTCCGTACGGTCAGTGTTTCGCGACGGCCTGACCGACGTGGGTGAACTGTCCGACACGGCTTGGGAACGGATTCGCGAGTTCGAGACACAGGCCCGGACAGCACTGGACCATCCGTTACCTGTCAGGTAGCGAGCTCGGTCCAGCCCGCCCGCACGCGCCATGTCCGACGCACAACCCGACAGATCTCGCGCTCATCCGCTATCTGTAGTGGCGAGCGGGTGTGCCGACGGCGTGGTCGGCGGTCGGCCATTCGTCGCTCAGGGGTGTGGGCCCAGGGGTCCCCAAGGAAGGGACGTCGAGCACGGCTCCGTCGAAGGTCCCGGGCTCGATGGCCCCACCACAGCCCGGACGTCGAACGGACCTCCCGCGAACGAGGCCAGATCCGCCCGTCTGCCAGAGCCCGGCACATTGCGACGTCGGATCGGTCCGCCAGTCCCCCACACGACGCCATCCCACCGTCGAATGGACAGACGTTTGATCATGGGTGATCCGGACGATGCGACGCTGCCCAGCATCCAGGGCGCTGCGTGCCGTAAACGATCCCGAGGTCCGCGCTCAAGCCGGGGGAAGACCCCGCAGACGTCCTGACAGGTCAGGGTGTGGGCGAGGCCTCGGTAAGCAGCATCCAGTCTCGGACCGTCTCCTGGTGCGAGCCGCTCGCCGTGCTCGCCGCCACTGCTTCACCGTCCTCGGCGGAACACGGCATCTCCCCTCGGGTGAGAAGGGTGAGCGGCCACGCCGGGCCCTCGCCGGCCGGCTCTCCGTCGAAGGCCACCCAGTGCCAGGGGCCGTCGAATCGCCATGCCCGGCCGAAGCTGTCGGCGACTTCGTCGCCCACCTGGAGAGACGCGTAGGGACGCATCAGCAGCTCGAAGGTGAAGGGGATCCCGTCGCCGGGGTGAATGGTGTAGCCGGAGCCGTCGAGGTGGCTCGCGTCCGGGAACTCGCGATAGGACAGTCCTCGGGGCAGGACGGTCACCGTCCGGGTGGGGCGCGGCAGCCAGACCGTCTCCAGCGGGGGATCATGGTGGTCGACAGCCGTTACGTGCACCACGGTGGGCGGCACTCCGACCCGACAGAGGTCTCCGGCCTTCAGCTGTTCGGGCGAAGGGTCCGTCCGGAACAGTTCAGGCCCCACTTCAGACGCGGTACCTCGGCCGCTGTCCACGCCGAGGGCAACGACCCCGTTCCACTGCCCGAACTCGTTGTCGCCGTCGATCTCCCACCACGGCCATCGCACCGACACGTAATCCCACGTGACACCCTGCTCGACCCTGGTAACCGTGAAGGGGCACGCGACCGACAACACGTCACCGACCCGGAAGTCCCCCTCATCCATCATTCGGCCAGGGTAGACGGGTCCCTTCGACGGCCCACGAGGGCCTGCCAGCCGGGGCCATATCGAGCCCGGGGGGCTCCGCCACGGAAAACCCCGGGGCACCTTCCAAGGGTTCGCCCTCCGAAGGAATCGGCCCGTCAGGGGGAAACCCGGCCGGTCAGGTTGGTCTCCCCGCCCCCGACCGGGACCGCTGCGCGCCGTCACCCGCCTCGCCTTGGGCCGGTGGCGGTCACTGTCCGGGCAGGGTGAGGTCGGCGGCGTCGAGCGGGGTGGGGCTCCAGGTGGTCTCTTCGTGGTGGCCGCCGCCAGGTGGGGGTGCCAGGTTGAGAGCGGCCGCGGCGCACGCTGTGGTGAGGCGGTGCCACAAGGGGGCGTCGCGGATCATGGTGTGGTGGCCGCCGGGCATGCGGATGCCCAGGACGCGGGCACCGGCCGCGTGAGCGCGGGCGAGGTGGTTCCAGGTGCCGGTGGCGGAGGTGATCCGGTCGGCCTCGTCGTGGAGGGCCAGGATCGTGCGGTCTGCGAGGTGGGCGACGGGCTCGCCGGGCGGGCACCACGGGGCCAGGGCGACGACGCCCCGGACATGGGGGTCGGCGGCGGCGCGCAGTGCCGCTCTGGCGCCCATGGAATGCCCGACGAGTACCACGGGCAGCGGCCCGGCAACGCGCCGCAGTTCTTCCAGGGCGTGTCCGGTGTCCTGGACGGGGTCGGCCCGGTGCCCGTTCCAGCCGCGTAGCCGATAGCGGACGGAGGCGATGAGAACGTCCTCGAGCAGGGGGTCTCGGTTCAGCGCGCGGGCGAAGAGACGCATGCGCAGTCCGGGCAGGTTGAGCAGGGGTGGTGGTGCGAGGGAGTCGGCGCGGCCGCCGTGCAGGACGAGGATCGCCGCGGAGGCGGGCAGGGAGAGGGGCCGCGGCAGCTGGAGGGCGCGGTGGTCCCCTGGGCCGTCGGAGACGTGCCCTCTCATCTCGTGCCCTTGGCCGGCGCGGGCTTCTTCGGGGGCAGCGGCAGGAAGCCGCTGGTGCGTGCGGCGTATGCGGCGTAGCCGGGGCGGTCGGCCATGTGTTTCTCCAGGAGGCGTTTGCCACTGCCGACGGTCAGCAGCAGGGTCATGAGGACCGGGGACGGAAGGACGGCAAGGGCCGGCTGCCAGGCGGTGCAGGCCAGGAGGTACAGCCCCCACCAGACGAGGCTGTCGCCGAAGTAGTTGGGGTGCCTCGTCCAGGCCCACAGGCCCTGGTCCATGATGCGTCCGCGGTGGGAGGGGTCCTGCTTGAAGCGTGCCAGCTGGTGGTCGCCGACGGCCTCGAAGCAGAGCCCGAGGGCCCAGACCGCGATCCCGCAGAAGGTCAGGGCGTTCAGGGGCACGGAGCTGTAGGAGGCGGCCTGCACGGGCAGGGAGATCAGCCAGACCAGGGCCGCCTGCGCGAGGTAGACGGTGCGCAGGGCGTACCGGGTGCGGTTGCCGCGGGCCTTGTCCAGGAGGGCGGTGTAGCGCGGGTCCTCGCCGTGGCCGCGGGAGCGCCGGGCGATGTGCGCGGCCAGCCGCAGCCCCCAGACGGCGGTGGCCGCGCACACGAGCAGCCGCCGCCAGTCGTCGCCGTGTCCGGCGGAAAGGAGCCAGGTGGCGAGGGCGACGGCGGTGAAAGCGAGGCCCCAGGCGATGTCGACGATGCGGTGCAGCCTTCGGCGGACGGCCACGGCGAAGGTGGCGAGGAGCACCGCTCCCGCCACGGCGGCGGTGACGGCGAGGTTGAGGCCGAGGGCACCCCAGTCGGTGCCGGTCATGCCGGGCTCTGGGCGGTGTACCAGGGGGCGGGGGTGGCCGGCATGGCGGAGTTTCCCTCACGGGTGGGGCGTACGGCGAGGATCTGGTCGACCCCCATACGGCGTTCCGCGAAGGCGAGGGAAGCGCCGGCCAGGTAGAGGCGCCACACCCGGCCGGTGGTCTCCCCCACCAAGGCACGGACCTCGTCCCAGCGGTCTTCGAGGGTGGCGCGCCAGGCGTCGATGGTGGTGGTGTAGTGCTCGCGCAGGGATTCGGTGGCACGGACCTCCAGTCCGGCGTCCTCCAGCAGGTCGACGGTCCGGCCGACGGGGCGCATGTGCATGTCGGGGGCGATGTACGTCTCGATGAAGGCTCCGCCACCGGGTGCGTGGGCGCCCCGGGACATCTGCTGGATCAGCAGCCGGCCCCCGGGGCGCAGCGCGTCGTGCAGCTTCGTGGCGAACGCGGGGTATGCGGCGTCGCCGACGTGTTCGCCCATCTCGATCGCGGCGGCCGCGTCGTAACCGCCGCCGTCGATGTGCCGCCAGTGCAGCAGCCGGACGTCGACGAGGTCGGCCACGCCCTCGCGTGCGGCCCGTTCGGTGACGAAGTCGCGCTGTGCCCGGGAGAGGGTGACGGCGGTGACGCGTGCCTCGTGCTCGCGGGCGGCGTGGACGGTGAGGGAGCCCCAGCCGCAGCCGACGTCGAGCAGCCGGTCCCCGGCACGCAGTCCGAGCTTGCGGCAGACCAGTTCGAGTTTGTCCCGCTGGGCGTCGGCGAGGGTGTACGCGGGGTCGTCGGGCCGGGTCCAGTAGGCGCAGGAGTACGCCATGGACGGGTCGAGGAGGAGGGCGTAGAAGTCGTTCGACAGGTCGTAGTGGTGGCTGATCGCGGCACGGTCGCGGGAGGCGCTGTGCGGGGGGCCGCTCAGCCGGGCCCGCCCGTGCGGGCGCGGCGGGGGCGGACCGGCGGCGCCGAGGCGTACGGCCAGTGCGGCGGCCGCTGCCATGCCCGCGGGCCGGGGGCGGGCTGCGGGCCGGTCGCGGACGGTCCGGCCGGCCTGGGAGAGGGCGTGGACGAGGTCGCCTTCGACGTCGAGGTCACCGGTGACGTACGCCTCGGCCAGGCCGAGTTCGCCCGGCTGCCACAGCAGACGGCGCAGCGCTCGGGGTGAGCGGAGCGTGACGAGGGGGGCGTCGGCGGGTCCCGTACGGCTGCCGTCCCAGGCACGGATGCGGACGGGGAGGGGGCCGGGGAGGACGTGGCCGAGGAGCTGGGCGAGTCGGTCGGCGGCGGGCCTCACGGTCGGGTCCCTTCGGTGAGGAGGAGCTGGCGCACGTCGAGGTAGCCGGAGCGGAATCCGGCTTCGGAGTAGGCGAGGTAGAACTCCCACATGCGCTGGAAGACGGTGTCGAAGCCGAGGGCAGTGACGGCGGGGCGGTGGGCGGCGAACCGCTGCCTCCACAGGCGCAGGGTTTCCGCGTAGTGGGCGCCGTAGCCGTCGTCGGCGACCGTGCGCAGGCCGGCGGCCTCGGAGTGCTGGGCGATGGCCTCGCGGGAGGGGATCAGCCCGCCGGGGAAGACGTACTTGCTGATGAAGGTGTGGGTGGCGGCGGTGTGCAGCATCTGCTCGTGGCCCATGGTGATGGACTGCAAGGCGATGCGGCCGCCGGGGGCGAGGGCGCGGCGCAGCGCGGTGAAGTAGGAAGGCCAGTACTCGGCGCCGACCGCCTCGATCATCTCGACGCTGATCACGGCGTCGTGGCGGCCCTCGGCGTCGCGGTAGTCGCGGAGCTGGACGTCGACCCGGTCGGAGAGTCCGGCGGCGGAGACGCGGGCGCGGGCGAGGTCGGCCTGTTCGGCGGAAAGCGTCAGGGTGGTGACGTGGGCGCCACGGGTGGCGGCTCGCAGGGCGAGTTCGCCCCAGCCGGTGCCGATCTCCAGCAGCCGGGTGCCCTCGCCCACCCGGGCGAGGTCCAGGAGGCGGTCGATCTTGCGGTGCTGGGCTTCGGGGAGGGCGGCGAAGCGGGCGGGGAAGGCGGTGAAGAGTGCGGAGGAGTAGGAGAGGGTGGGGTCGAGGAAGGCGGAGAACAGGTCGTTCGACAGGTCGTAGTGGCGCTGGATGTTCTCGCGGGCGCCGGCGCGGGTGTTGCGGTCGGCGGCCGGGCGGCGCGAGACCCACAGGCCGCGCAGCCGGCGCAGCGGGGCGGGTACGAGCTCGTCGACGTGCTCGGCGAGGACGGTCAGGACGCCGGCCAGGTCGTCGCTGTCCCATTCCCCGGCCATGTAGGACTCGCCGAACCCGATCAGGCCGTCGCGGCCGATGCGCCGGTGGAGGGCGTCCGGGTCGTGGAGGGTCAGCAGCGGGCCGGCGCCGGCGCCGGATGGCGTGGTCAGGCCGAGGCGGTCCAGGGCGCGGCCCACGAGGTGGCGGGCGATGGCGGTCCGGACGGCTCCGGCCGACGGCGGGCGGGCCACGTCGGCCCAGCGCTCCGCGTCGGCCTCGGTGCGGCGGACGGCGCTGGGACCGCTGGTGCGGGCCCTCCGTCGGCGGGACTCGGTCTGCGGGGGGATCCCGACGGCGCGGCCCGGGGGCCGGGTGCGGCCGGGGGACGTGGTGGCGGGCTGGGTCACGACGGCGTGCCTTCCTGCGGGGTGGACCGGGGACGGGGGTGGACGGGCAGACCGCGCAGCAGCAGGGCGATGCCGTGGCGGCGGATGCCGGCCCAGACGGCGGCGGTCGACCACGGCCTGCGAAGCGCGGCGGACAACAGGGCGGGGACGGTGGCGGGACGCCGGCGGCCCCGGACGACGGCGGTGAAGGCGCGGCCTTCAGCGAGGTCGAGATGGACGGTGAGCCGTAGCCCGTCTCCGGGCAGCGGCAGCCGCATCCGGTAGCCGCCCTCGACCGCGAAGAAGGGCGAGACGTAGAACTCCTTGTCGGCCGTTGCCTCGCCGCTCTCGTCCGTGCGCAGCAGGTAGCAGTGGCGCTGCCCGTAGGTGTTGTGGACCTCGGCCACGACGCAGACGAGGGCGCCGGAGCGGTCGTGGCACCAGAACACGCTGAGCGGGTTGAAGACGAAGCCGAACACGCGGGCGTGCGCCAGCATGATGACGCGCCCGCCGTGCAGGTCGATGCCGCGGGCGGCGAGGTAGGCGTCGAGCCGGGCACGGATGGTGCCGCCCTCGCCGGTGAAGTGGTCGCGGGCGTCGAAGTGGGCGAGCGGTCGTACCGGGCGGGGCAGCACCGGCAGCCGGTCGAGGTCCACGCACCACAGGTAGGTGCGGTGCCGGAAGGAGTGGCGCAGCGGGGTGGTGCGCGTGTGGGTGATCACGCAGTCGTAGAGCGCCGCCGTGGGCGGCCCAGCGGCCTGCGGTCCAGCGGCCTGCGGGGCTGCGGGCGCCGTGGGTGCGGCGGGCGCCGTGGGTGCGGCGGGTCGCGCGGGCCGGGTCACCAGCGCGCTCCCAGGGAGTGGGCGGCAGCGGCGCCGGAGCGGCAGCCGTCCTCGTGGAAGCCCCAGCCGTGCCAGGCCCCCGCGTACGCGGTGACCCCGTCGTTCAGGCGGGGCAGCTGCTTGTGCGCCGCGACGGAGGCGGGGGTGTACACCGGGTGCTCGTAGACCATCCGCTCTACGACGCGGTCGGCGGCGATGCCGTCGTCCGCACCCAGGGTGACGATGTAGTCGGCCCCGTCGGGCAGGTGCTGGAGGCGCCGCATGTCGTAGCTGACGCGCACGGGTTCCGTGGAGGGGTCGCAGCCGGTCATCCGGTAGTTCCAGCAGGCGCGGGCCCGGGGCGAGCGGGGCAGGACGGCGGTGTCGGTGTGCAGCACGGTGGGGTTGCGGGAGTACGTGAACGCGCCCAGGAGCCGCTTCTCGTCGGCGGTGGGGTCGGCGAGCAGGCGCAGGGCCTGGTCGGGGTGGGTGGCGATGACGAGGGCGTCGAAGGCTTCGGTGTCACCGTCGCCGGTGGTGACCAGTGCGCCGCGGCCGGCGCGCCGGACCGTCTCGACCGGGCTGGAGGTGCGGACGCGCTGGATGTGCTTGGCGGCGGCGGTGACGTAGGCGGCGGAGCCGCCGGTGACGGTCTTCCACTGCGGTGAGCCCGTGACGGACAGCAGGCCGTGGTGGTGCAGGAACGTGAACAGGTAGGCGGCCGGGTAGGACAGGGCGGTCCGTGCGGGGCAGGACCACACCGCGGCGACCAGCGGCAGAGCGAAGTGGCTGACGAAGTAGGGGGAGAATCCGCCCTTGCGCAGGAAGTCCCCGAACGTGAGGCCCAAGCGGGCCCCGCGGGCCAGGAGACGGCGGGCGCTGCGGTGGAAGACCGGTACCTCGGCCAGCAGCCGCAGGTGCCGTCCCCGTAGCGCGGCCCGCGAGGCGAACAGGGCGGCAGGGCCGCGGGCGCCCGCGTACTCCAGGCCGCAGCCGTCGCAGCGGACCGACATGCTCATCTCGGCGTCCTGCGTACCGATGTCCAACTCGCGGAAGAGCCGGAGCAGGGTGGGGTAGGTGCGCTCGTTGTGGACGATGAACCCCGAATCCACGGCTACCGCGCCCCCGTCGGGGGCCGGCAGGTCGCGGGTGTGGGCGTGACCGCCGAGCCGCCCGTCGGCCTCGTACAGGGTGACCTCGTAGGAGGAGGCGAGGACGTAGGCGGCGGTCAGGCCCGCCACCCCGCCTCCCACGACGGCCGCTTTCCGCAGTTCCACCACAACCGCTCCCGCCACTCGACACGCCGCCCGACTGCTGCGCTTCACCTGTACTTCGCAGCGGCCGGGCGACCGGATTGGAGGAGATCCTCGGGGCGGACCCTTCGTGGTCGTCGAGCCCTCCCGGGCTGATGCCCCACACGCCGGCAGGCGGCGCGGCGTCCCCGGCGGACGGTGTGGCTGGGCGGGTCAGGCGGGTCAGGCGGGAAGGGTCATCAGGAGCAGTGGGTCGGTGGTGGGGTGGGGGGAGCCTCCGGCGGGTTCCAGGGTCAGCCCGACGGCCCCGGCACCGGTGGGGTCGCCGGCGAGGATGACGGTGCCGTCGTGGTCGATGAGTCCGGCGGGGCGCATGGTGCCGTCGTGGTCGAGCCATAGCTGGTAGGTCTTTCCGGCTCCGGGTGCCGGGAGGTTGGCGGCGGTGAAGACGGCCTTGTTCTGACGGGCGGAGGCGACCACCGTGGTCAGCGCGCCGTTGGCGGCTCGTCCGTGGACGGTGCGCGCGTCGGGGGCGGCCAGAACCGTGCTGATCGTGTCGAGTTGCCGCTGAGCTTGGCGGGCCCGGGCCTTGAGGTCCTGTCCGTTCTGCGTCTGCCACACGGCGATTCCGCCGAGTACGGCGGCGGCCACACTGGCGGCCAGCGCCAGGGGCAGGGCCCGCCGGGTCAGGAGGCCGCCGAACGCGGGCGCGTGGGAGGCGGGGGCGGGGGCGGGTACACGCGGCGGTAGTTGGCGAACCCCGTCGATGGCGGCCATGACCTGGGTCTTCGCCGAGGGCGGGGGCGGTTGGGAGACGGCTGCCGCCAGGCGGGCGGCGGTCGTCTGGAACTCGGCGGCTTCCTGCCGGCAGGCCTCGCAGGACTGAAGGTGGGCGTCGAAGGCGCGTCGTTCGTCGTCTTCGAGTGCCCCGAGGGCGTAGGCGGCGGCGAGGGTATGGGCGTCGGCGGCGTGGTGTTTCATGTGGTCACCCCCATGCAGTCGCGGAGCCGGATGAGCCCGTCGCGCATGCGTGTCTTGATGGTGGGCAGCGGCGTACGCAGGGCTTCGGCGACTTCACGGTAGGTCAGCCCCCGGTAGTAGGCCAGGGTGACCGCCTGGCGTTGGAGTTCGGTCAGGCCGCGCAGGCAGCGGCGGACCTGCTCGGCCTCCAGGCGTGTCTCGACCTGTTCGGCGACCTCGTCGAAGGCGGTGGTGTGCTCGCGGGCGGCCTGGGCCTGCTCCCGGTCGGCGGCCGCCTGGGCGGAGCGGACCCGGTCCACCGCCCGCCGGTGGGCGATGGTCGCCGCCCAGGTGGTGACGGAACCGGCTTCGGGGCGGTAGCGGGCGCCCTGGCGCCACAGGTCGATCATGACCTCCTGGGCGACCTCCTCGGACTGCGCCCGGTCGCGCACGACCCTGAGGACGATTCCGAAGATCATCGGGGCGAGGACGTCGTAGAGGACGGAGAAGGCCTCTTTGTCGCCGTGGGCGACGCGTCGCATGACGTCGTTGAGGTCGCCGTGGGCAGGTTCCGCGGGACTGCTGCCGTGGAAGGGGATCGGTTGGTTCACCTGCGGGGCTCCGGCAGTGGTGAGAAGGCGAAAGGGCCTCCGGGGGTGGCCGTCGGGGGGCGGGGCGTCCATCGCATGCCGGTCCTCGTGTCGTCACTCGTGCGGGGCCGTGCCGCCCGCGCGGGACGGTCCGGCCTTGGCAGACCTGTAGGTGTGTCGCCCTTTCTTCGTAGCCGACGCGGCTGCGGATGGGAGGCCACTTCATCACCCGCACGAGCCGGGTTTGACCCATTGGAGGGAACCCGGCCCCTTGGGGCAAGCCGGTGGGAAAGCGGCGGCGAAGACCGGGTGTGTGGGATCCGGAAGGCGTTCACGCGGCCCCTCACCGGCGACGCTGCTGAACCCGTCCTTCGGAACACCTGCATGAACGCCTGACCGTCTGACGCGGGCACAGCCCCGGTCCGGCGCCTCACGACGGGGAGGCGCCGGACCGGTGACCCGACCCGCTGCGGTGCCGGGCGCGTACCTGGGGACGCGCCGCGTGCGATGCCGCTGCCGGCCGGGTCGGCTGCGGGTGGCTGGCGGCACAGCCACCCGCAGCCCCCTTCCTGTCATTCGGCCTGCCCGGCGAGAACCGCGATGACCTGCTCACCGCTGCCCGACCGGCTGACGAACAGGTCCGCGCCAAGAGCCCGGACGATCTTCAGCCCGCGGCCAGCCGGCCCGATCCGCCGCACCCCGCCACCCGGGCGTCGACTGCCATCGCGCGGCGAGCGTCGGTCTGCCCGTCGCCCGCCTCGATCGAGGACCGCAGAGCGGGGCCTTCACTCTTTCGGGGTCGGACCAATCCGCCGGATGGATGCTGCCGAATCGGGGGTGTGAGCAGCTTCCGCAGGATCCTCTCCCGCAGCGCCCTTGGCGCGCTGGCCGGACTTCTGGCCGCGTTCACGGCCCTGTCCGTGGCCGAGCTGGTCGCCGGCGCGCGGCCCGCCGCTGGACCGGTGACGGTGGTGGGCGGGGCGGTCGTCGACCGCACACCGGCGGCGGTGAAGGACTTCGCGATCCGCACGTTCGGGGAAAGCGACAAGTTCGTTCTCCAGCTGGGCATCCTCGCTGTCGTCGCCGTTCTCGCCGTCGGTCTGGGCGTGCTCAGCCTCTCTCATCGGCGGACAGGGGCCGCAGGCGTGCTCCTGTTCGGGGTCCTCGGCTCCGCAGCGGCCCTCAGCCGCCCCGACTCCGCCGGCATCGGTGACGCACTCCCCTCGATCGCCGGAGCCCTCACAGGGGCACTCGCCCTGTACATCCTCGCGGCGAAAGCCATCCCCGTCCCCGCCCCCGCCGGTGCGGACGGCGAGGGGGCCGGGATGTGGAGCAGGCGCGGTTTCCTCGCCGCGGCCGGTGTGACCGCTGTAGCGGCGGCCTCGGCGGGAGCACTGGGCCGGTTCCTCACCGGCCGGCAGGGCCAGGGGGCCGTCGCCTCCCGCGAGAGCCTCATCCTTCCGGCTCCTGCCTCCGCAGCCCCGGCGCTACCGCGCGGAGTTCAGCTGAAGGCCGCCGGGATCAGTGCCTTCACCACCCCGAACGCCGACTTCTACCGCGTCGACACCGCGCTGACCGTTCCCCGGGTCGACGCGGCCACCTGGCGCCTGCGCATCCACGGCGAAGGGGTCACCCGGCCCCGTACCTACAGCCTCGACCAGCTTCTGGCCCGCCCCCTGATCGAACGCGACATCACATTGACCTGCGTCTCCAACGAGGTCGGCGGCCCCTACATCGGCACGGCCCGCTGGCTCGGCGTCCCCCTCGCAGACCTCCTCCGGGAAGCCGGAGTCCGGCGCCCGTCCCAAGGGGGCCAGGCGGACCAGCTCGTGGCCCGCTCCGTGGACGGGATGACCCTCGGATCCCCGGTCGAGGACGTCATGGACGGCCGGGACGCCATGCTCGCCGTCGGTATGAACGGCCAACCCCTGCCCTTCGACCACGGCTTCCCCGTCCGGATGCTCGTCCCCGGCCTCTACGGGTACGTGTCGGCCTGCAAGTGGATCACCGAGATCGAGCTCACCACCTTCGACGCCTACGACCCCTACTGGGTCAAGCGGAACTGGGCCCGGAAGGCGCCCGTCAAGACGCAGGCACGCATCGACACCCCCAAACCGTTCGCCCGACCGGCCGCCGGCCCCGTCGCCCTCGCCGGCGTCGCCTGGGCCCAGCATCGCGGCATCACCCGCGTCGAAGTCCGCGTTGACGACGGCCCGTGGCAGGACGCCGACCTCGCCCCCCAGGCCACCGTGGACACCTGGCGCCAGTGGTCCTTCCCCTGGACGGCCACACCAGGCGGACACACGGTCACCGTCCGCGCCACCGACGGCACCGGTCAGGTGCAGACCGAGCGGCGCGCGCGGACCATCCCCGACGGAGCGAGCGGCTGGCACAGCGTCTTCGTCACCGTCACCTAGACCACCCGGGCGGACGGCCGTAGGGCCGTGTCCCGGGCAGCACGACCAGCTACCCCAACACCCCATGGAAGACCACGAGGAGCAATCGATCATGAACAGCCTGAAGATCCGCCGTACCGCGATCGCCGTCGCCGCAGCCGCCCTGCTGCCCTTCTCCCTGGCCGCGTGTTCCGACTCCGGCAGCGACGCCAAGGCCTCCCCCACCGCGGCCGCCGGCGACCAGGCCAAGACCGGTGAGAGCGCCCCCGCCGGTGACGCGATGACCGGCGGCCAGCCCTTCGGCCCGGCCTGTGCCGGCGTTCCCAAGGACGGCGCCGGCTCGTTCGACGGCATGGCCAAGGACCCCGTCGCCACCGCCGCCTCGAACAACCCGGCCCTGTCCACCCTGGTGGCCGCGGTCAAGCGGGCCGGCCTGGTGGACACCCTGAACAACGCCAAGGACATCACCGTCTTCGCCCCGACCAACGACGCCTTCGCGAAGATCCCGAAGGCCGACCTCGACAAGGTCCTCGCCGACAAGGCCACCCTGACGAAGATCCTCACCTACCACGTCGTGGGCCAGAAGCTCACTCCCAAGCAGCTGGAGAACGGCAGCTTCGAGACCCTCGAGAAGGGTGTGGTCACCACGGCGGGCTCCGGGGAGTCCTACAAGGTCAACGGCACGTCCAACGTGGTCTGCGGCAACGTCAAGACCGCCAACGCCAACGTGTACATCGTCGACACCGTCCTGATGCCCAAGTAACCCGTACCAGGGGCGCGATCCGCCACGGCCGACCGCTGTGGGCGGGCGTGGCACGCCACCTCGCCCGTCGCTGAGCTGGGAGGTCACCGAAGTGGAGGCCCCGGGACGTCATGGCACCCGGGGCCGTCGCGTTGTCCTCCGGAGCCTTGAGTGGGGCAGCCGGGCGCAGTATCAGGTCCCCTGGGGGCGCTGGAGTCCCTGGAGGAGGAGGGCGATCAGGCGTCTGGGGTCGTAGCGGGGGTCGTCGTCGCGTCCGATGCAGAGGTTGCCGATGCCCCGCATCAGCTCGTAGGGCTGCGTGCCGGGCCTGATGTCGCCCGCCTCGACCGCGGCGTCGAGCAGTTGGGCGCAGACGGGCAGCAGTCGGTCGAGGAAGTAGGCGTGCAGCGCGGCGAAGCGGTCGCTGTCGGACTGCAGGGCGTCGGCGAGGCCGTGCTTGGTGACCAGGAAGTCGACGAAGAGGTCGGTCCATTGGCGGAGTGCGTCGAGTGGGGAGTCGGCGCCGGCCAGCAGGTCCGGGCCGGCTTCGGCGCACGCCTCGATCTGATGCCGGTACACGGCGGTCACGAGGTCGGCCCGGGTCGGGAAGTGACGGTAGATCGTGGCCATCCCCACTCCTGCCCGGGCCGCGATCTGCCGGATCGGTGCGTCGACGCCGGAGGTGGCGAACACCTCGGCGGCTGCGGTGAGCACCGTCTCCCGGTTGCGCTGAGCGTCGGCCCGCTTGCTGCGGGACGGCGACTCCCCTCCAGGGCCCTCGGCGGCCATCACGTTCTCTCCTTCGACACCGGTTGACAAAACGGAGCAGCGCTCCGGATAGTAAATGGAGCAGCGCTCCGTTTCAGCTTAGCCGAACGGACACCCCTGACCGCCTTGCCCACCCGCCGACGGCACGAGCCCAGCGGGCGGCAGGCGCCACCGAAAGGGAACCCACACCGTGAGCACATCCCCCACCGCCGACGCCTTGGGCACGCCCGTTCCGGTCCTGTCCTTCAGCCCCGTAGTCCTGGCCGTGCCCGGACGTCCCGTCGAGCTCCAGGTGCGCGTCTCCGCACCCGTCACCGGCACCGGCCTTCCCGTCATCCTCCTCTCCCACGGCCACGGCCCCTCGAACAACCTCTCCTCGCTCAACGGCTACGCGCCGCTCGCCGACTTCTGGGCGGCACACGGATTCGTCGTCATCCAGCCCACCCACCTCACCTCCAGGACACTGACCGACCTGGTCGCGGACGCACCCGGAGCACCCGACTTCTGGCGCTCCCGCGCCGAGGACATGACCCACGTCCTCGACCGGCTCGAGGTGATCGAGAACGCCGTGCCGCAGCTCGCCGGGCGGATCGACCCCACCAAGGTCGCCCTCGCCGGACACTCGCTCGGCGGCTTCACCGCCGCCCTCCTGCTGGGCGCCGGACTCACCGACCCCGACACCGGGAACCTGGTACACCTCCTCGAGCCGCGCATCAAGGCGGGCGTACTGCTCGCCCCGCCCGGCAGGGGCGGCGGTGTCTTCAACGGACCCATGGCCGCGCACTGGCCGGTCATCGGGGCAGTCGACTTCTCCACCATGACCGCACCCGCGCTGGTCGTCACCGGCGACAAGGACGACCCCCGCCACTTCACGGACATGGGCCCGGACTGGCACGCCGACCCCTACACCCTCGCCCCGGGCCCCAAGACCCTGCTCACCCTGTTCGACGCGGAGCACGGACTCGGCGGGATCGCCGGATACGACGCAGCCGAGACAACCGACGAAAACCCCGAGCGAGTCGCCGCCCTCGCCCGGCTCACCGCGGCATACCTGCGCACCCGGCTCCACCCCGGCGACAACGCCTGGCAGACCACGCACGAGGCACTGACGACCGGACCCAACCCGGTAGGACGAGTCGAATCCAAGTAAGTCCCCTGCCGCGCCGGCCTGAAGGGCGAAGGGGTCACGGCATCCGGTGGGCCTTGGGCGCCTCGTCCGCTTGCCTGGCCTGTGTGTGGATCCCGATCGCACTGTCACCGGTTCGGCGCATGACCACCCTCGGAACCACACACACCGAGGCCGGCCGCCCCGTCCTGGCACGATCGGCACCGCCGGGGCCCCGGTCGGGGTACTGACCTCTCTACCTGGCGGTTCAGGGGCGCCAGTCGGCTTCCAGGTCATGGGAACCGGTCTTGGTGAGCTGGGTCAGTGCGGTGCCGTCGGCCCGTACGAGGTAGAGGTGTTCGGGGTCCGCGTCGTCGGTGCCGCCTCTGGTGAAGACCAAAGTGCTGCCGTCCGGGGACCAGGAGGGGTACTTGTCGTTGAAACGCGCCGAGGTGACGCGGTGGAGTCCGGTGCCGTCGGGGCGGACGACGTAGAGGTGGGCGAAGCCGGAGGCGTCCACGCGGCTGAAGGCGATCCGGCCGCCGTGCGATGCCCAGTCGGGCGTCCCGTCGTGGGAACCGGGGCCGGTGACCGCCGTCTGGGCCAGGGTGGACAGCCGGATCTTCATCAGCCTGCTGTTGCCGGCCGCGTCCGCGCGGCTGAACGCCAGGTACTTGCCGTCCGGGGACCACGTCGGATGGAGGTCGTCGTCGGCGGTGTGGGTGAGCCGGGTGGCGGAAGTGCCGTCGATGCCGGCCACGTAGATCTCGCGCTGGGTGCCGACCGGCTTGGCGTAGGCGAGCCGCTTTCCGTCCGGGGACCACGCCGGGTCGGAGGCACCCTTGGTGCCGGGGACGGCCTTCAGGTCGCTGCCCGTGGCGCTCATCGTCCAGATGCCGTCGATGGCGCCGCCGGCTCCGTAGCGGACGAAGGCCACTCGTTTGCCGTCCGGGGACCAGCTCGGCATCACGTCACTGACGGTGGAGGTGTGGGTGAGTTTGACGGTCGCGCCACCGCTGGGAGAGATCGCGTAGAGGTCTTCCGTGGGCGCGGCGGCGGTGTAGCGGGCGAAGATGATCCGGTGGTCCCCCGCCGCCCCCGCGTCTCCCGCGGCACCGAGGGTCAGGGGTACGGCCATGGCCAGCACGGTGGCGGTCACCGCCGCCCAGCGGCGCCGCGGTGTGCGGGTGGAACGGTTCGCGCTGCGTACGCCGGTCTCCTCGGTCCCCGGAGTCCTTCCTGCGGTTCTGCCTTCGCCGGTGCGGTGTTGATGACGTCTCAAGGTATCCACCCGATCCCTCCCTACGGCCTGCTGCCGGCCGCTGCAGCCCGTAACGTCCCACTGATGGGGCTCGGGGGGAAGCGAGGGCACCCGGCGGTGCGCGCCCTGTGACATGTTCCGTACACCGCTGTCACACTCTTCGACATCGCCTACGACAGGGTCGACAGCCTGTGCGACGGGCGGGCGCGTTGCCGGGATCGGCTCGTCACCGACGCACACGGCCTCCCCTGCGGCCGTGGGGACTGAGCGCGCCACCTGGGCCCGCTGGCCGACGGTCTGAGCGGGGCATGATTCCGGAGCGCTCGAAGTAGCGGGCGCTAGTGTTCGAGCGTGATGAACGGGATGAAGCTGGGAACAGAGGCAGCCCGCCTCCTTGCGGCTGCCGACTGCTGCGAGATCGAACGGGGTCTGAGCGACGCCGAGTTCCGACGTATTGAGCGGGAGTACGGCTTTGAGTTCGCCGACGACCACCGTGCCTTTCTGGCCGCTGGTCTGCCGGTCAGCGAGCCGCCCGAGGAGGGTGCCACCTGGGAAAACCCTTGGCCGGACTGGCGCCATGGCGAGCCGGAGGCGATCCGGCAGCAGCTGGACTGGCCGGTCGAGGGCATCGTTCTGGCAGTCCAGCACGGGTACTGGCACTCGGCGTGGGGCCAGCGTCCAGCAGATCCCGACGACGCCTTGGCGGAGGCCCGGGCCTTGTTGGCGCGGGTGCCCAAGCTCGTTCCTGTGTACGCTCACCGGTTCCTACCCGCCGGTGCCGGCTCGTACGGACATCCGGTCCTGTCGATCTGGGGCACCGACATCATCTGCTACGGCACTGACCTGCTCGACTACGTGAACCACGAGTTCGACGACTTCGCCGCCCACACCCCCGACAACTGGCGGCCACAGGCAACCGTCGGCTTCTGGCGGGACTTCCTTTCGAGCATCTGACAAAGACCCGAGTGGTCCGTCTCGATCGACGTACCCACGGACCGCCCGCCCGGGCAGTCCGACCCGCCAGCTACGGCAGCCCAGGGAGACCGGTCGGGACGAAGGCAATCCATGCCACGTGATGCCGATTCCTCCACCGGCCTCAGTCGGGGCGCAGACCAGGACACCGGCCGGCGGACGACCGGAACGCCCGCCCCCCCTGCCGATCGGGCACGGTCCGATGACGGTGACAGGCCTTGACCCCGACCTTTCATGACGGCACGTCGGTTCGTCTGGCGGGGCGCTTCGGTTCTTCGGCCTGATGGCCAGCACGTCTGCGGACCGGCTGTGGCGCCGGGCGGGCGCCGGCGCCCTGACACGCGACGCGTCGGCACGCCCACCCCTGCGTCGACGGGGTCGCCCAACACGTTGCTTGCCGAACGCGGCCCCGCTGCCCGCCGCCGGGCGGGATCCCCGCCGACGCCGTTCTTACCTCACCCATAGGCGCCGGTCGGGTACACGTTCCGGGTGTCCGCCAGGCACCCGGAACGAGAAGGTCACGGACCGTCCTTACAGGGCAACGGCTACCTGACGCCCGTCTCTCCACGCTCCCAGACGCGGAAGGCCAGCCACCGATGACACCGTGCGCACTCCGACCACTCGGCGACCTCCAGGTCGTCGTTGCAGCCGTGGACGAGCTCGGTATAGGTCAAGCGCGGCGTGTCCTCCCCGCACTGCGGGCATGCCGCGACGCGACCGCCAGACGTCATCGCCGTCCCCTCCCACCGGGTCGTCCGGCGATCAGGAGGCAGGCGAGTGCCGGCAGCGGCCATTCCCCCTGGAGAGCGGCCACCTGAGCCGAGGGGGACATCACCAGCACGATGCCCAGCACCAGCGTGGCCACGAAGGCCACGCTCATACACGGCAGGTCTATCCTGAAGTTGACGAGCACGAGGATCTCCTTGTGTTTGAGCAGAAGGCCGGCCGCTCCCTGCTTCCGCCCAGAAGCACCAGGGGGCGGCCATGGCCTTTGTCGTAAGGCCTCACGATGCGGGCCTACGGTCCAGCGCTTCGAAAGGTCACATGGAGGAGGCGCCTCCTTCCTCTTGTCGACGCGGGCCGCCGCCGACGACGACCGCTGCCCAGAGTCTGGAGCCAGGTCCACCTGAGGACAACGGCTGGGAGACGCGCGTAGAACACACCGGACGAAGGAGAACACTCCCAAACGCTGGCGAAGCCCTGTAGCGCTGACGAACAATGACGAACCGACAGTGCCGTTCTGTGTCATTCACGGGGGTGGACATATGCCTGGCCAGCGAACTTCGCCGGAGCCGCCGGATGCCCAACTCGCTTTCGCCGCTGAGCTGCGCGAACTTCGACGGCGGACCTACAAGAAGCCGACCGAGGAAGCGTTCGCCCGGAAGATGGGGTGCGGTCGCAGCACCGTCTCGGCGATCCTGAACGGTCGGCGATTCCCGAACTGGGAGCACACGGCGGCCTTCGTCGAGGCATGCGGTACGGATCCGTCGAAGTGGCGGGAGCGATGGCTCCAGGCGAACCGGCAGATCGAGGAAGCCGCCAAGGGCCACCCCTCCCCCTTGGCGCAGTTGCCGTTCATCAGCAAACCGGAGGCCAATGGGGACGCCCTGCTGGCTGCGCACTGGTACCGGAACAACCGCGAGTTCTACGAGGCGGCTTCCGCGCGTGCCCAACAGGCCCGCTCAGAGATCCGGGTCACGTACACGCGCCGGTACCCGCCCACTCAGTACACGACCCCGGCCTCCGCTGAATACTTCAGGACCATCTTGAACTGGGCCAGCGAAGACAGTGACGACGAGCGCAGCGTACGGCGCATCATCGGCATCCCCGAACGTGACGGCGCACCTGACGGTGACATGCTCTCCTGGGCTCGCCAGCACTACGAGGACAGCAAGCACATCCTCACCTACGAGGCGAGCGTGTTGCGGTGGACCGCGGCGGCTGACGGTCTGAACATGGCGCTGATCGACGACAGCGTGGTGTTCTTGGCGTTCTCCGGAGGGCCGCGTCAGAAGTTGAACGGCTTCAGTGTCGAGGACCCCACGTTCATGACCTACTTCGCCGCGTACTTCGACCAGCTTTGGGCCGCTCTCCAGCCCCTGGGGACTTACCTCAGCGCAGTAGACGGCAGCCGCACCGACAAGCCTGGCGGGTAGGTCACGCGCGGCGGCGGGACTCGGGCGAGGCGTTCGCGAGCTGCGGGGGCCAGGACGTGGTTGGGGTGGTGGGAGTTGGCCAGGGTGAACTGCCGCAGGGGTCTGAAGTGGGCGTAGACGGGGCTGCCCCAGGGTACGTGGGTCGGGGTGAAACAGCGGTGACCGTGCTCGCGTGAGACCGCTGCTGACTGCTCCGGGCGGCCGCACGGGCTGGAGCTGAGGGGTGGCCGTCTGTTATGGCCGCTCGGCTTCTGCTGGCGTTGAGGGCAGGTTGTACCACTTCGAGGCGTACGAAGGGACCGGGGCCCACATGCTCGACCCGCGCTAGTGGGGGGTGGGCAGAGGGGTGGTGTGTTCCCAGGTGTCTCGATCACGGCAGGGGTCAGGTGGGGGACCTCGCTGGGCCCGGTGAGGCCGGAGCTGGGGGCTCCGGCATACGCTTACAGCACTGATGAGGGAGGACAGTGGAGCTCACCACGCCGGTTCCGGAGCGAAAGCTTGGGCCGTATCCGTTGGATGAGGACGGAATCGCGTCCCTGCTTGCCCGCTATGCCTTCGGTGACTCCTGCCTGCGCCGCGTCATCCTTGATCAGGAGTACGGTGCCCGGGCAACACGGGGCCGGGCCGTCCGGCTCGTGATCGATGCCAGGGTGGTCAGCGATGAGCTGCGCTGGGAGCCCGTGTGCCTGGATCTTGTGGACGTGCGGCGGTTTCGCATCGACGAGAGCGTCGGGTTCAGCTGGGTGCTGTACGACCCACCGCAATTCACACACTTCGATGGACTGTTGCAGGTTGATCTTTGCGCCGAACGCTTCGACGGTCCACCACCCGTGAGTTCCGAGGAAGTCTTCGAGGGGTCGGAGCTGGTCTTCGCGGCAGCCGGCGGCACCTGGAGTGCCCTGCATCCGTGGGCTCAGTGAGACTGCTCTCCAGGGCCTGCGTCGGGTATCCGACGCTGACATAGGCGAGCCACTTCGCGGCGTCCGCCCCGCCGCGGCCGGAATTCCTGCACCAGCAGCACGTGCGTGACCTTGCAACCCGGACAGCGCGTACGGAGTGGCCGCAGAAACAGCCGCGCCCACAGATCACCCCGGATCGACCGCGGCCTGCCATGACACCACGGCGCCAGAACCTCACCGCAGGACGGACACGTCGACCGGCCGAGCCACACCCGAGCCACGATCAGCACCGAGATCCTCCACCTGGCCTGCAACGATCGGCCGGAACCTCTCCAGACGGGCCAGTATGTATGTTCGGATCGCCCGGTTGGCGGCCTCCACCGGAAGACGACCTCACCTCGCCACCGTGCCTTCATCTGATAGCAGCGATGATGCCCCCGTGGCGACAAACCTTGAACTCTTCGCGGACTATCACCAGATCCACGTCATGGACGAGGAATCCGAAGGCGACTTCGGGGACGTATGGACCGACCAGACCATCCTGGACGGGCTCGGCGTCACCGACGGCGCTCTGGCCATCGGCACCGCCGTCAACGTCACCGTGGCAGTCAGCGTCCATGTCCTCGCGGAACGGCCCCACGATGACAGGGACAACTTTGATCACGTCGTCGAGGCCAGCCTCCACCTGGCTTCGGGACGCCTCGTCGTGATGGGCTGCACCGACTACCTCCCCGACGCGGCACGCTTCGCCATGCCCGCCGACTGGATTCGGGTACGAGCCTCCCGGCGGAACCTCGCTGCTGCCGTCGATGCGGACATCGACTCGTATGAGTCACCCGAGACCGCCGAGCAGCTCCGCCTGCAGGCCTGGCCCGCTCTGTTCTCCCCGCCGCACATCATCAAGCGGTGGGTACGGCCCGAGATGTAGTCGGCCCTCGCGCGTCGGCTCTTCGGGCACACCGTGTCGTCGCACACCAAAGAACATCCCGGAGATCCGGCCCTTACACGAACGTCGCCACCGCGACGGTCGCCAAGCCGAGGTTCCCGTTCATGCAGAACATAGCTCGATGGGCTGCGGCGCGCGCTGACGCGTGAGGCCAGTGCCGGACTCCGCGCCGCAGTAAGACCGCCACGGTGCGTCGGACGTCGTCCATCGCCTCGCGCAGCATGACCGTGGTATCCCGGGCGCGGGCGACGGTTGAGCGGCGGCCGCAACGGTTCGACCGTGCTCCTGGTCCCGGTCGTGCTCGCCCACGCCTCCGTCGTCCTCCGCGCCGGTGGGCCGCATCAGGGCGTGTGGAATGTCCTCAGGTAGGTGATCTCGACCATGTGGCAACTGACTTCGACAACCCGGCCCATCGGCTTCGCGGCCCGGACGGATCAATCACTTTCCCCCTCGTAGACCTGGCTGGACTACCCGAGAGGGGTGATCCACAGTCGTACGCTGCCGTCGGCTCCGGTGGTGGCGAGGAGCTGGCCGTCCGGGGAAAACGCGACTCCGGTACTGCTCCCACGGTGGCCGGTAAAGACCGTAGCCGGTCTACGCGATACGGCTTCCCAGAGTCGTACGGTGCCGTCGGCTCCGGTGGTGGCGAGGAGCCGGCCGTCGGGGGAAAACGCCAGCCCGGTGCTGCCGCCGGGGTGGCCGGTGTGGTGACGGTGCGCGGCCACCGGTCTATGGGTTCCGGTTTCCCACAGTCGCACGGTGCCGTTCGCTCCTGTGGCCGCGAGGTGCTTGCCGTCGGAGGAGAACGCCAGCCCCGTACTGCCGCCGGGGTGGGAAGCGAGGGCGGCGGTCACTTCTTTGGCGAAGGGGTCCCAAAGCACCAGTTCGTCGTCCGGGCCGGTGGTGGCGAGGAGCTGGCCGTCGGAGGAGAAGGCCACCACGCCGCTGCCTCCGGAGCGACCGATGTAGTGGCTGAGCACGTCCCCGACCAAGGTGTCCCACAGGAGGACCTCGCCGCTGCTTGCGACGGTGGCGAAGTGCCGGTTGTCAGGGCAGAACGCGATCCCGATGATGTCCAGGGAATCCCCGATGAAGGTGATGGCATCGCTCACGGGGTCCCACAGCCGCAACCCTCCGTCCCCGCTGGTGGCCACGAGGAGCCGGCCGTCGGGGGAGAACGCCACCCGCGATATGCCGCGGGCGCGCCAGTCGTGGCTGGTGATCAGTTCGTGAGCGATGGGGTCCCACACCCGTACGGTGCCGTCCACGCCGGTGGTGAGGAGAAGCCGGCCGTCGGGGGAGAACGACACTCCGACGCTGCCTCCGGTGTGGCCGAAAAGGGGCTCCAGGTCGAAATACTCACCCCGTCCCAGCGCGCTGAGGACGACACGGGCGGCCATGCCCCGTAAGGCGACGACCTGCCGCAGGCTGGCGATCTCCGCAGGGCCGGGGTGCGAAGTGCCGGCTTCGTCGGACGCAGGCTCGTCGGCGGACCCCGTGTTCCCCTCGCCTGCGGGGAGGTTCCGCTCCGCTGTCGGGCTGCCGGTAACCGTCGTGCCAGCCACAGCGTCGCGACGGTTGACAACCGACGTCTTCCCGTCGAGCTTGCCCCGGTCCTGGAGGACTTTGAGCCGGCCCCACCGGGACTTCCACTCAGCGAGCCGTGGGTCGCTGAGGGAGGGGAGCGGCCCCCGCTCCGTGTCGAAAGCGAGCAGAGTCCGGACCAGAGCCACGAGGAAGTCGATGCTCGGCAGGTACTCGCCGGCCATCACGCTGCCGATCCCGGTGACGGAGAGAGGTCTGCCCACCGGGGCACGTCTGCTGATTCTCCGGTAGGAGGGATGGCCTTGCTCGATCCGTAGAGCCCGCAGGGCCTCCGCTAACGCCGCCAGCGCCTGATCGAAGTCCTCGTCCTCCCTGTCCCTGCTCCCGTTCGCCACTTCGCCCCCCCTGACGTCCCCGACCTCGTGTCGGAGCAACGGTAGAGCCGCTCCACCGGAAACTGCCGGACTATCCCGGAAACCGCCGGACGTTCGAGCGGATTCCGCCGCGCGGACCGGCCTTTCACGGCGGCGATCGGCTTTCCCCGGGTTTGTCCGCCCAGTGGTGGATCCGGCCAGCGACTGAGCTGAGCTGGAGCCATGACGGAAAACACGAGCGACTCTGCCGACCGCTCCACCTCCACCTCCACCTCCACCTCCACCTCCACCTCCACCTCCACCGGGAGCGTGCCGTTCCTCGCCGCGCGCACTGCCCTCGTCCTTCTTGCCGCAGTCTTCATCGGGATCGTCGTCGGTGGCCTGAGCTTCCTCAGCGGCGCCTCGACGGCCGGCGCCGTGCTGGCCGGTCTGACCGCCTTCGGCGCGACCGTGCCGGTGTTGCACAAGCTGATCAGCTGAGCCCCGAGAGCCACACATGGGGCGGGAGGGACGGTTATCCGTCCCTCCCGCCACGAGATCCGGGCCGAACCCGCCGCCTGAGCCGGGCGGTCGCACCGGGGCTCGTGGGTCTGTCACGCTGATCCACGACGGCGGGCGCAGACCTCCCGCCGCACGATGCGAGGGGGCCGGGTGGCGGGGTTCGAGCGGGAGCCGGCGGAGGTGCGGATACCCAAGAGGGCGCTGGACGCCTTCGCCGCAGCGCTGAGCGTGCGCACGGTGGCGATGCGGACCTGGCCCGACGGCATCGAGTGGATGTACCCGGTGGGCACGTGGGACGAGGCGCACCTGGAGGTGGCGCTCGTGCCCGGCGGCGAGGAGGTGTGGCTGCGGATGTCCACCGACCGCCCCAGCGTCGCCGTGTGGACCATCGAGCAGTGGTGGGCCTTCGCCCGGGAGCTGCCCGGCGCGACGCCGCCGCAGGGATGAGACGCGAGAGCGAGCATCCGGGAGCGGCCGTGGCGTGGCCAGGGAACCGGCCGCACCGCGCGTGTGTTGGCGGCCGACGTTTCCGGATCGGTGTGCTCCGTCCCTCGGTCGTGCGCAGGACGTCGAACTGGCGGCGGCGGCAGTGAGTTTGACGGTGTGCCATACGCCGTAGGGTGGGGCATCGTGATGAACGGCAGCGACGACATACTGACCCCGCTCAGCCCCCTCGACCCGCGCGAGGCCTCCGGCTACCGGCTGCTCGCCCGGCTCGGTGAGGGTGGGATGGGCACCGTGTACCTCTCCCGCACTCGGGGCGGGCAGCCGGTGGCGTTCAAGGTGATCCGCCGCGAGTACGGCCAGGACCCTGACTTCCGGCGCCGCTTCGAGCAGGAGGTGCGGGCGGCGCGCCGGGTGCAGGGCTACCACCTGGTGCCGGTCGTCGACCACGACACGACGGGGCCGCTCCCCTGGATCGCCTCGGCCTTCGTTCCCGGGCTCACGCTGGCGGACGTGCTCGCCTCCTTCGGCCCCCTCCCCCTACCCGCCGTCTTCCAGCTGGTCGGCTGTGCGGCCAGGGCGCTGGGTTCCATCCACGCGGCGGAGGTCGTTCACCGTGACCTCAAGCCGGCCAACATCCTGCTCGGCTCGACCGGCCCGTACGTCATCGACTTCGGCATCGCGCGGGCGGCCGAGAGCACACAGCTGACGCACAGCGGCGGCATCGTCGGCACCCCGCAGTACATGTCGCCCGAACAGGCCCTGGGCGAGCCCGTCACCGCGGCCGCCGACGTGTTCTCCCTCGGCCTGATCGCGGCGGTCGCGGCGACCGGCCGGCACCCGTACGGGGAGGGCGGGGCGACCGCCCTCGCCGTGCGGATCGCCAACACCGGGCGGGCGGCGCCCGATCTCAGCGAGTACCCGGCCGCGCTGCGGACCCTGCTGGAACGCTGCCTCGCCGCCGAGCCCGCGGCGCGCATCACGACGGACGAGCTGGCCGTGCTGTGCGAACGGGCTGCGGGGCGGCCGCTGCGCGCGTTCGACGGCTGGCTGCCGGCGCCGCTCATGGAGCGCATCGCCCGCCGGGAGGCGGCCGCCGCCCGCCCTCCGGAGCCCACGCCGACCCCGACCCGGCCCGATGCCGACGCCCACTGGTCGGGGCAGTCCACGGTGACGGCCCCGCCGAGGCGCGGACCGGCCCACCCCCCGCAGCCGGCACAAGCCCCCTCTGCGCGATCTGCCCCGGGGGTGCGCCCCGTCGTGCTGGCCGCGGGCCTCGCGGTGGCCGTGGCCCTCACCGCGGTCGTGACCCGGGCGATCGTCAGCCCCGACGGCGGCGCGGGCGCCTCCGGCGGGTCCCAGACGGACCGCAAGCCCACGGGGGCGTCGGCCCCCGCCTCCCCGGCGGCCTCCGGCTCCCCGTCCAAGCAGGCCGCGTACACACTCGTCTTTGAGGACAAGCCCCTCACCCTGCGCGCACCGGCCTTCAACACCGGCACGCACGTCGACCTGGACGCACCGAAGCTGTTCCCCGACGGCAAGATCGGCGTGACCGACGGAATGGAACTCACCTATCAGGACTGGGGCGACGCCGACCTGAGGTTCCTCACTCCCATGGGCAAGAGCGGCGGCACCACGCCCGAGGCGTGCAGGACCGGTGTGGACACCGACACCCTGCCGGCCGCACTCCCCCGCAAGGACCTGAACCTGGGCACGCCCCTCGCCAAGGGCACCGTGTTGTGCACCGTCACCAGCGAGGGCAACCTGGCGATGCTGCGGATCACCGACGTCGTGCCGCCCGCCAAGGGGGGCGGCCTGTCCTCCGACATGCCCGACTACGTCACCACCCTGACCCTCTGGAAGATCTCCAAGTAGGCCCGAGCGCGGCGTGTGCGGCGTGCGCGCGCAGGCGTGTCTCCCGCAGCAACATGGTGTTCACCGCACGGCGCGCCCGGGGTAACAACCGCTTCCTAGCGTGGCCGACCGCAGCGCAGCGCTGGCACCCACCCCCACCGGGAGGCGTCGCACATGAGCACCACCGAGTCACCGTCATCCCAGACCGTGCCGGACCCGGCGAGGACCGCTCCCGACCAGGCGGTCAAGGAGACGCTGGAGGACTACACCCTCCGTTTCGCACCGCGCGGTTACCGCCGCTGGACGCCCATGGTGGTGGCCACCACGGCCCTCGGCGGCATCGCCTACATGGCCGACTTCTCCATCGGAGCCGGCATCGGCCTGGCCCACGGCACCGGCAACGCCCTCGTGGCCATCGCCGTCGCCGCGGTCGTCATCTTCGTCACCGGCTTCCCCCTGGCCTACTACGGCGCGCGCTACAACATCGACCTCGACCTCATCACCCGCGGCTCCGGCTTCGGGTACTACGGTTCGGTCCTCACCGGCATCATCTTCGCCAGCTTCACCTTCATCTTCTTCGCCCTCGAAGGCTCGATCATGGCCCAGGGCCTCAAGCTCGGCCTCGGCCTGCCGCTGTGGCTCGGTTACGCCGTCTCCACCCTCATGGTGATCCCGCTGGTCGTATACGGCATGAAGGCGCTCAGCAGGCTCCAGGTGTGGACCACCCCGATCTGGCTGCTGCTCATGGTCGGCCCGCTGGTCTACCTGGTCGCCGAGGACCCCGGCACGGTCGGCCGGTTCCTGTCCTACGCCGGTACGGACGGCGACGGCGCCGTCAACGCCGCCTCCGTCATGCTCGGAGCGGGCGTGTGCCTGTCCCTGATCGCGCAGATCGGCGAACAGATCGACTACCTGCGCTTCATGCCGCCCAGGACCGAGGCGAACAGGCGCGCCTGGTGGACCGCGGTGGTGCTGGCCGGCCCCGGGTGGGTGCTGCTCGGTGCGCTCAAGCAGGCCATCGGCGTCTTCCTCGCCGTCTACGTCCTCGCCGAGGCCGGACCGGCCGCCGCGCCCGAGCCCATCCGGCAGTTCCGCGGCGCCTTCGACGCGATGATGCCGCCCTGGGCCGTCGTCCCACTGGCCGTGCTCCTGGTGGTCATCAGCCAGATCAAGATCAACGTGACGAACGCCTACTCCGGCTCGCTGGCCTGGACGAACGCCTTCACCCGCGTCACCCGGCACTACCCCGGCCGCATGGTCTTCGTCCTGGTCAACCTCGCCTTCGCGCTCGCCCTGATGGAAGCCGACATGTTCAGCTTCCTGAGCGGCGTCCTGGGCTTCTACTCGAACTGCGCGATCGCCTGGGTGGTCACCGTCGCCACCGACATCGGCATCAACAAGTACGTGCTGAAGCTGTCCCCGCTCCGGCCTGAGTTCCGCCGGGGCATGCTCCACGCGGTCAACCCGGTCGGCGTCGTGTCCTTCCTCTCCGCCTCCGGCCTGTCGATCGCCCTGTACTTCCACCTCTTCGGCGACGGCCTCCAGCCGTACTCGCCCGTGGCCGCGGCCGTCATCGCCTTCATCGCCACCCCACTGGTGGCCGTCGTCACCAAGGGCCGCTACTACCTGCGCCGCGCCGACGACGGCATCGCCGAGCCCCTGCTGGACACCGACGGCAACCCGAGCGCGGTCACCCTCGACTGCCACGTCTGCCACCAGCGCTACGAGCGCCCCGACCTCACGGCCTGCTTCGCCCATGCCGCGGTCGTCTGCTCCCTGTGCCTGAGCACCGACAAGACCGGCGAACACGTCCTCCCGGCCACCGTGTAGGGCGCACCCGGTCTGCGACGCGGGCCCGGCCGAAGAGCCGTCGTGGGGCTTCTAGAAGGGTTCGGCGGTCCTCAGGAGGTACTGCGGCAGGTAGGGGGACTCCACGCGGATGGCCCAGCCCCGGCGGCGGGCGTGGCAGGTCAGGGCGAGGACGTCGAGGTCGATGGAGACGTCGGGGCCGTCGGCCCGGTCGGCGACCTGGTGGTAGGCGCGGTGGGCTTCGAGCGCGTCGGCCAGGGCGAGGTTGAAGCTCTCCTCGTCGCCTTCCACGAGCTGCGACAGCAGCACGGCCGGCGGCAACGCGATGCCCCAGTCCTTGGCCTTCTCGGCCTCCTCCAGCGCCCGCCGCGCGGCCGCTTCGGGGTCGGCGCCCTTCAGGTAGGCGTGGAGCGCTTGGCGGTACGCGGTGAACGCGGATCCGTCCGCGCCGGCGAAGGCGGGACCGGTGAGGACCAGGGGAGCGAGGTCCTCGCGCACGCCGGTGGTCAGGGCGAAGGCGGTGGCCATCTGCCAGTACCCGGCGCCGGCTTCCCTGCCCCGCTTGGCGGGGTAGCGCAGGGTGCGGCCGCCGATGGACACCTCGACCTCGGTGTCCGGCTCCGCCAGCGCGATGCGGAACAGGGCCGCCCCCATCTGGGAGGCCAGCCGGAGAGTGGCGAGCTGGGCGTCCGCGAGGTCGCCGGGATTCCCCGCCCGCCACTGGAACAGGCGCTGCTGGTCCGCCAGCAAGCCGGCCAGCTGCCCGACGGCGAGGGGCTTGCCGTCGACGGCGGTGAACGCTTCGTGGAGGCGCTCCTCGTACATGACCTCGATCCGCTGGATCCCCTCCCGCTCGCAGGCCGGCCGTTCCACCACGAGCGGGCCTGCGGCGAGCGCGGCGACGGCGTCCGGCCGCCGGTTCCGGCCGAACCCCGCGACCCGAGGTCCCCGCGACGACTCGAAACCGGTGACCAGGGCGTGCGGGAGGTAGTCGCTGCTGACGGCCGGCGCCCAGCCCAGCGTGCGGTACGCGAGGGCGGCCAGCGCGATCGGGACGAGCGGGAGGAGGCTGCGCGGGGAGGTCGTCGAGCCGTGCAGGGCGGCGTGCCGGGTCAGGAGGCCGGCCAGCGCCGCGTCGAAGGCGTCCCGGTCCTCGGCCGCCAGGGCGCGCAGGGCCTGGAGCGCCACGCCGTCCGGCCCGTCCAGGAGGGGTTCGCCGGTCTCCTCGGCTCGGGTCCGGATCCGCCCCAGGGCCGCGTCGACGGCGGCGAGCTTGGCCTGGGCGCTCGGCGGGTACGCGCTGCCCTCGTCGCCGGTGTCGTCCAGGACCACGGCCGTCAGCCCGGTGGCGAGCTCGCCGACGGGGATTCCCTCCGTCCGCCCGGCGAACTTCCGCCGGGCGAAATGGAAGGCCTCGCCGTGCCACTTCGCCCTGTCCCGGAGCACCGACAGGCACAGTGCGTCGATCCACTCCCCCGGTGTGACGCTCTCCTCGGGGGCGCCGTCACCGGGTTCGTAGCTCATGCCGAAGTTCACGTAGGCCAGGAAGACGTCGAACGTGCAGTGCGGGTGGTACGCGGCATAGGCGACCGCACCGGCCGCGGCTTCGCAGGCGTCCTTGAGGGCGGCCTCGGCCTCCGGGGTGTCGAGGCCGGGTGTGCCGACGGACACGGCGCCCAGGTAGTCGAGGAACTCCTCCGAGATCGACCGCCATGCGTACGTGTCCATCCGCCCGGCCTTCGCCATGGAGTGGACCTGCCGTCCGACGCGGTTCGTGAAGTCCTCGCGCGCCGCCGACACGGCGGCCCCGCTCACCTGGTGACGCTCTATTCGCACTGCCCCAGCTCCTTGATCGAATCTCCGCTACAGCCTAGGGGCACGGGCGGGCTGTCACGGGGTCGCGGTACCGAGGTTTTCTCCGGGCTCGTCGGGGCTCGTCAAGAAGCGTATTTGTGGGACTTTCGGGGCCGTCCGGCGGTCGCGGACAGTGGCCTCACGTCGTCGTTGATCGACCGATCCGACTGAGGAGACTGACCACCGCATGGCCACTCACGACCGCCGGCCGCTGCCGCTCACCCCGCCGCAGAACGGCGTCTGGTTCGCACAGCAACTCGACCCCACCCGCCTCGACTACACCATCGCCGAGTACCTGGAGATCCGCGGGGCGGTGGATCCGGAGCTGCTCGCCGAGGCGGTGCGCACGATGGTGGCCGGAACCGAGACGCTGTGCGTCCGCTTCGCCGAGGTGGACGGGGTGGTGCGGCAGATACCCGCCGGGCCGCCGCCGCTGCGGATGGAGACGGCCGACGTCGGCGACCACCCGGATCCGGACGCCGAGTGCGAGCGGCTGATGCGCGCCGAGCTGGCCCGGCCGACGGACCTGGCGTCCGGGGACGTGTGCCGGTACCTCCTGGTGCGGACCGGTCCGGCGGCGTACCGCTGGATGCAGGGCTACCACCACCTCGTCGCGGACGGGGTCACCGGCTCGATCCTCGCGCGGCGGACCGCGCAGGTGTACTCGGCGCTGGTCGCGGGCGAGCCCGTGCCGGCCGTCGAGAGCGCGCCGTGGCAGCGGATCGTGGCCGAGGAGGAGGAGTACGCGGACTCGGAGCGGTGCGCGCGGGACCGGGAGTTCTGGCGGGCCCGGCTGGACGGGGCCCCCGAGCCCGTCTCCTTCACCGGCAGCGTCCCGGCGCCCGCCTCGGGTACGACGGTGCGGGTGAGCGGCGACCTCGACCCCGCCGACGCCCGCGTCCTGCGCGAGGCGGCCCGCCGGCACGGCACGCGCTGGTCGGCGCTGGTGATGGCGGCGGCCGCCGCCCACCTGCACCGGGCGGGCGGTACGGAGGACGTGGTGCTGGGTCTGCCGGTCACCGGCCGCACCACCCCGGACGCCCGCCGGACGCCCGGCATGTTCTCCAAGGTGCTGCCGCTGCGGCTGACGGTCACCGCGGAGACGACGGTCGGCGAGCTGGTGCGCGGCACCTCGGCCGGTATCAAGGAGGCCCTGCGCCACCAGCGGTACCGCATCGAGGAGTTCACCGGGAGCGGACCCCGGCTGTGGGACGCGGCCGTCAACCTGATGTCCTTCGACTACGAGCTGTCCTTCGCCGGGGCTCCCGCCTCCGCGCACAACCTCTCGGTCGGCCCGGTGGAGCACGTCTCGCTCAACGTCTACGACCGCGGCGGCGACAGCCCGCTGACCGTGCAGGCCGAGGGCGACGCCGCCGACGTCGACCGCGTTGAACTCGACGCGCTGCGGGTGCGGTTCACCCGGTTCCTGGTCGCCCTCGCCTCGGCCGGGGACGAGGCCCGGGTCGGCTCGCTGCCCTTCCTGACCTCCGAGGACGAGGAGCGGCTCGCCGTGTTCGCGGAGGGCGGCGCCGGCCCCGTGGCAGGGGACGCGTCGCTGCACACGCTCTTCGAGGAGGTGGCGGCGCGCACCCCCGAGCGGGCCGCCGTGGTCTGCGCCGGCCAGGAGGTCACCTACCGGGAGCTCGACGTCTGGGCCGAGGACATCGCGGACCGGCTGCGGACGGCCGTCGGACCCGGCACCCCCGTCGGCGTCTGCGTGGAGCGCTCCCCGGCGATGGTCGCGGCCCTGCTCGGCGTCCTGAAGGCGGGCGGCTGCTACGTACCGCTCGACCCCGGCCTGCCGGCCGAGCGCATCGCGTACATCGTGCGCGACGCCGGGCTGCGCACGGTCGTCGCCGGGCCGGGCGGTCGCGACCGGCTGCCGCACGACCTGACGGGCGTGGTCGACGCGAGCGCGCCGGCCGAAGGGCCGCGCTCCGGCCGGAGGTCCGTGCCGGTGCCGGGCGCGTCCGCCGCGTACCTGCTGTACACGTCGGGCAGTACGGGCGAGCCGAAGGGCGTCGTCGTCCCGCACGCGGCGGCCGTGGACTTCGTACGCGGCCACCTCGCGCTGTGCGGCGCGGGCGACGGGCCCGGTGGGTCCGGGCGCACGGAACGGTTCCTCGGGTTCGCCTCGCTGTCGTTCGACGTGTCGGTCCTGGACGTCTTCGGTTCCCTGCTGAGCGGTTCCACCCTGGTCCTGGCCACCGACGCCGAGCGGGTCGACGTCGACCGGCTCCAGGCGCTGCTCGCCGGGCAGGCGGTGACGGTCGCCGACCTGCCGCCCGCCCTCCTGCCGCTGCTGGATCCGGCGGGCCTGCCGGCGCTGCGGTTCCTGTCCACGGGTGGTGAGGCCCCGTCCGGGGACGCCGTGGACCGCTGGGCGACGGACGGCCGCGAGGTCTGGAACGCGTACGGGCCCACCGAGGCGGCCGTGTCCGTGACCATGCACCGGGTGGCCGCGCCCTCGCACGGCCGGATCCCGCCGATCGGGCGCCCGATGGTCAACCACCGTGCGTACGTGGTCGACCGGGGGCTGCGGCTGCTGCCGCCGGGAGCGACCGGCGAGCTCTGCGTGGCCGGTGCGGGTCTCGCCCACGGGTACGCGGGGCGGCCCGCCATGACCGCCGACCGTTTCGTGCCGGACCCCTTCTCCGGTGTGCCCGGTGCGCGGATGTACCGGACGGGCGACCTCGTGCGCTGGACGGCGGGGGGCGAACTGGAGTTCGTGGGGCGGGTGGACCGCCAGGTCAAGATCAACGGTCACCGGATCGAACTGGGCGAGATCGAGGCGGTGCTCGGCCGGCAGCCCTCGGTCGGGCAGGCCGCGGTCGTCGTGCACGCCCCCGCGGGCGGAGCCCGCCGGCTCGTCGCCTTCGTGGCACCGCCGGCCGACGGCGGCCCGGTGCCCGCACCGGACGCGCTGGCGGAGGAGCTGGGCCGCATCCTGCCGGGCTACATGGTGCCCCGTACCTTCGTGGCGGTGGACCGGCTGCCCCTCACCCCGGGCGGGAAGGTCGACCGCGCGCGGCTGCGCGTCCCCGAGGCCACGGCCCGTCCGGAGCGTCCCGAGCGGGCGTACGGCGCCACCGAGCTGGCGCTCGCGGAGCTGTTCTCCGAAGCCCTCGGCACCACCGCGACCCCGGACGACAACTTCTTCGAGCTCGGCGGCGACAGCATCACCGCCCTCGGCCTGACCAGCCGGGCGCGGGCCCGGGGCTTCTCCTTCACCCTGCGCGAGGTGTTCGCGCACAAGACCCCGGCGGCCCTCGCCGCAGCCGTCGGCGAGCCCGGCCACGGGACCCCGGCGGCCACCGCCGGTCCGGCCGTCGCGGAGTGCGGTCCGCTCCCCGCGACACCGGTCATGCGCTGGCTGCTCGACGGGCCCGGGCCCTTCGGCCGGTTCAGCCAGTCCATGGTGCTGACCCTGCCCGAGGGCGCGGACGACGCGACGCTCGTACGGGTACTGCAGTCGGTCGTGGACCGGCACGGGGCGCTGCGCCTGGGCGTGACCGCCGGCCCGGAGGGCCCGCTGTGCACGGTCGGCGAGCCCGGTTCGGTCGACGTGGCCCGGCTGTACCGCACCGTCGACGTGGCCGGATCGGACGAGTCCGCCCGCGCCGCCGTCATGGCGGAGGCGGCCCGGGAGGCGGCCGGAGAGCTGGACCCCGAGGCCTCGGTGATGCTCCGGGCCGTGCGCTTCGACACCGGTGGGGCGGCGCCGGACCGGCTGCTGCTGTGCGTGCACCACCTGGCGGTGGACGGGGTGTCGTGGCGGATCCTGGCGGCCGACCTGGCCACGGCCTGGGAGGCCGCCGTCGCCGGGCGTCCGCTTCCCGCCCCGGACGGGGAGGTCTCCTTCCGTGCCTGGGCCCACCATCTCGAACTCCAGGCGGGCTCCCCGGAGGTGCGGGCCGAGCTCCCCTTCTGGCGCTCGACGCTGGAGGGCTCCGGGGAGGCCCCGGACCCGCGGGAGCCCTGGCAGCGGATCCCCGACCCGGTGCGGGACACCGCCGGTGCCACGCGCACGCTGACGCTCGGCCTGCCCGCCGAGGTCGCCGGCCCGCTGCTGGCCGGGGTGCCCGGCGCGCTGCGCACCGGCCCGGCCGAGGTGCTGCTCGCGGGGCTGGTCCTCGCGGCCCACCGGCTGCGCTTCCCCGGCAGTGCCCCCGGGTCGCTGCTGGTCGACCTGGAGGGCCACGGCCGCGTCGACCGCACCGGCCGGCACGACCTGGCGCGCACCGTGGGCTGGTTCACCACCCAGTACCCGGTCCGGTTCGACCTGGCCGGCCTCGACCTGGACGCGGCTTCCCGGGGCGGTGACGCGCTGGCCGAACTGGTCGCGCGGGTCCACTCGACGGTCGCCTCCGTCCCGGACCACGGCACGGGCTTCGGGCTGCTGAGCCGGCTCGATCCGCGCAGCGCCGAGGAACTGTCCGCCCTCCCGCGCCCCCGGATCCTGTTCAACTACCTGGGCAGGTTCGCCGGCGGCGACGAGGCGCCCTGGAGCCCTGCCCCCGAGGCGGGCGGCCTGCGGGCCGAGGTGGACCCGGCGATGCCCGTCGAGCACGCCCTGCAGATCGACGCCATGGCCGTGGACGGCGCCGGCGGTCCCGCCTTCACCGCGGTCGTCACCCATCCCGCGGAGCTGCTGACCGAGGCCGAGGCGGACGCCCTGGTGTCGGCCTGGGGCGAGGCCCTGCGCCTGCTGGCCGGCTGGACGGGCGCCGCCCGGCCGCGCCGCCTCACCCCCCGTGACCTGCCGCTGGTCCGGCTGACGCAGCCGGAGACGGACGCCCTGGCCGCGCGCTACGCCGGGCTCTGCGACGTGCTGCCGCTCTCGCCGCTCCAGGAGGGGCTCTTCTTCCACTCCGCCTTCGACACGGGGGCGATGGACGCCTACACCGGCCAGATCGTCCTGACCCTGGAGGGCGCCCTGGACGAGGACACCCTGCGGGCGTCCTGCGACCGGCTGCTGCGCCGCCACAGCGCGCTGCGTTCCGCCTTCACCGACCAGGGTCTGGACGGGCCGGCGCAGGTCGTCGTCGAGTCCGTCGAGGTGCCGTGGGAGGCCGTGGACCTGGGCGGACTCGGTTCCGCCGACCGGGAGCGGGAGTGGCGGCGGCTGCTCGCGGCGGACCGGGCCCGGCGCTTCGACCTGGAGCGGCCGCCGCTGGTGCGCTTCACCCTGGTCCGGTTCGGCGCGGCCGAGCACCGCCTCGTCATGACGAACCACCACATCGTCTGGGACGGCTGGTCCTCGGCGGTGCTGCTGCGCGAACTGCTCACCGGATACGCCGGACAGGCCTCGGGCGCCGGGTCCGGCGCGGTGGCGGAAGCGGTCCCGTACCGCTCGCACCTGGACTGGCTGGCCCGCCGGGACGACGGCGCCGCCGAGACCGCGTGGAGGACCGCGCTGGCCGGGCTGGAGGAGCCCACCCTGCTGGGCGCGGCCGATCCCAACCGGATCGACGCGCTGCCCGAGCGGGTCGCGGTGGAGCTGCCGGCCGAGCTGACGGCCCGGCTCACCGCGCGGGCCCGCAGCGCGGGCGTGACCCTCAACAGCGTGGTCCAGGGCGTCTGGGCGATGCTGCTGGGCCGGGTGACCGGGCGGGACGACGTGGTGTTCGGCGGGACCGTCTCCGGGCGCACCGCCGACGTCGCGGGCATCGAGGACATGGTCGGGCTGCTGATCAACACCCTGCCCGTGCGGTTCCGGATCCGCGAGGACGAGCCGCTGCTGGCCGCCCTCGGCCGGTTCCAGGACGAGCAGGCCGAACTGATGGACCACCAGCACGCCGGACTCGCCGGCATCCAGCGGGCGGCCGGGCTGGGCGCCCTCTTCGACACCACGGTCGTCGTCGAGAACTACCCGCTCGACCTGGAGTCGATGCGGGAGCTGGCCGGCGGACCGCGACTGACCGGGGTGGAGGGCTCGGACGCCACCCACTACACCGTCAACCTCATCGTGCTGCCCGGGGAGCGGCTGCGGCTGCACCTCGACCACCGCATGGACGTCCTCGACGCGCGGACGGCGCGCAGCCTGGGCGAGGCGCTGGAGCGGCTGCTCACGGCCGTCGCCGACGCCCCCGACACCGCGGTCGGGGAGGTGGACCTGCTGTCCGCGGAGCAGCACCGGCTGATCCGGGAGTGGAACGGCACCGCCGTGCCGGTCCCCGACACCACTCTGGTGGAACTGTTCGAGCGGCAGGTGGCCCGGACGCCGGACGCCCCGGCGACCGTCTTCCGGGGCGAGCACCTGACGTACGGGGAGCTCGACGCCCGGGCCGAGCGGCTGGCCCGGGCCCTGCGCGCCCGGGGCGCCGGCGCGGAGAAGATCGTCGCGGTCGCCCTGCACCGCTCCACCGAGATGGTGGTCTCGCTGCTGGCCGTGCTGAAGGCGGGGGCCGCCTACCTTCCGGTGGACCCCTCGCTGCCGGCGGACCGGATCGCGTACCTGCTGTCCGACGCCGGGCCGGTGCTGCTGCTCGCGGACGACGCGGTGGCGGCGACGCTGCCGGTCCCGGCGGACCTGCCCCGGCTGGATCCGCGGGCCGTCCACGACGGGGACCCCGGTGCGGCGGGGCCGGGGCCGCTGCCCGGGCACCCCGCGTACGTGATCTACACGTCCGGGTCGACGGGGCGGCCCAAGGCCGTCGTCGTGGAGCACTCGGCCATCGTCAACCGGCTGCTGTGGATGCAGGACCGGTACCGGCTGGGTGCGGACGACCGGGTGCTGCAGAAGACCCCGTTCGGCTTCGACGTGTCGGTGTGGGAGTTCTTCTGGCCGCTGATCACCGGCGCGGCCCTGGTGGTCGCCGAGCCCGGCGGGCACAAGGATCCCGCCTACCTGAGCCGGGTGATCCAGGAGGAGTCGGTCACCACCGTCCACTTCGTCCCCTCCATGCTGGCGGCGTTCGTCGAGGATCCCGGGGCGGGCCGCTGCCGGTCGCTGCGGCGGGTCGTGTGCAGTGGCGAGGCCCTGCCGGAGGAGCTGAAGAACCGGTTCCTCGATGTGCTCGACGTGCCCCTGCACAACCTGTACGGGCCCACGGAGGCGGCCGTGGACGTCACGCACTGGGACTGCCGCCGCGAGGACGCCGGGCCCGTGCCCATCGGCCGGCCGATCTGGAACACCTCGCTGTACGTGCTCGACCCGCGCGGCCGGCCCGTCCCGGTGGGGGTCGCCGGGGAGCTGTTCCTGGCGGGGGCGGGCCTGGCCCGTGGCTACCTGCGGCGCCCGGCGCTGACCGCGGAGCGCTTCCCGCTGGACCCGTTCGGCCCGCCGGGCTCGCGCATGTACCGCACCGGTGACCTGGCCCGCCACCGGGCCGACGGCTCGGTGGAGTACCTGGGCCGCACCGACGACCAGGTGAAGATCCACGGCTTCCGGATCGAACTCGGTGAGATCGAGACGGCGCTGGGCCACCTCGACGGCGTCGGCCGGGCCGCGGTCGTGGTCCGCGAGGACGTCCCGGGCGAGCGCAGGCTCGTCGGGTACGTCGTCCCGGAGGCCGGGGCGGACCCGGCCCCGGACACCGAGGCGATGCGCGCCGAACTGGCCCGCTCCCTTCCGGAGTACATGGTGCCGGTGCTGGTCGTCGTGGACGGGCTGCCCGTCACACCGAACGGCAAGCTCGACCGCAGGGCGCTCCCGGCTCCCGCCGCGCCCGCCGCCACCGGGTACGAGCCGCCCGCCGGGGAGACCGAGGAACTGGTCGCCATGGTGTGGGCCTCCGTCCTGGACGCGCCGCGGATCGGCCGCCACGACGACTTCTTCGCCCTCGGGGGGCACTCGCTGAGCGCCACCCGGGTGGCGGCCCGGCTGCGCCAGTCCCTCGGCCTGGACCTGCCCCTGCACACCCTCTTCGAGCAGCGGACCGTCGCCGCCCTCGCCGTCGCCGTCGAAACGGTGCTGCTGGCCGATCTGGAGGCCGAACCGGCCCCGTTCGCCGACGCCGACGCCGTTCCTTCCCTCGTACTTCAAGGAGAGACCTCGTGACCACCCAGGAGAGCATGCCGGCCGCCGGCACGGACAGCCGCCTGGCCGCCGCCCGTGAGCTGCTGCGCCGCCGGGTGCGCGCCGCGCTGGACGAGACGGCGGCCGGTCCGGCCGCCGCGCCGGCGCCGGTGCCCGCTCCGGCGGCCGGCGGGCCGGGCGCCGAGCCCGTCGCCTCGTTCGCCCAGGAGCGGATGTGGCTGGTGGACCGGATGGCGGACGGCACCCCCGGCTACGCGATCCCCGAGGTCGTACGGCTGCGCGGCCGCCTCCACCCGGAGCCGCTGCGCCGCGCCCTGACGGCCGTCGTGGCCCGTCACGCACCGCTGCGGACCGTCTTCGAGGAGCGCGACGGCGCCCCGCACCCGGTGGTCCTGCCCGCCCCGGAGGCCGTCCCGCTGCCGGTGCTGGACCTGGGCGACGCCCCCCTCGCGGAACTGGAGGAGCGGGCCCACGGCCTGGCCCGGGAGGAGGTCCGCAGACCCTTCGACCTCGCGGCCGGCCCGCTGCTGCGCGCCCTGCTGATCCGGCTCGGCGCCGAGGACCACCTGCTGGTGCTGGTGGTCCACCACATCGCCACCGACGGCTGGTCCATGGGCCTGCTGTGGCGTGAGCTGTCCGAGGGTTACGCGGCCCTGATCGCGGGGCGGCCCCTGGCGCAGGCGCCGCTGCCGCTGGACTACCAGGGGTACGCCCGTGCCCAGCGCGACCGGTTCGCGAGCGGCGCGATGGACGGCCGGCTGCGCTGGTGGGAGAAGTCCCTGGCGGGGCTGGAGGCTCTCGATCTGCCCGCGGACCGGCCCCGGCCGACCCGTCGCAGCGGCGACGGCGCGAGCCTGGAGTTCACCCTCGACGCCCGCCTCACCACCCGGCTGCGCGGGATCGCCGAGGGCGCCGGCGCCACCCTCTTCATGACGCTCCTGGCCGGTTTCCAGGCCACCCTGGCCCGCTACGCGGGCAGCACGGACATCGCCGTCGGCACTCCGGTGGCCGGGCGCGACCGGGTGGAACTGGAGCCCCTGGTCGGGTTCTTCGTCAACACCGTGGTGCTGCGCGCCGACCTGTCGGGCGAGGTGGGCTTCCGTGAGCTGCTCGGCCGGGTCCGCCGGGCGACGGTGGACGCGTACGACCACCAGGAGGTGCCCTTCGACCGGCTGGTGGAGCACCTGAGCCCCGAGCGGGTCGGCGACCGCAACCCGCTCGTGCAGGTGATGTTCGCGTCGGCGCAGGACGAGACGGCCGGGCTGCGACTGCCGGGACTGGACGCCCGGGCCGAGCGGATGGACTTCGGCGGTTCCCTCTTCGACCTGAGCGTCTTCGTCTCCGAGGGCGCCGAGACCTGCTCCGGCTCGCTGGTCTTCGACACCGACCTGTTCGACCGGGCCACGGCCGAACTCGTCCTCGGCCACTACCTGGAGCTGCTGTCCTCCGCCGCCGAGGAGCCCGACCGTCCCCTGGCCGAGCTGCTGCCCTCCGCCCCGACCGTGGCCCGGATCGCGGCCGGGGGGCACGGCACGGCCCGCCCGGACCTGGCCCCGGTCTCCCTGGTGGAGCTGTTCGCCGAGCAGGTCCGGCGCACCCCCGGCGCCGAGGCCGTGGTCTGCGGCGCCGACCGTCTGAGCTTCGCCGAACTCGACTCCCGGTCCGACCTGCTGGCGGCCCGGCTGGCCGCCGCCGGGGTGGAGCGCGAAACCCCGGTCGCCCTGCTGATGGAGCGCTCGGTCCACCTCCCGGTGGCGATCCTGGCCGTCCTGAAGGCCGGCGGACTCTACGTCCCGCTCGGCGAGGGGTTCCCCGTCGCCCGGCTGCACTGGATGCTGGAGCGGACCGGCGCCCGCCTGCTGCTCGCCGATCCCGCGACGGCCGGCCACGAGGCCGTCCGCACCTCGCCCGTTCCGGTGCTCGACGCGACGGCCCCGGCGGACGGGGATACGTCCGCCGCACCGGCCCCGTACCCGACGTGCTCCCCGGACCAGCTGGCGTACGTGATGTACACCTCCGGTTCCACGGGCGAGCCCAAGGGCATCGGCGTCACCCACGCCAATGTCGCGGCGCTCGCCCGTGACACCGCCTTCGGCGCCGCGCACCGACGGGTGCTGGCCCACTCCCCGCTGTCGTTCGACGCCTCGACGTACGAGCTGTGGGTACCCCTGCTGTCCGGCGGGCTGGTGGTCGTGGCACCGCCCGGCCGGGTGGACACCGCCGCCCTGGCCCGGCTGGTGGAGGAACACCGGATCACCTCGATGTTCCTCACGGCCGCCCTGTTCAACCTGGTGGTCGAGGAGTGCGTGGAGCTGCTGACCCGGGTGCGGGAGGTGTGGACGGGCGGCGAGGCCGCCTCCCCGCACTCCTTCGCCCGTGCCCTGGAGCAGGCTCCGGACACCGTCCTCGTCAACGCCTACGGGCCCACCGAGACCACCACCTTCGCCACGCGCCACCGGCTGGACCCCCGCGCCGGCGCCGTCGTGGACGGCCGGGTCCCCATCGGCACCGCCCTGGACGACACCCGCCTGTACGTCCTGGACGGGCGCGGCCGCCCGGTGCCGCAGGGCGCCGTCGGCGAACTGTGCGTCGGCGGTACCGGCGTGGCCCGCGGCTACCTCGGCCGGCCCGGCCTGACCGCACGGCAGTTCACCCCCGACCCGTACGGCGCCCCGGGCGCCCGCATGTACCGCACGGGCGACCTGGCCCGGCGGCGCCCCGACGGCACCGTCGACTACCTCGGCCGGAGCGACCAGCAGGTCAAGATCCGCGGCCACCGGATCGAGCCGGGCGAGATCGAGGCCGAACTGGTGCGCGGCCCGCAGGTCGGACACGCCGCGGTGGTGGTCCGCGAGGACACCCCCGGCGAGCAGCGTCTGGTCGCCTACGTGGTGCCCTCGGAGGGGCAGGTGGCGGACCCGGCGGAGCTGCGCCGGGCGCTCGCCGAACGGCTGCCCGCGTACATGCTGCCCTCGGCGATCGTCACGCTCGCCGCGCTGCCGGTGACACCGAACGGCAAGCTGGACCGGCGCGCGCTGCCCGCGCCCCCCGAGGAGGGGCTGCTCCGGGCCGAGTTCGCGGCGCCGGCGACCGCGACCGAGGAGCTCGCCGCGGCCGTGTGGGGCGAGGTGCTGGGCACCGGGCGGATCGGCCGTCACGACGACTTCTTCGCCCTGGGCGGCCACTCGCTGCGGGCCACGCGCGCCGTGTCCCGGCTCGGCGCCCGGCTGGGCACGGGCGTGCCGCTGCGGCTGCTGTTCGAGCACCCCACGCTGGAGCGGTTCGCGGCGGCGCTGGACGCCCTGCGCGGCGACGGCCCCGGCGCCGCCGCTCCGGCGGCGGCCCCCGTCACCGCGATCGGCGCCCGGCCGGCCGGGGAGAGCGCGCCGCTGTCGTTCGCGCAGCAGCGGCTGTGGTTCCTGGACCAGCTCCAGCCCGGCCGGCCCGACTACAACATCCCCGTCGCGGCCCGGCTGCGGGGCCCGCTGGACGCCGACGCGCTGGACGCCGCGCTGTGCGCGGTGGTGACCCGGCACGAGGTGCTGCGCTCGCGGATCACCGAGGGCCCCTCGGGCCCCGTCCAGATCGTGGAGGCGCCGGAGGTCTTCGTCCCCGTCCGCACCGACCTGGGGGACCTGCCCCGCGAGGAGGCCCGTTCACGGGCGCTCGGCCTGGCCCACGCCGACGCCGCCGCCCCCTTCGACCTGGGCGCGGCGCCCCTGCTGCGGGCCCGCGTGGTGCAGGTCGCGGACGACGAGCACCTCCTCGTCCTGGTCCTGCACCACACCGTCGGCGACGGCTGGTCGATGCCGGTGCTGTGGCGGGAGCTGTCCGGGGCCTACGCGGCCCTGCGCCTCGGGGAGCGTCCGGTGCTGCCGGAACTGCCGGTGCAGTACGGGGACTTCGCGTACTGGCAGCAGCGCCGGCTGGCGGACGGCGAGGCCGACGCGGGCATCGCGCACTGGCGGGCGGCCCTCGGCGGGCTCCCGGCCCTGGAGCTGCCCACCGACCGGCCGCGGCCGCAGGTGCGCTCCGGTGCGGGTGACGCCTTCGTCTTCGAGGTCCCGGCCGAGCTCGCCCAGCGGCTCGGGGCGCTGGCCCGGGAGCGCGGCGCCACCCTGTTCATGGTGCTGCTGGCCGGTTTCCAGGCGGTGCTGGCCCGCTACACGGGTCAGGCCGACATCGCGGTGGGCTCGCCCATCGCGGGTCGCGACCGCACCGAACTGGAGCCGCTCGTCGGCTTCTTCGTGAACACCCTCGTGCTGCGCACCGACCTGTCGGGCGACCCGGCCTTCGGTGAGCTGCTGGGGCGGGTGCGCCGGACCGCGCTGGCCGCGTACGAGCACCAGGACGTCCCGTTCGACCGGCTGGTGGAGGAGCTGCGGCCGGAGCGCGACCTCAGCCGCAACCCGCTGTTCGACGTGCTGTTCCAGCTGCATCCCGAGCAGCTCGCGGCCCTGCCGCTGGAGGGGGTGGAGGTCGAGAGCCTCGACACCTCCAACGGGACGGCCAAGTTCGACCTCAGTCTGGCGATGACCGAGCACCCCGGCGGTCTGACCGGCACCGTGCAGTACGCGACGGACCTGTTCGACCGGGCCACCGTCGAGCGGTTCGGCGCGCACTACCTGCGGCTGCTGGCCGGTGCGGCCGAGACCCCCGACGCACCGCTGTCCCGGCTGGACGTGCTGTCCCCGCAGGAGCACGCCGCCCTGCTCGGCGAGGAGTGCGCGCCCCGGACGGACGGGCCGGCGGCGCGGACCCTGCACTCCCTGGTGGCGGAGCAGGCCCGGCTGCGGCCGGACGCCCCGGCCGTGACCTGCGAGGGCCGCACCCTCGGTTACGCGGAGCTCGACGCGGCCGCCAACCGGCTGGCCCACCGCCTGAGGGAGCTCGGCACCGGCCCCGAGACCCGGGTGGCGGTACTGACCGGCCGGGACCCGCGCATGCTGGTGTGCGTCCTCGCGGTGCTGAAGGCCGGCGGCGCCTACGTGCCGCTCGACGCGGGACACCCGGCCGAGCGGATCCGGACGGTCCTCGCCGGCAGCGGAGCCCACCTGGTGCTGACGGCGGGCCTGCCCGGCGGGCCGCCCGCGGGCCTGACCGGCGACGTACCGGTCCTGGACCTGGACGCCGAGCAGCACGTGGTGGACACGCTGCCCGCCACGGAGCCGCCCGTCGCGGTCTCCCCCGCGCACCTGGCCTATCTGCTGTACACCTCCGGGTCCACCGGCCGCCCCAAGGGCGTGGCCGTCACGCACGGCGCCATCACCGGCTACCTGGCCGCGCTGACCTCCACCTTCGGCCTCGGTCCCGAGGACGCGGTGCTCGCCCGTACCGCGCTGACCTTCGACCCTTCGGTGCGTGACCTGTTCGCCCCGCTGACCACCGGCGGCCGGATCGTACTGGCCTCGCAGGACGAGGCCGGGGACCCGGAGGCGCTGGCCCGGCTGCTGCACGGCGAAGGTGTGACGGCGCTGCTGTCGATCGTCCCGTCGATGCTGGAACCGCTGGTCGCCGCCGTCACCGAGCCCGCGACCGCGCTGCGGCTGGTGATGACCACCGGCGAGGCGCTGACCCCCGGCCTGGCGCGCGCCGCCCACACCCTGGGCGTGCCCGGCCGGCTGCGGCTGGTCAACCAGTACGGTCCGACGGAGTGCACGAACACCACCACGTACCACGTGGTGACGGACGCCGACATCGAGGCGGGCCGCATCCCCATCGGGCGGCCGCTGCCCGGCGCCCGGGTCCTCGTGCTCGGCGAGCACCTCGAACCGCTCCCCCGGGGCGCGATCGGTGAGCTGTTCATCGCCGGGCGCGGGGTGGCCCGCGGCTACCTGGGCGATCCGGCGCGCACCGCCGAGGCCTATCCGCCGGACCCGTACGGGCCTCCCGGAGCGCGCATGTACCGCACCGGCGACCTGGCGCGGCTGCGGTCCGACGGGGTGCTGGAGTTCCACGGCCGCCGGGACAACCAGGTCAAGGTCCGGGGTCACCGGATCGAACTGGGCGAGGTCGAGGCCGCGTTGCTGCGTCATCCGGACGTGGCCCGGGCCGTGGCCGCCGCGCACGGCGAGGGCGCCGACCGGCTGCTCGCCGGGTACGTGGTGTGGCGGGAGGGCGGCGGTGATCCGGCCGCGGTGCTGGACTTCGTCCGCGCGGCCCTGCCGGCGGCGATGGTGCCGTCCGCGCTGGTGGTGCTGGAGGCGCTGCCTCTGACCCCGAACGGGAAGACCGACCGCCGCGCGCTGCCCGCGCCCGAGGCCGGCGCGGCCGGCGGGCACCGGGCGTACGTGGCCCCGCGCACCCCGCTGGAGCGGACGGTCGCCGAGGTCTGGGAGGAGGTGCTCGGCGAGGGCCCGATCGGGGTCCGTGACCACTTCTTCGAGCGCGGCGGGCACTCCCTGCGCGCCACCCGGGTCATCTCCCGGCTGCGCGCCCTGCTGGACCTGGACATTCCGATGCAGCTGCTCTTCCGGCACCCGGTGGCCGGGGACCTGGCCCGGGCGCTGGCCTCACCGGCCGGGGCGGACGCGGCGGGAGCGCCGATCCCCGCGCTGCCCGAGGGGCCCGGCCCGCTGTCCTTCGGGCAGCAGCGGCTGTGGCTGCTGGACCGGCTCCAGCCGGGCCGGCCCGACTACAACATGCCCGGTGCCGTACGGCTGACCGGGGAACTCGACACCGCCGCCGCCCTGGGCGCGCTGACGGACGTCGTCGCCCGGCACGAGGTGCTGCGCTCCCGGATCGAGGAGACCGGGGAAGGCGGCGACGCGGGGGTCTTCGCGGCCCGTGTCGTGCCCGGTCCGGCCTCCCTGTTCGCTCCTGACTTCACCGACCTCTCGGAGCTCGGTGCGCCGGCGGCCGAGGAGCGGGCGCGGGAGCTGGCCGTGCACGACGCCGCGCAGCCCTTCGACCTGACGGCCGGGGGCCCGCTGCGGGCCCGGCTGGTGCGGATCGCGGCGCGGGAGCACCTGCTGGTGATCGTGGCCCACCACATCGCCTTCGACGGCTGGTCGGTGGGAGTGTTCTGGCGGGAGTTCTTCGCCGCCTACCGGGCCCGCACCGTCGAGGGGGCCGAGCCCCTGCCGGAACTCGCCGTCTCCTACCGTGAGTTCGCCTCCTGGCAGCGTGACCGCCTCGGCGACGCCGCCCTCGCGGACACCCTGGGGTACTGGCGCGGGCGACTCGGCGGCCTGGCCCCGCTGGACCTGCCCACCGACCGGCCCCGGCCGGCCACCCCGTCCGGGCGGGGCGAGCAGTTCTCCTTCGAGCTGCCCGAGCCGCTGCTGCGGCGGCTGCGCGACCTGGGGCGCCTGCACGACGCCACGCTGTTCATGGTGCTGCTGGCGGGCTTCCAGGCCCTGCTGGCCCGCTGGTCGGGCGGCGAGGACGTGGCCGTGGGCTCCCCCATCGCCGGCCGCGACCGCACCGAACTGGAGCCGCTCATCGGCTTCTTCGTCAACAACCTGGTGCTGCGCACCGACCTGTCCGGCGACCCGGCGTTCGGCGAGCTGCTGGACCGGGCCCGGGAGACCGCGCTGGGGGCCTACGCCCACCAGGAGGTGCCGTTCGAGCGCCTCGTGGAGGAGGTGCGGCCGGAGCGCGACCTGAGCCGCAACCCGCTGTTCCAGGTGATGCTGGTGCTCGACGAGGAGGCCGCCGCGCCGCCCGCGCCGGCCGGCCTGGACGTCGAACCGCTCTCCCTGGCCAGCGGTGCCTCGAAGTTCGACCTCTCGCTGTACTTCGTCGAGGAGGCCGGCGCGCTGCGCGGTGAGGCCGTGTTCGCCACCGACCTCTTCGACCGGGCGACCGTCGAGGGCATGACCTCGGCGCTGACCGAACTGCTCACGGCCGCGGTGGCCGATCCCACGACCCCGCTGGGCGCCCTGCCCCTGATGGGGCCGGCCGAGGAGCGCCGGATCCTGGACGAGGGCACCGGCTCCGCCGCGCCCGCCGACGGCCGGCCGCTGCCCGTGCTCGTGGGCGAGCAGGCCTCCCGTACGCCGCGCGCGGTCGCCGTGGACGACGGCGACCGGAGCCTGACGTACGCCGGGCTGTGGGAGGTCTCGGGCCGGCTGGCCCGGGAGCTAAACCGCCTCGGCGTCGGTCCGGAGTGCGCGGTGGCGGTCTGCGCGGAGCGCTCCGTGCTGCTCCCGGCGGCGCTGCTGGGCGTGCTGCGCTCCGGCGGCCTGTACGTGCCGGTGGACCCCGGCTATCCGGCGGACCGCATCGGCTACATGCTCGCGGACAGCGGCGCCCGGGTCATGGTGGTGTCGGGGCTCTCCGGCCCCGCGCAGGCCCCGGACGGGGTCGCCGTGGTGGACCTCGACGCCCTGGCCTCGGACGGGGACGCGCCGGCCGACCCCGCACCCGTGCGGCTGGAGCCGGAGCAGCTGGCGTACGCCCTCTACACCTCGGGCTCGACGGGACGTCCGAAGGGGGTCACCGTCCCGCACCGGGCGCTGGCCAACTTCACCCGGGACATGGTGCGCCGACTGGAGCTGACGGCCGGTGACACGGTCGCGGCCGTCACCACCGCCTCCTTCGACATCGCCGTGCTGGAGCTGCTGGTCCCGCTCGTGTGCGGAGCGACCGTACGGGTCGTCGACCGCGAGACCGCGCGGGACGGCATCCTGCTCGCGAAGGAGCTGGACTCGGCGCCGGTCACGGTCGTCCAGGCCACTCCGGCCACCTGGCACCAGCTGATGGAGTCGGGGTGGCGTGCACCGCACGTGCGGGCGCTGTGCGGCGGCGAGGCGCTGCCGTCGGCCCTGGCCGAGCGGATGCGTACGGCGCTGGGCACCGTCCGGAACGTGTACGGGCCGACGGAGACCACCGTCTGGTCGACGGCCCACCGCCTGTCCGGCCCCGTCGGCGACGGGCCGGTGCCGATCGGCACGGCGCTCGCCAACACCCGGCTGCACGTCCTGGACGCGCGGCTGCGCCCGGTGCCGGTGGGCGTGTTCGGCGAGCTCTACATCGGCGGTGCCGGGGTGGCCCGCGGCTACCACGGGCGGCCGGGGCTGACCGCGGACCGGTTCGTGGCCGATCCGTACGGGGCGGGCGAACGGCTGTACCGCACCGGTGACCTCGTACGCCGGCTCGCGGACGGCACCCTGGAGTACCGGGGCCGGGCCGACGGCCAGGTGAAGGTGCGCGGCCACCGCATGGAGCTCGGCGAGATCGAGTCGGCGCTCGCCCGCCACCCTCGGGTGCTGGCGGCGGCCGTGGCCGTCCACGGCACGGGGGTGGACGCCGTCCTGGCCGGCTACGTGACCTGGCGGGACGAGGAGGGCGACGTGCGCGAGCTCGGCGACTTCCTGCGCCAGGACCTTCCCGAGTACATGGTCCCGGCGGTCCTCACCGCGCTGGAGCGGCTCCCGCTCACCCCGAACGGCAAGCTCGACCGCAAGGCGCTGCCCGCGCCGTCGGCCGACGCGGCGCGCGGCGGGGGCGCGGGGCGGGTCGCCCCGCGCGACACGACCGAGCTGCGGATGGCCCGGCTGTGGGAGCAGACCCTGGGCACGGCCCCGATCGGGGTGCGTGACGACTTCTTCGCGCTCGGCGGCCACTCGCTCAAGGCGTTCGCCCTGATGGCGGCCGTGCGCCGGGAGTTCGGGGTGGAGCTGCCGCTGAACCTGGTGTTCCGCCGGCGCACCGTGGAGCTGCTGTGCGAGGCGCTGCCGGACGCGGGGGCGGCCGCCGCCAGGCTGCTGGTCCCGCTGGCCGACGGTGACCCGTCCAGGCCGCCGCTGGTCCTCGTCCACCCTCGGGGCGGCGATGTCGTCTGCTACCGGGACCTGGTGCGGGACCTGTCCGCCCGTCCCGGGGGCGACCGGCGGATCCTCGGTCTGGAGTCGGTGGGCTACAACACCGGCGAGAGGCCGCTGGAGACGGTGCCCGAGATGGCCGAGCGGTACCTGGCCGCCCTGCGCGAGGAGCAGCCGCACGGCCCGTACCTGCTGGCCGGCTGGTCGTTCGGCGGAACGGTGGCCTACGAGATGGCCGCCCGGCTGGAGGCCGCCGGCGAGGAGGTCGCCTTCCTCGGCCTGATCGACGCGGCCGCGCCGGGCGCGGCGCCCGGGAACCGGGCCGGTACGGATGCCGGGCCCGGCGATCCGGACCTGCTGCGGTACGGCCTCGCCGCCGGGATCGACGCCGGCTCGGCGCGCGAACTGGACGAGGAGGAACTGCTCGACGTCCTGGTGCGCCGGGGCCGCGCGGAGGGCACCCTCCCCCGCACCGCCCCCACGGAGGCCCTGCGCAGAGTGCTGCGGGTCGCCGAGGCGAACGGAACGGCCTCCGCCGCCTACCGCACCGACGCCGTGCTCGCCGTCGGCCTGCACCTCTTCACCGTCGACGAGCGGCACCCGGAGCTCGGGACCCCGCTGGTCGACCCGGGGGCCTGGCACGCACGCACCGCGGGCCACGTCCTGCGGGCGGCGGTCCCCGGCAACCACCACGACCTGGTGGACCCCCCGCACTGCGCGGTGCTGGCCGGGCTGCTGGCCGCGGCCCTGCCCTGCTGACCCGCTCCACCCCGCTGCACCACCCACCCTTCCGCATTCCTGATCCATCGAGGAGAACACCGTGAACGACACGTCCCCGCAGCAGTACCTGGTCGTGGCCAACGACGAGGAGCAGTACTCCCTCTGGGAGGCCGGCCGGGCCGTCCCGCTCGGCTGGCACGACCAGGGCGTACGCGGCACCAAGGAGGAGTGCCTCGCGCACATCGAGCGGGTGTGGACGGACATGCGCCCGCTCAGCCTCCGCGTGAGCATGGCCGGCTGACCCGACGATCCCCGGGCACCACGCCGCCCGGCAGACCCCACCGCGGGCTGCCGGGCGGCGCGGCGGTGCCGGAAGGAAACCCCTGATGACCAGCTCGTACCCCGGCGGCTCCGCGTCATCGCGCCGCCGCACCCCGCTGGGCGCCCTGGTGGCGGCCTCCGGGATCTCCTCACTCGGCATGGCGGCGACCCTGGTCGCCGTGCCCTGGTTCGTCCTGCACAGCACCGGCAGCGGCACCCGGACGGGTCTCGTCGCCACCGCCGAGGTGCTGGGGCTGCTGTGTTCCGCCGTGCTCGCGGGTCCGGTGGTCGACCGGCTGCCCGTCCGCGCGACCGGCGTCGGAGCGGATCTGCTGACGGCCGCGGCGATCGGCCTGATCCCGCTCCTGCACGCCTGGGACGCCCTGCCGCTGCCCGTCCTGATCGTGCTGGTCTTCCTGGTCGGGGCGGCACGCGGCCCGTCCGACACCTCCAAGCAGCTGCTCCTGCCCGGGGCGATGGAACGCGCGGGCGTCACGGCGGAGCGGGCCACCGGAGCGGTCGAGGGGGCCCGCCGGATCGGCATGATGGCGGGCGCGCCGCTGGCCGGACTGCTGATCTCGACCGTCGGCCCCGTCCGCACCCTGTTCGCCGACCTGGCGGCCCTGGCGTCGTGCGCCCTCGTCGTGGCGACCCTGGTGCCGGCTACGGCCCGTCCGCGCCCGGTCGCCCACGGGCGAGCACGCGGTTCCTATACGCGGGAACTCCGCTTCGGAATCGGCCAGTTGCGCAGGGACCGGCTGCTGGGCGCGATGGTGGGGGTCCTGATGCTGACCAATGCCCTGGACGGGGCGCTGAACGGGGTGCTCTACCCGGCGTACGGGACCGAGGTGCTGCGCAGCAGCGCTCTGTTCGGGGCGATGGTGACCGCGATGGGGGCCGGCGCGCTGCTCGGGGCGGCCCTGTACGGCTGGGCGGGGCACCGGATGCCGCGGCGCGCCGTCTTCGTCGGGGCCTTCGTCCTGGTCGGGGCGGTGCGGTGTGCCGCCTTGGCCGCCGAGCCCCGGGCGACGGTACTGCTGGCGGTGCTGGCCCTGTCCGGCATCGGGTCGGGGATCGTGGGCCCGCTGATGATGTCGGTCGCCTACGAGCGGGTGCCCGAGGCGGTACGGGGGCGGGTGTTCGGGCTGCTGGTCGCCGCCGCGCTGGCGGCGACGCCGCTGGGCATGCTCGGTGCGGGGCTGGCCCTGGACGCGGCGGGGCTGGTGCCGGCTCTGCTGGGGACGGGGGCGCTGTACCTCACGGTCACCCTGGCCCCGTTGGTGTTCCCCGTGTGGCGGGAGCTCGACAGCCGGGGCTCGGCGGAGCGCGTCGAGCGTGCGGAGCCGGCGGAGTCGGCGGAGTCGGCGGCCAAGCAGGAGTCTCCGGCCCCTGTGGGCGCGGGGATCGTGCCCGAATAGTACCTGTACGGCAGGTTTCGCGGCCCCTCACCATCGCGCCAGGCAGCTTGATGAACAGTCTGATCGATCACCGAGGGGCCTTCCGCACGGCAAGGTTGGTCCTGCACCGACCGGCGCGGACGGCCCACGAAGTGGTCCACGCCGGGACCTGACCGCTCGTACTCCTGGGGGGAACCCATGCTCAAGCGTTACGTCTTCGCCCTGTCCGTAGCCGCGTCCGCGCTGCTGCTGTCCACCGCCGGCGCCGCGCAGGCCGCCGAGGGCGACACGGCCACGACCACCGTGACGACCACCACCGGGAGCGAGGGCGGCACCACCACGCAGACGCCGCGTCACATCGTCCTGCCCGGCGGCCGGGTGGCGACGGTCGGCAACACGCCCCCCGGCGGCCGGGGCCGCGACACGGCCGACAGCTCCTGGGGCGGCTGATCCCACCGGCCCGTAGGGGCCGCCGGGAAAGGGGGGAGGGAGGATCGCGTCGCGATCCTCCCTCCCCCCTTTCCCCCTCCCGCTCCGTCAGTCGCCCTCGCTGCCGAGGCAGATGACCGCGTAGCGGGCCCGCGGTGCGCCGACGCGGCGACGCGCCCAGCCGGCCGGTACGTACAGCACCTCGCCGGGGAGCAGCCGGCACTGGAAGGACTCCGGCCCGCCGCTCTCACCGGCCCCGGTCAGCTGCCAGGTCACGGCGCCGGCGATCTGATGGATCAGCAGGTGCTCCCGGCCCCCGGCCTGCCCCGTCCAGGCGGCGTCCACACCGACGCCCGGTGCCGCCACGGCCGTCTCCACCCGGTCCAGCCGCACGGACAGGCCCGTCAGCGAGGCCAGTTCGGCGGCGAACCGGGCCACCTGCGCCGGGCACACACCTGCGCCCGTCGGGCCCGCCCCGGTGCTGTAGGCGCCCTCGGCCTCGTCGGCCTCGTCGGCTTCTTCGGCGTCGACGGTGTCGTCGACGTCACCGAACGCCGGGTTGTCGTACTCGGGCCACAGCACACCCGGTGCCCGGTCCAGGTGGACCGAGAGGAACAGGAGGATCTCCCGCAGGTGCGGGGCCTCCCGCGCCCAGGCTTCATCCGGTATGTCCATCACGTGCCCCTCTTGTTCGACGGCTCCACAGCTCCCGTCCCAGCAGCATGCGACACGCCCGCCGACCACGACAGACACGAAAAGGCGTGACACCGGGTCAGGGAAGCTGTACCGGGTCGCCGTCCGCCTCGCCCCGCGGGTCCAGCAGTCCGCGCGTGGCGGCGGCCACACCGGCCTGGAAGCGGCTGCCCGCACCCAGCTCCTGCATGATGTCGGCGATGTGACGCCGGGCGGTGCGCAGCGACATGCCCAGGCGACGGGCGATGGCCTCGTCCTTCAGCCCCGCCGCGAGCAGCCGGATGATCGTCTCGTGGATCTCCCGGGCCACCTCCTCCAGCCCCTGCCCCGCGGCGGCCGAGAACGGGGAGGCCAGGTCCCAGGTCTGGTCGAAGATGTCGCACAGGTAGGCGACGGTCGACGGCTCGCGGATCACGACGGCACCCCAACTGCCGTCGGAGACCGGTATGAAAGCCAGTTTCCGGTCGAAGGCGATGAGCCGGCCGAACAGCTCGTGCGCGGTGCGGTACTGCGCCCCCAGTGCGGAGGTGGTCGCGACGTAGGCCTGACTCGGCCCGTTGAAGCGGGCCGTGTGGTGGTAGAGGGTCCGGATCGAGATCCCCCGCTGGAGCATCGCCTCGTCCCGCCGCAGCGCCTCCTGCATCGCCTCCGGCACCCTGCTGCCACCCCCGGGCTGCGAGCTGAGCATCTCGATCGTGCAGGTGAGGGAGGCCCGGTTGAGTGCCCCGCGCACGTCCTCCAGGCTTTCCAGGACCTCCAGCGACTCCCCCGTGGAGCGGCGGCCCAGGTAGTGCGGCAGGAAGCGGCCCAGGTCCTCGCGGATCGCGCTGATCGCCCGCTGCTGCTCGCGGATCTGCGCCTCCAGAGGCGCGACGAGTTGCTGGGCGGCCGTGTCCGGCGCCACCGCGAAGGCGACCGTCGGGTCGATCGGGTTCACGTGCAGCAGACGCGCGGCGTGCAGGCGGGACACACTGCGGCGGACCTCGTCCGCCTCGCGCCCCGTCCCGGCGGCCACCACGTCCACGTCCACCGTGCGGTGTTCGAGAACCCAGCCGTAGACATCGATGTCCACATCGGCGTCCTTCGGATCCGGCGCCACGTCAGATATCCGCATTGCCCCACTCTGCCCTTTTCGCCCCTGGTCGCTTTCCTGCCAGGCACTTTGGTGAGGTGCCCGCCCCCTGGCGCCAGGATAAGCAGGACGGAAGGCTGGACCCCACGAACAGCAGCGGCTGCCCGGCCACTTCAGGTCCCGGACGTCCGAAAGCGGTGCGATCACGTCCCAAGTGACCGCACCGCCTCCGGGGCGCCGGGCCCCGCCGCTTCCCTTCCCCATCGATCCGGAACCCGGAGCCCCCATGCTGCACACCACGCCCGCCACCCGCGCGCCGGAGCTGCCCGACCTGACCCCCCGCGAGCAGGAGGTCCTCGCCTACCTCGCGCAGGGGGACACCTACCGGATGATCGCGAGCCGGATGGGGCTGAGCCCGCACACGGTCGACACCTACCTGCGCCGGCTGCGCAGCAAGACCGGCGCGGTGAACCGGACCCAGCTCACCCACCTCGCCTTCCGGATGGGCTACTGAGCCGGCCGCGCACCCGTGGCCTCGGCCCCGGCCGCCGGGGCGTCGTCCTCGAACGTGCGCATCCGCCGCAGCGGGGAGCAGAGCAGGACCATCGGGGCCGCCGACAGGGCCACCGCGCACACCCACAGCGCGTCACGCACGCCCAGGAGTTCACCGAGGAGTCCCGCCAGCAGGCCGCTCAGGGGCAGTACGCCCCACACGAGGAAGCGCATGGTGGCGGTCATCCGGCCGAGCAGGTTCGGCGGGCAGACCGTCTGCCGGTAGGTGACCTGGCAGATGTTGTACAGGGTGACCCCGGCGGACTGGACGAGCGATCCGAGCACGAACAGGCCGATCCGCCAGTCCTTGTCGGCCAGCGGGAGCAGCAGCCCGAAGGGCATGGTCACCAGCAGGGACAGCCACGTGAGCCGCGCCGCGCCGACCGCCCGGGTCACCCGGTCCGCTGCGGTGGCGGCCAGCACCGAACCGATCGTGGCCGTCGTCAGGACCCAGCCGACGGCCGCGGGCGCCAGTCCCACGGTCCGGGTCAGGAAGAGCACCTCGATGGCCATCACCGCGCTAAGGAACAGGTTCACGGCGGCCGTGTTCAGGGCGATGAGCCGCAGGATCCGGTGGCTCAGGACATAGCTCAGCCCCTCGCGGACGTCGCGCAGCAGGTGCCGGCGCGGGGCCGGTGCCGGCTTCGCCTCGCGGGCCTCGATCCGCCCCAGCAGGACCACGGAGACCAGTGAGGTGACGGCCTGGCCGGCCAGCGTCCCGGCCGCGCCCAGCAGTTGCACCAGGAAGCCGGCGATGCCGGGGCCGGCGAACTCCGCCCCCGAACGCACGGTCTCCAGCTTGGAGTTGCCCGCGATCAGGGTGTCCTTGCCGATCAGGGCCGGCAGATAGCTCTGGTCGGCGACGTCGCCGAAGAGCCGGGCGCAGCCCAGCAGCAGGGCGACCGCGTACAGCAGGGGCATCGAGTGCAGGTCCAGCAGGTAGGCCACCGGCAGCGCCGTCAGCAGGAGGGCGCGCGCGAGGTCGGCGGCCATCATCACGCGGCGTTTGCGCATCCGGTCCACCCAGGCCCCGGCGGGCAGGCCGAGCAGCAGGAACGCCGCGTGCTCGGCGGCGGACAGCAGACCCGCCTGCATCGCCGAGGCGTCGAGGGTGAGCACCGCCATCAGCGGCAGGGCCACGTACGTGATGCTGCCGCCCAGCTCGTTGCAGATGTGCGAGGACATGAAGAGACGGAAGTCCCGGCGCTGCCGGCCGCTCCCGGCCTGACCGGCCTGGACGGACTCGTCGGTGGTGACGGACACGGGTGCGTTCCTTGTCTGGTCGCGGACGGGGTCCGCGGGGTGCGGGTTCATCGGAGGGCTGGCGCCGGGAGCGCCCTGGGGTCGAGCTTGCCGCCGGGGGTGCGGGGCAGCCGCTCCATCAATGTCACCACGGCCGGTACGAGGTACGGGGGCGTCCTGGCCAGAAGATGACGGCGCAGTTCGTCCGGGGTGAGGGGGCTGCCGGCCGTGACGGCGGCCCAGGCGGCGAGCCGCGGTCCGCCCTCCGCCGCGACGGCGCGCACGACCACGTCGACGACGTCGGGGTGGGTGGCCACGACCGCCTCCACCTCCTTGAGTTCGACGCGGTGCCCCCGGATCTTGACCTGGTCGTCGGCGCGCCCGAGGAAGACGAGCGAGCCGCTGCCGGGGGCGCGGGTGACCCGGTCGCCCGTGCGGTACATGCGCTCGCCCGGGGTGCCGGCGAAGGGGTCGGCGACGAACCGCTCGGAGGTCAGGCCCGGCCGGCCGTGGTAGCCGCGCGCCAGGCAGGAACCGGCCAGGTACAGCTCGCCCGGGGCGCCGGGGGGTGCCTCGCGCAGTTCCTCGTCGAGGACGTACGCCCGTACGCCGGCCAGGGGTTCGCCGAGCGGGATCAGCTCGTCGCCGGTGAAGCGGGCGAGTTCGGCCGGGGCCGGCTCGTAGGAGGTGGCGGTGATCGTGGACTCGGTGAGGCCGTAGCAGCTGATCACCGGGGGGTGACCGGCCGCCGTCCAGCGCGTGAGGTCCGCCGTGCGGCCCGCGTCGCTGCCGATCACCACGCGGCGCAGGGCGGACGGCAGCGGCCGGGGGGCGCGCTCCAGGTCCCTGGCCCACTGCGACCAGTACGGGGTGGGCAGGTTGACGACGCTGATCCGCTGCTCGGCCAGGAACGGCTCCAGTTCGGCGGGCGAGAGGACGTTGTCCTTGACGAAGACGGCCGCGCCGCCCGTGCACCAGGTGGGCAGGGCCTCCTCCAGGCTGACGTCGAAGGCGGGGGCCGCGAACTGCAGGACCGCGTCCTGGCCCGTCAGCCCGTAGCGCTCGGCCAGGGTGGCGACCTGTGCGGCGAGTCCGGCGTGGGCGACCGCCACGGGCTTGGGCTGCCCGGTGGATCCGGAGGTGAAGAGCACGTAGGCGAGGGACCCCGGTGCGACGTCGGCGGGCGGCCCCGCCGACGTGGGGGCGGCGGTCGTGGTGGACGCCCAGAACAGCTCGGTCCCGGTGCGGCGTTGCAGCGTCGCGGCGGCGTGGGTGTCCGGGGCGACCGCGTGCCGGGTGCCGGCGGCCCGCAGCAGGGTGCGCAGCCGCTCGTCGGGGGCGTCGAGGTCCACCAGGAGCGGGGCCGCGCCGGCGTACCAGATGCCCAGCAGCCCCACCGCCCAGTGGAGGCCCCGGCGCGCCCCCAAGAGCACGGTGTCCTCCGGCCCCGCGCCGGCGGCGCGCAGCTCCTCGGCCACCGCGCGGGCCCGGCGGTCGAACTGGCGGTAGGTCAGCTCGCCCTCGGGTGCGCGGACCGCGGTGGCCCCGGGTGTGAGCCCCGCCCGGTGCGCGATGCGCAGGGGCACGGGGGTGGTCTCAGTCGGGCTCATGGTGGTGGTGTCTCCTGGGGGTGCGGGCGGGCTCTTCGCGGCGGTGTCGGACCTGGTCGGCCCGGGTGGGGCCGGTTACGCCCGCTCGCGGGAGCGGGGGCGCAGCGCGGGGCGGGCGGGGGCGGTGGCGGCCTCGGCGAGGCGGGCGGCGATGCCCGCGGGGGTGGGCGTCTCGAAGAGATCGCGGATGTTCAGCCGTACGCCGAGTTCGGTGCCGATGCGGCCGGCCAGCCGGGTGGCGAGGAGCGAGTGGCCGCCGTGGGCGAAGAAGTCGTCGTCCATGCCGGCCTCCTGGAGGCCGAGGACGGAGGCGAAGACCTCGCAGACCGTCTTCTCGGTGGGGGTGGCGGGCAGCCGTCCGGCGGGGCGGTGCACGGTGGCCGGGTCGGGGAGCGCCTTGCGGTCGAGCTTGCCGTTGACGGTGAGCGGGAAGCGGGGCAGGTGCAGGAACAGCGACGGGACCATGTAGTTGGGCAGGTTCTTGCCCAGTTCCGTGCGGACCTCCTCGGCGGTGGGGGTACCGGTGAAGTAGCAGATGAGCCGCTGCTGGCCCGCGTGGTCCCGGTCGACGGCGACGACGGCCTCACCGACGCCGGGCACGGCGCGCAGCGCGGTCTCCACCTCGCCCAGTTCGATGCGGTTGCCGCGGACCTTGACCTGGTGGTCCTGGCGGCCGAGGAAGTCGAGCTGGCCGTCGGCCCGCATCCGGGCGAGGTCGCCGGTGCGGTACATGCGGCTGCCGGGCACGGCGGAGAACGGGTCGGGGACGTAGCGCTCGCTGGAGCGGCGCGGGTCGCGCAGGTAGCCGGGGCCCACGCCGGTGCCGCCGATGAAGAGTTCGCCGGGCACACCGGGCGGTACGGGCGCGAGCGCGGCGTCCAGCAGGTAGAGGGAGTTGTTGCGCAGCGGGCGTCCGACGGGCAGCCGGCCGTGTTCCAGCTGGGCGTGCACGTCGGGGCCGATGAAGGCGTGCGTGTTGTCGTCGGAGCACTCGGTGAGGCCGTAGGCGTTGACGATCGCGGCCTGCGGGTGGCGTGCGTACCAGCGGGTGCACAGTTCGGGCGGCAGCACCTCGCCGTTGACGATGAACCAGCGCAGTTCGGGCAGGGCCGGCGGCAGCACGCCGGTGTCCCACAGGTCGACGGCGGCGCGGACGAAGGAGGGCACGGTCTCCAGGACGGTGATCCCCCGGCGGGCGGCGTCGTCGAACAGGGCGGCCGGGTCGCGGGCGGTGTCCCGGGACACCAGGTGGACCTGTCCGCCGGTGATCAGCGGCGCGAGCATCTGCCATACGGAGATGTCGAAGGTGAGCGGGGCGTTCATCACCACGCGGTCGCCGTCGCCGAGACCGAGGTCCTCGACCTTGGCCAGGAGGTGGTTGTTCATGCCCCGGCGGTGGACCATGGCGCCCTTGGGCTTGCCGGTGGAGCCCGAGGTGAAGCAGACGTAGGCGAGGGCGTCGGGTCCGCCGGCCGGTGCCGGGCGCTCGCCCGGGGCCGCGGCGGCCGCGTCGTCGATGACCAGGACGGGCAGCCCGCCGGGCACGGCGGCGGCGATCTCCTCGGCACGCGCCCGCTGCTCGGGGGCGGCCAGCAGGCGGGCGATCCCGCCGCTCGCCAGGAGGTCGGCGGTACGGGTGACGGGGCCCTCGGGGTCGAGGGGGACGTAGGCCGCGCCGGAGCCGAGGATGCCGAGCATCGCGACGGGGACGCGGGCGGTGGGCTCGCTGAGTACGGCGACCAGGTCGCCGGGGCGCACGCCGTCGGCGAGCAGGGCCAGGGCGAGGGCGTCGGCGCGGGCGACGAGGTCCGCGTAGCTCAGTTCGCGGCCGGTGTCGTCGGTGGTGGCGACGGCGTCGGGGCGGCGCCCGGCCTGCCGGCGGACGCGGTCGACGACCTCCGCGTACTCCTCGTCGCGGGCCGTGTCGTTCCATTCGACCAGGACGCGGTGGCGTTCGGCGGGCGAGAGCAGGTCCACGGTTCCCACCGGGCACGAGGGGTCGTCGGCGACGGCTTCCAGGAGCCGGGCGAGGCGTTCGATCAGGGCCTGGGCGGTGTCGCGTGCGAAGACGTCCGGCCGGTAGTCGATCTGGAGCCGCAGCCGCTCGCCGGGGATGGCGGTCAGCGAGAGGGGGTAGTGGGCGGCGTCGTACGGGTCCACTCCGGTGACCTGGAGCCCGCCCGCGCCGAGTGCGGCGAGGCCGGCCGCGTCGACCGGGTAGTTCTGGAAGGCGACGCAGGAGTCGAAGAGCTCGCCCGCTCCGGCGAGCCGCTGGATCTCGACCAGGCCCAGGTGGTGGTGGTCGATCAGGCGCGCCTGCTCGTCCTGGAGCCGCTCGAACAGGGCGACGAGGGACTCGGCCGGGTCGATCCGCACGCGGACCGGCACGGTGTTGATGCACAGGCCCACGATGTCGGCGACGCCGGGCAGTTCGGGGTCGCGGCCGCTGACGATGGCGCCGAAGACCACGTCCTCGGATCGGATCTGCCGGCCGAGCAGGAGCGCCCACGCGCCTTGGAGCAGGGTTCCGGAGGTGATCCGGTGGGCGCGGGCGAGGGCGCCGAGCCGTTCGGTGAGGGACTCGGGGAGGTAGGTCTCCACGCGGTCGGGCAGCACCGAGCCGGGCGGCGGGGACACGGGCGCGGTGCGGGTTCCGCCGGACAGGCCGTCCAGGGCGCGGGTCCAGGCGTCCTGGGCGGCGGACGTGTCGCGGCCGTGGAGCCGGCTCAGGAAGGCGGAGTAGGGGGTGACCGGGCCCAGGGGCGCGTCGTCGGCGTGGTGCAGGGCGAGGAGTTCGCGGACCAGGACCGGCCAGGACCAGCCGTCCATCACGATGTGGTGGTAGGTCAGCAGCAGCCGGTGGGACAGCGGGCCGGTGCGGACGAGGGTGAAGCGCAGCAGTGGCGGCCGGGCGAGGTCGAAGCGGGTGGCCCGGTCCTCGGCGAGGAGGGTGTCGACGGCGGCGGTGCGTTCGCTCTCGCCGAGCCCGGACAGGTCCACCTCCTGCCAGAGGGCCCGTACGCCGCGCTGGACGACCTGGGCGGGTTCGCCGGTGGCGCGGCGCAGGAAGCCGGCGCGGAGGTTGGCGTGCCGCTCCAGGACGGTGTCGGCGGCGGCGCGCAGCCGGTCCGCGTCGAGGGGGCCGTCGAGGTCGAGGAGCAGCTGGGCCACGTAGACGTCGCGTTCCTCCTCGTCGAACAGGGCGTGGAAGAGGATGCCGTCCTGGAGCGGGGACAGGGGCAGGACGTCCTCGACCAGGGAGCGGGCGGCGGGGGCCGGGGTGGTGTCGGGGGTGGCGGCAGGGGTGGACGGCGGGTGGTTCACGGTGGTGTTCCTTCGGTGGTCAGGCGGTCTGGGTGCGGCGGGCCCGGCGGACGACCGGCGGGTCCCCGGCGCCGGTGCCGGCGGCTGTGGCGGCGGGCAGGGCGGCGGCCAGTTCGGCGACGGTGGGGCCGGTGAAGAACTGGCGGATGGTGAGGGCGCCGCCGAACCGGTCCCGGACCTCGGCGAGCAGCCGGGTGGCGAGCAGGGAGTGTCCGCCGAGGTCGAAGAAGTCGTCGTGGACGCCGATGTGCGGTACGCCCAGGACCTGCTCCCAGATGGCGCACAGGGCGCGCTCGTCGTCGGTGCGCGGCTCCTGGCGGGCTCCCGTGGTGCCGGCCGTCGCCGGGTCCGGTGCGGGCAGGGCGGCCAGGTCGGTCTTGCCGTTGGCGGTGACGGGGAAGGCGCCGAGCAGGGTGAGGGTGGCGGGCACCATGTAGTCGGGCAGCCGGTCGCGCAGGTGCTCGCGCAGTTCTCCCGGACCGGGTGCGGGGGTGCCCTCGGCGGGGACGGCGTAGCCCGCGAGCGCGGGTCCGGCGGCCGTGTCCACGACGGTGACGGCGGCCTGGCCTACCGCCGGGTGGGCGGCCAGGACGTGCTCGATCTCGGCGGGTTCGATGCGCAGTCCGCGGATCTTGACCTGCCGGTCGGCGCGGCCGAGGTACTCGACCTGGCCGTCGGCGCTCCAGCGGGCCAGGTCGCCGGTGCGGTACATCCGGCTGCCCGGGGGGCCGTACGGACAGGCGAGGAAGCGTTCGGCGGTCAGCCCGGCCCGGCCGAGGTAGCCCTGGGCGAGTCCGGCGCCCGCGATGTAGAGCTCGCCGATGACGCCGGGCGCCACGAGGCCGAGCCGCTCGTCCAGGACGTGCAGCCGCGTGCCGTCGAGGGGGCGGCCGATCGGGACCTGTCCGGCGGGGGCCTCCTGGCCCGGGCCTACGGCGAAGGTCGCCGCGAAGGTGGTGGTCTCGGTGGGTCCGTAGGCGTTGGTGACGGTGGTGCGGGGGCAGGCCTCGCGGACCCGGCGGACCATGGAGGGCGAGGCGGCCTCGCCTCCGGTCATCACCTCGTGCAGGGTGCCGAGCGCGGGCAGGCAGCGGTCGGCGAGGACGTTGAAGAGGGTGGCGGTGAGGAAGGTCCCGGTGACCTTCTCCTCCGTCATCAGCCGGGCCAGCGCGTCGACGTCGAGTTCGCCGGGCGGCGCGACGACGACCAGGCCGCCGTTCAGGAGCGGCACCCACATTTCGTAGGTGGAGGCGTCGAAGGCGTGCGGGGAGCGGAACAGCACACGCTCGTGCGCGCCGCCGCGCCAGCGCCGGTCGGTGGCGAGGGCGACGACCTCGCGGTGGGAGACGGCCACGCCCTTGGGGGTGCCGGTGGAGCCGGAGGTGTACATCAGGTAGGCGAGCGCGTCGGGATGCCCGCCCGGTCCCGCGGTCGTGGCCGTCACGGCCTCGGTGGCGTGCGGTCCGTCCGGGCGCAGTACGTGGCGCGGACCCGCCGGTACGGGTTCCCCGTCCGGGACGTCGGTGACGAGGACGGCGGCCCCGGCCGCGGTGAGCACGGCCTCGGTACGGGCGCGCGGGGCCCGTGCGTCCAGCGGCAGGTAGGCGGCGCCGGCCTTGAGGATGCCCAGGCAGGCGGCGACGAGGCAGGCGGAGCGGTCCATCAGTACGGCGACGGACTCGCCCGGCCGGACGCCGAGGGCGCGCAGCCGTCCGGCGATCCGCTCGGCCCGGGCGTCGAGTTCGCCGTACGTGGTCTCCCGGCCGGCGCAGAGCACGGCGGGCCGGTCCGGGTGGGCGGCGGCCCGCTCCTCGAAGGCGCCGTGGACGGTCCGGGCGTCGGGGGCGACGGGCGCGCCCTGCCAGTGCTCCAGCAGGTCGGCCCGCTCCCCCGGCAGCAGGACGTCGAGTGCGGACAGGGGGACGCCGGGCTCGCGGACGACGGCGCCGATGAGGTGGACGAGACGGTCCAGCAGGCGCCGGGCCGTGGCCCCGTCGAACAGGTCGCTCGCGTACTCCAGCCCGAGGGCCAGGCCCAGGGGTTGCCCGGTGGCCGGGTCGTGGAGCTCCTCCACCTCCAGGGTGAGGTCGAACTTGGCGGTGTCGGTGCGCACCGCCTCCACCTCGGCCCTCAGACCCGCGAAGGCGGGGGCCTGCGGCTCGCCGCGCTGGGCGGAGACGGCGACCTGGAAGAGCGGGTGGCGGGCGGGCGAGCGGGCCGGGTTGAGGCGTTCGACCAGCGATTCGAAGGGCAGTTCCTGGTGGGCGTACGTCTCCAGGGCGGCGGTGCGCACCCGGCCCAGCAGCTCCGTGAAGGTGGGGTCGCCCGAGGTGTCGGCGCGCACGATCAGGGTGTTGACGAAGAGGCCCACGAGGTCGGTGAGGGCTTCGTCGTCGCGGCCGTCGACGGGGCAGCCGAGCGGCAGGTCGGTGCCGGCGCCGAGGCGGGTGAGCAGGGCCGCGAAGGCGGCCTGGACGGCCATGAACGGGGTGGCGCGGGCGCCTTGGGCCAGCGCGGCCAGTCCGGCGTGGGCGGCGGCGCCGGTCCGTGCCTCCACCAGTGCGCCCCGGTGGCCGGCCACGGCGGGGCGCGGCCGGTCGGCGGGCAGGGCCAGTTCCTCGGGCAGGCCGTCGAGGACGGCCGCCCAGTGGGTGAGCAGCCGGCCGTGCAGGGAGTCGGGGTCCTGGGCCGGGCCGAGGAGTTCGCGCTGCCACAGCGCGTAGTCCGGGTACTGGACGGGCAGTTCGGGCCACTCGGGCGGCCGGCCGGCGCACCGGGCGGTGTAGGCGGCGGCGAGGTCGCGGACGAGGATGTTCACGGAGTGGCCGTCGCCCGCGATGTGGTGCAGGACCAGGAGCAGGTAGTGGTCCTCGGCGCCGTCGGTGAACAGGTCGGCGCGCAGCGGTGGTTCGGCGCGGAGGTCGAAGGGCCGGGCCGAGGCCTCCTCGGCCCGCCGGGCGCGTTCGGCGGGCGGGCATGCGGTGACGGTGAGCACCGGGGCGGCGTCCGCGGGGTCCAGGACCCGCTGGTGGGGGCGGCCCGCCTCCTCGGGGAAGACGGTGCGCAGCGCCTCGTGGCGGCCGCTCACGTCCGCGAGCGCGGCGCGCAGGGCCGGGCGGTCGAGGGCGCCGCGCAGCCGCAGTCCGACGGGGATGTGGTAGAGGGCGCCGTCGGCGCCGTCCCGGGCGTGGAACCACAGCCGCTGCTGGGCGTGGGACAGAGGGATCACAGCAGGGCTCCGAGCTGGGATTCGAAGGTGTCGAGGTCGGCCTGGCTGACCCGGGCGAGGGAGACGTCGGAGGGGGTCAGCCGGCCGGCGTCGGGGCGGGCGGCGTGGGTGACGACGGCGCGCAGCATGGTGAACCACTCCCGCGCGAGGTCGCGGACCCACGGGCCGGGGAGGGCGTTGCCCGCCCAGGTCCAGGTGGCGCTGAGGGTGAGGCCGTCCGGGCCCTCGTGGGCGGCCGCGTTGACCTCCACCGCGTGGGCCATCGGGAGGCCTTCGTCGGCGTCGTCGAGGGCGAAGTCGTGGCCGGGCGCGGCGTCCCAGGGGGCGTCGCCGCCCATCGGGAACCGGCCGAGGTAGTTGAAGCCGATCTGGGGGATGCCGCGGGCGGCGAGACCGGTTCCGGTACGGGAGTTGAGGTGGCGCAGCAGCCCGAAGCCGATGCCCTTGTCGGGTACGGCGCGCAGTTCCTCCTTGACCAGCCGCAGGGCGGCGCCGACCGCGGGTCCGCCCAGGCGGGCCTCGTCGAGGTCGGGGCGGCCGAGGGCGAGGCGGACGGGGAAGACGGTGGTGAACCAGCCGACGGTGCGGGAGAGGTCGGTGCCGTCGGCGACGTCCTCCCGGCCGTGGCCCTCGACGTCGATGAGGACGGCGCCCTCCTCGTCCGCCCCGTCCGCCCCTTCGGCGGCGCGCCGGGCGAGCACGGCGAGGGCCAGGGCGGTCAGCAGCACGTCGTTGACGGTGCCGTTGACGAGGCCGGGCACGGTGGTGAGCAGGGGGCCCGCCAGGTCCGGCCCGAGGGTCAGGGTGAGGGTGTTCTCCGGGCTCTCGGGGTCGAGGCCGCCGGGCGGGCGGACGCCGGCCAGGGGCTGGGGGGCCTCGCGCAGGGCGGCGGCCCAGCGCTCGGCCTCGGCGGTCCGGCGGCCGGAGGTGGCCTCCGCGCGCAGCAGGTCGGCCCAGTGCGCGAAGGGGGTCGCCGCCGGCTCCAGGGCGGGCTCGCGGCCCTCGGTGAGGGCCGTCCAGCAGGTGCGCAGGTCGTCCTGGAGGATCCGCCAGGAGACGCCGTCGACGACGAGGTGGTGGATGACGAGCGCGAGCCGTCCCTGGTGTCCGGGTCCCCGGTCCAGGAGTACGGCGCGCAGCATGTGGCCGTCGCGCGGCGAGAGCAGGCGCCGCGCGGTCCGTATCCGCTCCCGGGTCAGGGCGGGGAGGTCCGCCTCGTCGGTCCGGCGGGCGTCCACGTGCTCCAGCAGGTCCGCCGCGGCGACGGTGCCCGCGGGTGGTACGACGGGTTCGGCGCCGGTGGCACCGATCCCGTCGGGCAGCCTCAGGCGGAGCATCTCGTGGGTGTCCAGGAGGGCCTGGACGGTGCGTTCGGCGTCGGCCGTCCCGAAGCCCGGCGGGGTGCGCAGGACGAGCGACTGGTTGTAGGTGTCGACGGGACCGCCGAGTCCGGCGAGCCACCCCATGATGGGGGTGGGTGCCAGCGGGCCCAGCCGGCGCGGGGGCGTGATCGGTCCGGTGTCCTCGCTCCCCGGGGCCCGGGTGCGGGCGGTGGCGGCGAGGGCGCTGACGCTCTCCGCGCGGAGCACGTCGCGGGTACGGACGACCAGGCCGGCCGCGCGGGCACGGCTGACGACCTGGATCGCCTGGATGCTGTCGCCGCCCAGCCCGGTGAAGCTGTCGCCCGCGTCGACCCCGGCGCGGCCGAGGACCTCGGCGAAGAGGGTGCGCAGGGTCCGTACGGGGTCGGGTGCGGCCGGGTGCCCGGTGCGGTGGACGGGCTCAGCCACGGGGCGCGTCCCCGGCGAGGGCGGCCACCAGGGAGGCGGGGCGCATGTCGGTCCAGACCCGCTCGACGTGGTCGAGGCAGGCCTGGCGGCCGTCGGGGCCGTGTACGACGGTCCAGCCGGCGGGGACGGGGTGGGTGGCGGGCCACAGGGAGTGCTGGAGCTCGTCGTTGCGGACCACGACGTAGGAGGCGTTGTCGTTCTCGAAGGGGTTGCTCATGGCGGTTCACCTTTCGGTTCGGGTGCGGCCGTACGGGTCGTACGGCGCGTCGTCGGGACGGGTGCGGCGGAGGGTCAGGGGCGGGGCGCGGCCTCGATGTCGAGGTGGACCAGGGCGCGCGCCGCGTCGAGGGCGGCGTGCACGCCTGCGGGCTCCGGATGGCGGGCGATCACGTGCCCGAGCCGGTCGGAGGCGCTGCGGGGCCTGCGTACGGGAGTGCCGGGGGCGGCGGTGACCAGGACCGATGCGACTCCCTCGACGGCCGCCGCGGCCTCGGCGCCGTGGACGGCCGTCAGGGTGCCGTCGGTGCCGGCGAGGAGGAACTGGATCCCGGCGTGGCCGCCGTCCTCGGCCTTGAGGTGCGGGGGCAGGCCGAGGGCGGCGCGCAGCTGCGCGTCGAGGAGGTCGACGCCGGTGGCGATCCTGATCAGTTCGGGGATCATGCCGCCGGCCGGGCGCGGGTTGATCTCGACGAGGGCGGGCCCCTCGGCGGTCAGTTTGACCTCGGTGTGGGTGGCGCCCAGCCGGATCCCGGCCGCGTCCAGGGCCGCCGTCACCGTGTCGGTGATCGACTGGGCGGTGGCGGCGGGCAGCGGGGCGGGGAAGAGGTGGCGGTGCTCGACGAAGTGCGGGCCGGCGGTCACGGACTTGGCGGTGATGCCCACGCACACGGCCTGCCCGTCGCCGCTGAACATCTCGACGCTGTACTCCGGCCCGTCCAGGTACTCCTCGACGAGGACGGTGCGGGCGGTGGGCATGCCCCGCACGTTGGTGTCGATCGCGAGGATCCGCTCGATCTGGGCGCGGACCTCGGCTTCGTCGGCGCAGAGCAGGACGTTGGTGGAGCCGGAGTCGTCGGCCGGCTTGACCACGCAGGGCAGTCCGGTGCGGGCGACGGCGGCCGCGGCTGCGGCCGGCTCGCGGACGAGGGCGTACCGGGGCTGGCGGACGCCCGCGGCCCGCAGCCGCTCGCGCAGGGCGGACTTGTCGCGGCAGACGGCCACCGCCTCGGGCGCGTTGCCGGGCAGGCCGAGCCACCGGGCGATCCGGGCGGCGGCCGGTACGTAGAAGTCGCTGGTGGTGGTGACCCCGGCGATCTCCTCGCGGCGGAACCGCTCCTGTACGGCGGCGCGCAGGGCGGCGTCGGAGTTGGTGTCGCAGCGGACCACCTCGGCGCCGGTCTCACCGAGGCCCCGGTAGCGGTCGGGTTCGCCGGTCAGCAGGACGGGTACGGTGCCCAGGGCGCGTGCCCGCTCCAGTGCGACCATGCCGGTGCCGGTGGTGTTGGACTCCACGAACAGCAGGTGCCGGCCGATCCCGGCGGGCGGGCTGTAGGCGACGGTGGACCAGGTGCGGGCGGTCCCGCCGGGTCCGAGGGCGGCCGGCGCGGGGGCGGTGGGCACCTCGCGCAGCCGGTTCGCGTCCCAGTGCTCGTCGTTGTAGACGGTGTCGGCGTAGCGGTCGCCGCGGTCGGGGAGGATGCCGACGATCCGGGTGCCGGGTTCGGCGCGGTCGGCGAGGCCGGTGAGGACCCGGTAGACGGAGCCCGAGGTGTTGCCGCCGAAGATCTGCTGCTCGCGGGCGAGGTCCCAGGTCGCGGCGAAGGCCTCGTGGTCGTTGAGCCAGTGCACCTCGTCGACGAGGGTGCGGTCGAGGTTCTTGGGCAGCAGGCTGTTGCCCAGCCCGCTCTGCAGGCGTTGCGGTACGTCGGGCTGGCCGAAGAGGGCGCTGCCCACGCAGTCGACGCCGACGACGTGCAGGGCGGGCAGCCGCTCGCGCAGCGCCCGGGCGGTGCCGCACAGGGAGCCGCCGCTGCCGACGGCTCCGACGAGGGTGTCGAACCGGCCGAGGTCCGCCAGGAGTTCACCGGCGAGGGTGCGGTAGGCGCCGGGGTTGTCGGGGTTGGTGTACTGCTGCGGCCAGAAGGCGCCGGGCAGTTCGCTTTGCAGCTCCGCGAGCCGCTCCAGGCGGGCGCTCTGCCAGCCGTGGCTGGTCATCGCCTCGACGATGTGCACCCGGCAGCCCAGGGCGCGGAGTTTGGCGAGGGTGACGGGGTCGATCCGCGGGTCGGTGACGATGTGCACCTCGTGGCCCAGCGAGCGGCCGACGAGGGCGACGCCGAGGGCCATGGTGCCCGAGGAGCTCTCGATGACGGGGTCGCCCGGCTTCAGGGTGCCCAGCCGCCGGGCCTCCAGGAGGATGTTACGGGCGACGCGGTCCTTCATCGCGAACAGGTTCTGCAGTTCCAGTTTGGCGTAGACCTCCACGCCCCGGGCCTCGCCCAGCCGCAGCCGGACCAGCGGGGTTCCGCCGATCGCGTCCGTGACGGTGTCGAACAGCATGCTCAGATCTCCAGCTCGGTGGGGTGGGCGGGTGCGGCCTGCGGAATCCAGCTGTCGTCGGCGCCGAGGGAGCGGTGTACGGACACCTCGCCGCCGAGGGCGGCGCAGCCGGCCCGGATGTGTTCGGTCTTGCCGGCGAGGGCGGGGTCGTCCGCCTCCAGGAGGACGCCGAGCATGGTGCCGCTGTGGGCGAGGACCAGGCCCAGCCCGTCGGCCTCGCGGCACAGGGCGCGCAGCCGCTCGAAGCCGGCGCGCCGGCGGCGGCGGGCGTTCATCTCGGCGCTGCGGGTGGCGACGGCACCGACCTCGGCGAGGTCGCCTCTGGCCACGGCGTCGGTGAGCCGGTCCAGCAGGCGTGCGTACTCCTCCCGGTCGGCGGCGCCGATGGGCCGGGCTCCCCGGTTGTGCGCCACGGTGTCGACCTGGCCGCCCTCGTCGTGGGCGACGACGGCGAGGGGCGGCAGCACCCCGAGGCGGCGGCCGAGGCGCACCTCCCGGTGGTGGAAGGCGACGATCTCGTCGTACATGACCCCGTCGGCCGGTTCGATGCCCCGCAGGAAGTCCTCCGTCTCGGCCGGGGTGAAGGAGCGCCCGTGGGCTGCCCCGACGGCCCGTACCGTGGCGACCAGGTCGGCGGAGGAACTGGCGAGGCCCTTGCCCTCGGGCAGGTCCCCGGCGATCTCCAGCAGGCCGCCGCCCGCCGCGTCGAGGGCGGCCAGGACGGCCTCGGCGACACGGCGCGACTTGGCCTTGTGCGCCGGGCGCACCCGGACCTCGCGGCGGCCGGGCTCGGGGTGGAACACGGCGGTGGCCCAGCGGGCGAGGGGGAAGGTGACCAGGAAGTCCCCCTGCGGGTGGGGCAGGGCGCCCTGGAGCAGTTCGCCGAAGGTGCCGAAGGCGCTGCCGGAGCCGGGGCCGGCGGGGACGGCGCTCGCCCCGGCGACGGTGTCAGTGGGCGCGCTGTACGCGGGTGCGGGTGCCATCGCCGTCCTCCTCGTCGGTCGTGTCGCCGGGCGCTCCGTACAGGGCGCGGTCGCCCTCCTCGGCGCCCGCACGGAGCGCGGCGGCGCGCGCCCGCCAGTCGGCGCGCAGGTGTTCGTACGTCTCCTGCTGGCCGCGCAGGACCGCGCGGACGGCGTCGGGGCGGGCTGACCCGGCGGACACCATGCGCTCCAGGCCCCGGTCGACGTCGAAGGCCTCGGCGAGGAGCCGGGCGGGGTCGGCGAGGGTGATGCCGTGTCCGGCGGCCGCCTCGGCCAGCAGGGCGGGTTCCCCCGGGGCGGGGGCGGCGCCCGCCGTCGCGGCGAGGACGACGTACTTCCCGGCGACGACCTGGGCGGTGCGCCAGGGCACCCCTTCGGTGAGGCAGAGGGCGTTGGCGAGGCTGAAGCCGCCGAGGAACTCGCGCTCGCACACCTGGCGCATGCGGTCGGCGCGGAAGGTCAGCCTGCGCAGGACCTCGGTGAGGAGGCGGACGGTGCCGTGGGCCGAGTCGAAGGCGTTCAGCAGGTGGGTGCCGGCTTCCTTGGACACCTCGACGAGGTTGCAGAAGGGGGTGTTGCGCTGGCCCAGGAGCACGTCGAAGTGGAAGGCCGTCAGGTGGGCGGTGCGGCCCCGGATGCGCTCCAGGACCGGATAGTTCTTCTTCTGCGGCATGGCGGAGGAGATGCCGGACAGTTCGTCGGGCAGTTCGATGAACCCGTACTCGCTGCCGCCCCAGGTGAGCAGGTCGGTGGTGAAACGGCTCAGCGCGGTCCCCAGCAGGCTCAGTTCCGCCGTCAGTTCGGCGCTCCAGCGGCGCGAGGCCACGGCGGTCAGGGCATGGGGCTGCGGCCGGGAGAAGCCGAGCAGCCGGGCCATCCGGTCGCGGTCCCAGGGGAGTTCCTGGCCGGCCATGGCGCCGGCGCCGAGCGGGCAGGCGTCGATGCCGTCGTAGGCGTTCAGCAGCCGGGCGTGGGTGTGCAGCAGGTGCTCGGAGAGTGCGGCGAGGTGGAAGCCGGGGGTGATGATCTGGGCGGCCTGGAAGTGGGTGTACCCCGGCATGGGCAGGTCGCAGGTCTTCTGAGCCAGCTCGTGTACGACCGAGCCGAGTTCGAGGAGCGCGCTGGCGAAGCGGGCGAGCTGGTCGCGGCCGTACATCACCTGGGCGCAGGCCTGGAGGTCGTTGCGGCTGCGGTCGGCGTGCCAGTGCGTGACCGGGGCGGGCAGGCCCGCCTCGACGTGCCGTTCGAGGGCGAAGGCGATGTCCGACATGTTGGCGCCGGGCTGCGCGCTGAGGGTGCCGGATCCGACGGCGTCCAGCAGGGCGGCGATCCGGTGGGCCTCCTCGGCGGTGATGAGGTCCATGCGGACGTACTCGGCGGCCAGGGTCTTCTCGATGGCGACGTAGTGGCGCAGCAGGTGGCGGGACTCGAACACGAACTGGGGGGCTAGCACTTCGTCGTGGAGGAGTTCGGCGGGACCGCCGCGGATCCGGCCGCTCAGCTCGGGGGCGGCCCCTGGGGTGTCAGTCGTCACGTGGTGTGTTCCGTTTCCTGTTCTGGGGCGGGGCGCGTCGGCGCATGCCTGATCGACGCGCGGCGCGGGAAGGGGGGACGGGTGCCCCGGGCGGGCCGGGGCACCCGGTCAGCGGTGGCCGGCCCCGGCGAGGGCGGTGCGCAGCAGGGCGGCGGCCGCGGTGCTGTGCGGCGGCCGCATCAGCCCGTAGTGGTCGGTGGCGGCGTCGTGGCGGGTGAGGTGGGTGAGGCCCGCCTCGGCCCGGACCGCCCATCGGTCGGCGGCGTGCTCCCGGGCCCCGGTCCCGCTCTGGAGGAAGAGGACCGGGCAGGGGGCGGCCGGGGGCTCGTACGCGGCGGCGGCCCGGATCCCGGTGCGGAAGACCGCGTAGTGCCGGGCGAGGTCGCGGGGGTCCAGGCCGGGGGCGAAGCCCTCGCGTTCCACGTGCCCGGCGAGGGCGGCGAGCCGGGCGGGGGTGCCGGCGGCGCTCCGCAGGGCGCTGCGCAGCACGGACAGGCTCTCGTCGGTCGGGTCGAACCCGGCGGAGCGGGCCAGGTCCCCGTGGAACCACTCCAGCAGCTCGTTCTCGTCGTCGGGGACGTGGCCGGGCTCCGGATAGCCGGTGTCCAGCAGCGCGAGGGTCGCCACCTCCTGTCCGGCGGCCCGCAGTTGGACCGCCATCTCGTAGGCGAGGAGCCCGCCGAAGGACCATCCGGCCAGGTGGTAGGGGCCGGTGGGGCGGGTCCGGCGCAGGGCCTCCAGGTGGGCGGCGGCCAGCTCCTCGACGGTGGCGTCGGGGGCCGCCGCGGGGTCGGTCAGCCCGGGCGCCGTCAGGCCGAACACCGGGCGTTCGGTGCCCAGTTCGGCGGCCAGGGGGCGGTAGCACAAGACGTTCCCGCCGATCGGGTGGACGAGGAAGAGCGGGTCGAGGGTGCCTTCGGGCCGGAGGCGGACCACCGGGTCCGGGGCGACGGCGACGTGCCGGCCCCGCAGCAGCGCGGCCTGCCGGGCGACGGTCGGGTGCTCCAGGACGGCCGAGACGCCGAGGCGTTCGCCGAAGGCCTGGTTGATCCGGCCGATCAGCCGCAGGGCGTCGATGGAGTGCCCGCCGGATTCGAAGAAGTCGTCGTGGACGCCGACCGGGCCGGCGTCCAGGAGCTGCTCCCAGATCCCGGCGAGGCGGGATTCGAGGGCGTCGCGGGGCGGGGTCGGCTCCACACCGCCGCGCAGGTCGGCGGGGTCCGGGTCGGGCAGGGCGGCGCGGTCCAGCTTGCCGTTGGCGGTCAGCGGGAGGTCCGTCAGGCACACCCAGGCGGAGGGGACCATGTACTCGGGGAGCCGCTCCCGGGCGTGGGCGGCGAGTGCGCCCGGGTCGGGGGCCGGTGCGGCGTCCGGGCCGGCCGCCTCGGGGACGAAGTAGCCGACGAGGCGTTCGCCCCGGGGCAGGACCGCGCAGTCGCGCACGCCGGGATGTTCGGCGAGGACGGCCTCGATCTCCCCGGGCTCGACGCGGAATCCGCGGATCTTGAGCTGGTGGTCGGTGCGGCCCGCGTACTCCAGGGCTCCGTCGGGGCGGTGCCGGGCCAGGTCGCCGGTCCGGTAGAGGCGCCGGGTGGTGCCGTCCGGGCCGGTGTGCTCGATGAAGCGCTCGGCCGTCAGCTCGGGTCGTCCGTGGTAGCCGTCGGCGAGGCCGACGCCTTCGAGGAAGAGCTCACCGGTGACGCCGAGGGGGACCTCGGCCAGGCGGCGGTCCAGGACGTGGGTGCGCATGTTGGCGATGGGGCGGCCGATGGGCACGGTGTCGCCGCCGTCCGGCCGGCACTGCCAGGAGGTGACGTCGACGGCGGCCTCGGTGGGCCCGTAGAGGTTGTGCAGTTCCACGCCGGGCAGCCGCTCGAAGAACCTGCGCTGGACCTCGTACGGCAGGGCCTCGCCGCTGCACACCACCCGGGTGAGGCCGGCCGCGCCGGCCACGGCCGCGGGGTCGTCGAGGAAGACGCTGAGCATCGACGGGACGAAGTGCACCGTGCTGACGCCGTCGGCCCGGATCAGTGCGGCGAGGTAGCCGGGGTCGCGCTGGCCTCCGGGGCGGGCGAGGACCAGGGTGGCGCCGGTCAGCAGCGGCCAGAACAGCTCCCACACGGAGACGTCGAAGGTGTACGGGGTCTTGTGCAGCACCCGCTCCCCCGGGGTCAGGCCGTAGGCGTCCTGCATCCACAGCAGCCTGTTGGCGATGGCGCGGTGCGAGACCACGACCCCCTTGGGCTTGCCGGTGGATCCCGAGGTGAAGATCATGTACGCCGGGTCGGAGGGCTCGGGCGCCCCGGCAGGAACCGCCGTGCCGGTCGCGGCCGCGTCCGGCCCCAGGACGGTGACCCCGGAGCCTTCCAGCCGCTCCGCCCACGCGCCCTCGGTGACCACCAGGCCGATGCCGGATTCGGCGAGCAGGGACCGTACGCGCGGCGCCGGGTGCTCCGGGTCCAGCGGGACGTAGGCGGCTCCGGACTTGAGGACGGCGAGGAGTACGACGGGCAGGGCCAGGGAGCGTTCCAGCAGCAGGCCCACGAACGTGCCGGGGCCGGCGCCCCGCTCGCGCAGGGCCGCGCACAGCCGCTCGGCCTCGGTGTCGAGGGTGCGGTAGGTCAGCTCGGCGCCCTCGAAGCGGACGGCGGGGGCGTCGGGGGTCCGGTCGCGCTGCGCGTCGATCAGCCGGGTCAGGACGTGCGGCTGCGGGTAGTCGACGGCGGTGCGGTTCCAGTCGGCGTAGCGGCGGTGTTCGGCCTCGGGCAGCAGGTCGGCGGTGGTGCAGTCGCGCTCGGGGGTCTCGGCCAGGTCGCGCAGGGCTGCCGTGTAGGAGGCGTGCGCGCTCGCCATCTGCTCCTCGGAGAACTGGACCGCGTCGTAGCGCAGGCCGAGTTCGAGCAGGGCGCCGTCGGGGCTGCGGGAGAACTCCGCGCCGAAGGCGAAGTCGGTGCCGGCCTCTCCGGTCTCCTCCAGCACGGTGAACGTGCCGTCGGCCGGCCCGTCCCGCTCCACGTGGAAGTGGGTGTAGTTGAAGAAGGTCTCGAAGAGCGGGCCGCCCCCGGCCAGGCGCTGGATCTCGGCGAGCGGGAAGCGGCGGTGCGCGTGCAGTTCCGCCTCCAGAGCGGCGACGTGCCCGACGAGGCCGCGCCAGCTGAGCCCGGTGACCGTGACGCTCAGCGGCAGGGTGTTCAGGAAGACGCCGACGACCTTGTCGCCGTCGGTCTCCTCGGCACGGCCGTTGTGGACCACTCCGGTGGTGACCGCGTCGCCGCCGGCCAGCAGGGCCATGACCCTCAGGTGGGCGGCGAGCAAAACGGTGCGCAGCGGTACGGCGCACGCTGCGGCCAGGCTGGTGAGCCGGGCGTGCAGGTCCTCGGGCAGGGGCGCGAGGTACCAGGACATCCGGGCGGGTCCGCCGGTCGCCGCCGGGCGGGCCAGCCGGGTGGCGGGGGCGGCGGCGGCCTTGCCGGTCCAGAAGGCGCGCTGCCCGGGGTCGGCCAGCGCGGCCCGTTCGAGTGCGACGAAGGAGGCGAACCGGGAGCGGGGGCCGGCTTGCGGGGAGGGGCCGTCCGCCGGGGTCCGGGCGGCGAGCGCCTCGGTGTAGCAGGTGGCGAGTTCGGTGAGGAGCGAACGTTCGCTCCAGCCGTCGAGGACGGCGTGGTGCTCGGCGACGAAGAGCTGGAGCCGGGTGTCGGAGAGCCGTTGGACGTGGAAGCGGATCAGCGGGGGCCGGTCCCAGTCGAAGGGCCGGTCGCGCTCGGCGGCGTAGCGGGCGGCGACGGCGGTGCGCTGGGCCTCGGCGTCGAGGCCGTGCAGGTCCTCGAAGGTGAGCTCCGGGCGGGCGCCGTGGTGGACGAGTTGGAGGGGCTCGGTGAATCCGTGCGGGTCGAAGGAGGTGCGCAGCATCTCGTGCCGGGCCGCGAGGACCTCAACGGTGGTCCGCCAGGCGTCCTCGGAGAAGGGCGCTTCGATCAGGTAGGAGGCCACGTTGTGGTAGACGCGTCCGCCGGCGGACGGCAGGTCGCTGTGGTAGAGCATCCCGGCCTGGAGCCGGGTCATCGGGTAGGCGTCCTCCAGCCCCTCGGGCAGGGCGGCGCGGTCGGTGGGGGTCAGGAGTGCGAACGGCTCGTACGGGGCAACGGCTGCGGCCGCGGCCCGGTCCCGCGGGGTGACGTGCGGGGCGAGGGCGCGCGCGGTCTGTCGGCTCATGAGATCGGCGACGGTGAGGTCGAGGCCTCGTTCGCGGATGCGGGCGAGCACCTGGAGGGAGCGGATGGAGTCTCCGCCGAGTGCGAACCAGTTGTCCAGGGCGCCGACCCGTTCGTGCCCGAGGACCTGGGCGAAGACCTCGGTGAGCGCGGTCTCGACCGGCCCTCGGGGTGCCTCGTAGGCGGCGGTGGGGGTGCGGGCGGCCGAGCCGGGGGCGGGCAGCCGGCGCCGGTCGGTCTTGCCGTTGGCGGTCAGCGGGAAGGCGGGCAGGGTGACGAACGCGCCGGGGATCATGTAGCCGGGCAGCCGCCGGGCGAGGTGCTCGCGCATCTCCTCGACGGTGGGGCCCGCCCCGCCCGCCCCGTCGTCGGCCCCGGTCACGGCCAGGTAGCCGACCAGGACGTCGTTCCCCGCGGGATCCGGGGCGACGAGTGCGACCGCGGCGTCGACCAGGGGGTGGGCGGCCAGGGCGGCCTCGACCTCGCCGAGTTCGATCCGGAAGCCGCGCAGCTTGACCTGGTGGTCGATGCGGCCGAGGTACTCCAGGTCCCCGTCGGGCAGGGCCCGCGCCAGGTCTCCGGTGCGGTAGAGCCGCTCGGCCTCCGCGAGCCCGGCGGGCCCGTCGGCGACACCGTCGGCGACTCCGGTGGGGAAGCGCTCGGCGGTGAGTTCGGGCCGGCGCAGGTAGCCGCGGGCCAGGCCCGCTCCGGCGACGTACAGCTCCCCGACGGCGCCGCGCGGGACGGTCCGGCCGCGCGCGTCGAGCAGGTGCAGGCGCAGGTCGGGGATGGGCACGCCGATGACGCTGCCGCGGCCCTCCCCGGCGTCGCGGGCGGTCAGCGGCCGGTAGGTGACGTGCACGGTCGTCTCGGTGATGCCGTACATGTTGACCAGGCGGGGTGCGGTGTCGCCGTGCCGGGCGAACCATCCGGCGAGGGCGGCGACGTCGAGTGCTTCCCCGCCGAAGACGACGTGGCGCAGGGCGAGCCCGGAGCCGGCCGGTCCGGCCGTGCGGTGGTGTTCCTCGTCGGCGCGGGCCAGCTGGTAGAAGGCGGAGGGGGTCTGGTTGAGGACGGTGACCCGTTCGGCGCGCAGCAGCCGGTGGAACTCCTCGGGCGAGCGGCTGGTCGCGTACGGGACCACGACGAGGCGGCCGCCGTGGGCGAGGGCTCCCCACAGCTCCCAGACGGAGAAGTCGAAGGCGATGGAGTGGAAGAGGGTCCACACGTCGTCGGGGCCGAAGCCGAACCAGTGGTCGGTGGCGGAGAACAGCCGGGTGACGTTGGCGTGGGGCACCAGGGTGCCCTTGGGCAGGCCGGTGGACCCGGAGGTGTAGATGACGTAGGCCAGGTGGTCCGGGGTGACGCCGGTGTCGGGGGCGGTGTCCGGTTGGGCGGCCAGGAGCGGGGCGTCGGCGAGCAGGTCGACGGTGCGCAGGCCGGGGGCGTCCCAGAGGGCCCGGGTCCCGGTGGTGCCGACGACGTGCTCCAGGCGGGCGTCCTGGACGATGTGGCCCAGCCGCTCGGGCGGGTTGTCGGGGTCGAGCGGCAGGTAGGCACCGCCGGCCTTGAGGATGCCGAGCAGAGCGACGACGAGGTCGGCGGAGCGGGGCAGGCACAGCCCGACGAGGGTGTCGGGGCCCACGCCGAGGGCGCGCAGGCGGTGCGCGAGCCGGTTGGCGCGGGTGTCGAGCTCGCGGTAGGTGAGGGAGGTGCCCTCGTGGACGAGGGCGACGGCGTCGGGGGTGCGGGCGGCGTGTCCGGCGAAGATCTCGTGGACGCACGTCCGCTCGCCCGGGGTGTCCGGGAGGGCGGCGCGGTCCGGGAGCGGCGAGCCGATGCCGGTCCGCTCGTCGGCCGACAGCATCGGCAGTGCGCTGACCGGCAGCCCGGGGTTCTCGGTGGCGGCGTCCAGGAGGCGGGCGAAGTGCCGGCCGAACTGCCCGATGGTGGCGGCGTCGAACAGGTCCGCCCGGTACTCCAGCCGGCAGCCGAGCGCGCCGCCGGTGCGTATCACGTCGAAGGTCAGGTCGAACTTGGCGGTTCCGGCCGGTCCTTCGAGCAGCGTGGCCCTCGGGCCGGGCAGGCCCTCGGTCATGCCGTCCTCGTCGTGCAGCCCGAACATGACCTGGAAGAGGGCGGCCTCCTCACCGCTACGTCCGGCGGCGATCCGGTCGACGACGCGTTCGAAGGGCAGGTCCTGGTGGTCCTGGGCGTCGAGCACGGTGTCCCGTACGCGCTCCAGGTGGACCCGGAAGGCGGGGTCGTCGGACAGGTCGGCGCGGATCACCAGCGTGTTGACGAACAGGCCGACGGTGTCCTGGAACTCCTTGCGGCCCCGGACCGCCACCGGCGTCCCGACGCGTACGTCGTCGGTGCCGGTGTAGCGGCCCAGCACGATCTGGAAGGCCGCCAGCATCAGCGTGTACGGGGTGCTGTGGGTGTCGCGGCACAGGCGCTCCATCCGGGCGAGCACCGGGGCCGGCACCTCGAAGGAGTGCAGCGCCGCCGCGCCGCGGGCCGCTCCGGCGGCGGGCCGGCCGTCGCGGGGCAGGGGCGCGTCGGGGAGTTCGCCGTCCAGCTGCTTCTCCCAGTAGGCGAGCTGGCGTTGGGCGGCGGGGCCGCGGAGCCACTCCTCCTGCCAGTCGGAGAAGTCGGCGTACTGGTACTCGGGGGCCTGCGGGGCGGTGCCGCCGGGCCCGTCGACGTACTGGGCGTACGCGGTGAGGAGTTCGCGGGCGAGGATCCCGACGGACCAGCCGTCGGCGACGATGTGGTGCATGGCGAGCGCGAGGACCGCGCCCTCGGGTGTGTGCAGCAGGGCCGCCCGGAAGAGCGGTCCGGACTCCAGGTCGAAGGGCCGGTGGTGTTCGGCGGCCATCCACTCCTCGACGTCCCCGGCTCCGCGCGCCGTGGCGCAGGACCAGACGAGCGAGGCCTCGGTGTCGATGTGCTGCCACAGCTCGCCGTCCCGCAGGACGAAGCGGGTGCGCAGCGCCTCGTGCCGGTCGACCAGACCCTGGGCGCAGGCGCGGAGCGCGGCCTCGTCCACCGGGCCTTCGAGGCCGTAGAAGACGGGCATGTGGTAGGTCGGCCTGCCCTCCTCCAGCTGCTGGAGGAAGTACATCCGCTGCTGCGCTCCCGACGCGCGGAACGCGCTGAACGACGGTTCGTGACTGGCCAAGACGACTCCCTCGGCGCCGCACCGGTGACCGGCCCGCGACGTATGCTCCGCTTGCTTGCCAGGCCAGCCTAGGAACAGCGTCGATTCGGGTGAAGTCGCCTGTTTCCGGTCCCCGGTTCACGTGACACGAGCTGTGGACGACGACGCCCTCGTCGCCCTCGACGCGCAGGTCGGCCCGCCAGGCCGGGGCGTGGGCCGCAGGGGCCCGGTAGCCGTCCTGCCGCGTGAGGGAGTGCCGGACATCGACCGGCGGGGCTGGGGCTGGTGGGCGGTCGAGATCATCGACAGCGGGGAGTTCATCGGCTTCACCGGCCTGGATCCGGTGGAAGAGGCCATGCCCTTCACAGGCGTGGAGGCAGGATGGCGCCTGGCCCGCTCGGCATGGGGCCACGGCTACGCGACCGAGGCGGCCCGAGCCGGAATGACCCGCGACCCGGCCGACGACTTCGACGACCCCACCATGCCACCCGGCCCCCTGCGCCCGCAGCGTCGTCTACCGCCTCCCCCACCACAGGTACCAGAGCACCTGACCCGCGACGGGCAGCGGTCTGCCGGCCCACCCCCGTTCACGGGGTCCAGTACTGGGCGAGGGCTCCTTCTCGGTAGGGGGCGGGGCTGACGCTGAGGTCACCGGCGAAGGGGCGGTCCAGGACGAAGACCAGGAGGAGGCTGAAGCCGACGAGAGCGGCGACGGAGGCGACGAAAAGGATCTGGACCAGCAGCTTGCGCAGACCGTAGAGGAACGTGAGCGGGATCAGGACCAGCGCACCGCCGAAGGCCAAGGCCTGGAGCAGCGGCGGGAGTTCCCGGCGTGCCATGGTGATGCGGGCGCGGCGTTGTGAGGCGACGTCGTTGAGGTGGTCGGCGGCCTGTTCGTAGAAGACCTGCTCCGCCTGTGTTTGGGGAACGTACGTCTGGAGCGTGCGGAACGCGTCCTGGAGATGGGCTTCCGTGGCTCCGTAGCTGGGGTTCCCCGCGCGCATGCGAGGCCATTGGTCCTCGACGACGGCATGGACGTAACCGCTCACGGCCGAATCGACACGGACGCGCACCGGTTCGGGGAACGCCGCGGCGTCGCGGGTGATGAGCGCTGCGCTGGTGGCCTCGTTGGCGACGATGGTCTGCGCTTGCTCCATCTGTGTCCACAGGGTCACGATCACGAAGGCGAGGATGATCCCGTAGATGGCGCCGAACATGCCCAGGGTCACACCGACCATGTCGTTGTGCTCGCCACCGGCCAGCGACGGGTGTCTGCGGCGCAGCAACACACTGCCGGCGACAGCCAGGAGAACGGTTCCGCCGACCGCGACCAGGGCCAGTGTGAAGGTGCTGAAGTGATTGAGCAGCCAGAGCGACATGTGGGTGGATTCTAGGACCGCCGGATTCCGGGAAATCGCGGTTCACGCCCCCTCCCAGGTATACGCGCCGATCTTCACACCACCGAGTGAAGCGCGCATCCACGTGCCGGGCGAGCGCAGGCGACCGCGCACCGGTGAGACTTCGGGCAGCTGCTCTCGGCCCCGGACCCGCAGCGCCCTCTGCTCCGGCCGCCCGGCCGCCGCAGGTACACATCGCGGCGATGTGGCCCCGGCACGCCGCAGCCCCGCTACAAGCCGAACACGGCGCGGGCAGGCCCCCTGGCCCCAAGTGGCCCGGGGGCCTGCCCGCTTCGGGTGCCGGCCTGGTTCCCCGGCGCGGCCACGACCACCTGATCCGGTCGCACCCCGCGCCCCTCGGCTGCCGGGGGCGGCCGCGGCCCAGCCCCGCGTGGCGCGCCACCTGTGCCCACCGCGCCCGGTCACCGCCGGGGGCGTTGTGCTGACGTGGCGGCGCTGGCGCGCAGGTCTTCCAGGGCGTCGTGCACATGGATCGCCCGGCGCCACACCGCCCACGCGGCGGCCTCGGCGGCGAGAGCGTCCAACGCGTGGCCCTCGGCGGGCGTGACGTGGGCGCCGGGGCGGGAGCCGTGCAGGGAGATCATGCCCATGCAGTGCCCGTCCGGGCCGATCCACGGGGTGCTGTGGACGGCTCGGCTGCCGGCCTCGAGCATCGCCTGCCGTGAGGCCGGCGTGAACAGGGCGCTGGCCGCCACGTCCGCGACACACACCCTGCGCGCCAGATGCCGCGCGTGGGCGCAAGCGGTGCCGTCGGTGTCGACCTCGGCGAAGTACGTGGCGAACTCCGCCGGCAGGCCCTCCAGCGCCACGAGGACCAACTGGCCGGTGGTCGCGTTCACCAGCTGGACGTCGCCGCACCCGCTGCCGCACAGCTCCAGGCCGCGTACCAGGATCCGGCCGGGGATACCGGGGTCAGTGGCCAGTGCGCCGGTCAACGGCAGGTCGGGGGCGCGCGGCAGCGGGGGGACGGTGGCATCGGGGCCGGGTCGCCACCAGGTGTCGACGATGGGCTGGGCCAGCATCCGCACCGCCACCTCGTGGCGGTCGGCAGCGGCCCGCAGCAACTGCCGGGCCCGACGTGGGCTGCCCAGGCCGTAGAGCTGGGTGAGGACACCCTCAGCCAGCGGTACCACCGGGTCCACCATCATCGATCTCACGGCAAGGCTCTCAGAAGCCCCCTCTCAGCCTACGGCGAGCCGCCCCGCGCGCACACCCGCGTGGCCGGCACCGGCCCGGAGAGGGCCTCGGGTTCAGGTCTGGTGAAACCCGAATTGCAAATCGTACAATTCGGGCATGGAGCCGGTGGGGCCTCGGACCAGCTGGACGTTCGTCACGCATCACGCCCGGATCCTCGCCATGATCCTCAAGGATCCGGAGATGCGGTTGCGGGACATGGCCGAGACGTGCCGGATCACCGAGCGGGCGGCCCAGGCCATCGTCACGGACCTGGAGAGCGCCGGGTATCTGACCCGGGTACGCAACGGCCGCCGCAACCTCTACGACGTCACGCCCGGGACCCTCTTGCGCCACCCCGCCGAGGGCGGTCGCGAGGTCGCGGACCTCCTCCACCTGCTGGCCGGCCCGGCCCCTCGGGCCGGACGGCACCCCTCCCCGGACGGTGCCCCCCGTGAGCGCGGCGACAGCGGCTGATCCGCGGACCGCGCCCCCTCTCTCCCCCGAAAGGCCTTACCCGGCTTTGGGCCGCGAAGGGAGCAAGGCCATGACCTGCCAGCCCGAACGCGTCGCCGTGGTCTTCGAATCAGGCCCCCAAAGGGTCTTGGCCCAGGTCAGCGGCGAGATCGACATGGACGAAGCCGCCGGCCTGCGCGAAGAACTCACCGCAGCCCTGAACGCCAGCGGCACCGGCCTCGACATCGACCTGGCCGGCGTCACCTTCTGCGACAGCTCCGGCCTGCACGTCCTGCTGGAGGTGGACCAGCGGGCCCGCGCGGACGGGAAAACCGTCGTCCTGACCGCGCTCAGCCGGCCGGTGGCCCGCCTGCTGCACGTGTGCGGAGTCGAGGGTGTGCTCACCGTCCGCGCCCCTGTCCTGTGGGTGAAACACCGCCGCTACGGTCCGACCGTGCACCTGACCCCCGTCGGCCGGCTCGACGAGAGCACCGGACTGGCTCTGGAGGAGGCGACGGCCGCTCTCGAGGGGGTGGACGTGGTGGCCTGCGACATGCAGGAACTGGCCCTCCTCGACGTCACGGGCCTGCACGCTCTGATCGGCGTCGCGCGTCGGCTGGACGCGCGGGGCATCGCGTTCTTCGTCTACAACTGGCAGCCCCAGCCGCGCGGGCTCCTGGATCTGGTCGATCAGCAGAACCCGCGGGCCGAGCGCCCCACCCGGCTGCTGCGCCGGCTCCAGGACTTCGCCGCCGCCGCCCGGACGGCCGGAGCGGCCAAAGCCGCCGACGCGTCCCGGACCGGGCCGGGATCCGGCCCCGGCCCCGGCCCCGGCCCCGGCAGGCCCGGACGTCTGCTGCGGCATATCTGAGACGCCCCCGCCACCGTGCCTGCCCGGCCACGCGGGGCGGCACCGGCCACGCGGGCGGCGGGGTGTCCGGTGTCGGTGTCGGTGTCGGTACCGCCCAGGTCAGGGCGCCGGCGCAAGGACGTCCTGCGGTGTCAGGGCCCTGCGGACGAGGGCGTCGGCGACGTCGGCGGGCCGCTGGTGGTGGACGGCCGCGTAGGCCCGCAGCCTCTGTGCGGCTTCGGCGGGGGTGATGGCGGCGCTGGCGGCGAGCATGCCGGAGGCGATGTCCAGAACGGCCTTCGCGGAGAGGGCCGCCTGGGTGTGGGTGACGATGTCGTACGGCCGCAGCGGCTCGCGGCTCCAGGTCAGCACGGACGTCGTGGCCACGAGGGCCAGCGCCTGAAGGAGGCGGGCGTCCTGCGGCGGGATGGAAGTGGGGGTGCGGGCGAGGAGGTTGAGGGCGCCGATGGTCTCGCCTCGCAGCCGGAGGGGGAAGCTGTGGGCGGCCTCGAAGCCGGCCGCCAGGGCGAGCGGGGCGAAGACGGGCCAGCGGTCCTCGCTCGCGGTCAGGTCGTCGGCGTGGACGGGCTCGCCGGTGTTGTAGGCGTCGATGCAGGGGCCTTCGTCGGCCTGGGCCTGGAACATCTCGGTGATCTCGACCCGCTCCTCGGTGACGACCGCCGACTGCAGACGGCCGCGGGCGTTGACGAGCATCACACCGGCCGCGTCCAGGGCGGTGAGGTGTACGCAGTGGTCGGCCAGGCGGCGCAGGAGGGTGAGGGGGTCCACGTCGTCGGCGAGGGTGTCGGTGAGGCTGACGAATGCCTCGGTGATCGCCTGTTCGCGGTTCATGTGCGTCGTCACCGTCTTCTGCCTAGTCATCGAACCTGACCCTTCCGGCCAGGACCTCACGCGCCGCTTCGGTGACGCTCTGCCCCTGGGTGAAGGCATGGGCCCGCAGCCGGGCCAGGGCCTGCTGCGGGTTCAGATCGAGGAGGACCATGATCATGCCGGTGGCCTGGTGGACCTCCTCGTGGTCGCTCTCGGCGGCCTCCAGCCAGGCCGCCTCCACACCGGGGGGTTCCTGGGCCTGGAGGACGAGCAGGGCGGTGGTGACCGCGTCGGCCGCCGGGAAGGCGAAGGACCGGTCCCGCTCGGAGAGCGGACCGGGCCGGTCGCGGTAGAGGTCGAGGGTCCCCACCGCCAGGCCGGCAGCCTGCAGGGGCAGCGAGAACACCGCCCGCACCCCCAGGGCGACGGCCTGTTGCGCGAAGACCGGCCAGCGGCGCGCGTCCGCGCCACCGGTCAGATCCGCCGCCAGGACCGGTGCCGCGAGGGCCAGGGCCGTCTGGCAGGGGCCGTCGCCGAGGGTGTACTGGGTTTCGGCCAGCTGGGCTGCCACCGGATCGCTGGACCACCACACCATCTGGGCCTCGGTGTCGCCGCTCAGGGAGACCGACGCGCCGGTCACATCCAGCAGGTCCACGCACGCCCGGCACAGCGCGGCCGGGGCGTCGATGCCGGCGGTACCCGCCAGCGAGTCCGCCAGCGCCCGCGAGAGCCGCTTGAGGTCCTCGCCGCCGAACGGCGCACCCGCCTCCTCCGGGAACGCGGAATCCACGGGCACCTCACCTCCCACCAGCAACCGCCCCGGCCTCCATTCTGACCCAGCGGATCCCCTCCGGGCACCCCGCGACACCGCAGGCCCGCAGCGGTCGAGACCGCGGGCCGCAACGGTCAGGAACAGGGGTGCGCCCGGCTTCGGGCCTGCCGGATCCCGGCCGCCTGACCGGCCAGCGCCCGCCCGGCCACGGCCCGGCGAAGCCGGCGGACCGGAGCCGCCTCATCCCCTGCTCCCGCCAAGCCGGCGCCGGGCGGTCCCGTACGCAGCACCGGGACGCCGGGCGGGCCTCCCCTGCCGGAACCGGGACCCGGGGTGGTGCCAGGGGCGGGGGCGAGGATGACCACGGTGACTTCCCGCCCGGCCGCCCACGCGTCGACCGAGGCCAACGCCTCCCCCAGAGCCGGATCAGGTGCGCAGTCGAGGTCCAGGACGACCGAGTCGACGCCCGCGCCCAGCCGTGTCAGCGCCGAGGCGAGAGCGTCCCCGGCTGCGGCGTGGCCGAAGGGGTGGGAGGGGTCCGGGCGCGCGCAGAGGGTCACCACCGCTACGGATCCGTAGAGATGGACCTGCACCACGTAGGACTGCACAGTGGGCTCCCCCTCACGCGGGGTACCGGCCCTGCAAGCAATCGAAGGCAGCTGCGCTGCGGCTGCCCGGGACGCGGCCGCAGCTGGAAGGGGGCCGCGTTCATGTCCGGCGTCAAAGGCCGGCAGCACCAGCTGCATGCCCGTATCCGCCCGCGATCGAAGGCGGAGCCCAAGCGGCGGAACCAGAACGGTCCATCACCTCCACCATCCCACATCTCAACCGGACGGATACCGAACCGCTCGAAGCGGGCGGGCCCGGGGCGCCGCCCCTCGTAGGTGACGGTGCCGATCCCCTCCGGCCCGTGAGGACGAGCGGCACGGTCACTCCATGTCACGGTAGCTGGGGTGGGTCAGTGCGCCGGGGTGAAGACATCTCCGCTGGTCAGTGCAGTCTGGCGGGCTGTTGACCGGCGTGTCGCCGGGGGCTGGAGGACGGTTCCGATTGCGGGACGTAACGGAATGCGGTGAGTGGTAGGGGGCGTCTACCCGCCCCGGGCCGACTCCGGCCACACCCACAGCCACACCCAACCCACACCCACACCCACACACATCACCGAACAGGAGCGAGCCGTTGCACCGCATCACCCGCTATTCCGTTCCCGCCGCCCTCTGCGTCACCCTGCTGACCGCGTCACCGGGCATCGCCGCCGCCGCCAGCGGTCCCGAGCAGCCGCCCACCAGCGTCACGGGACAGGCCGTCCCCGGCAGTGACGCGCTGCTCGCACAGATTCACTCGCTCGGCGCTGCCGCCGGGATGCTGGAACCCGTCACGGATCTGCTCTCGGCGGTACTGAAGTCGCCGGACGGAAAGGTGTCGGCGGCCGAACTGGCCGCGGTCAAGACGAGGATCGAGCCCGCGTTCGCCAACCTGAAGAAGTCCGTCCCCGCCGCACAGACCCCGGCGAAGCCCGTCGTCAACACCCCCGCGAAGCCCGCGGACCCGCCGGCCGACCCGGCCGCCAAGCCCCCGGTCGCGGAGCCGGCTGACCCGGTGGCAAAGCCGCCGGTGGCGGAGCCCGTGAAGCCGGCAGACCCCGTCGCGAAGCCCCCGGTGGCCCAGCCTCCGGTCGCGGAGCCGCCGGTGGCCCAGCCGCCCGTCGCCCAGCCCCCGGTCGCTCAGCCCCCGGTCGCGGAGCCCGTGAAGCCCGCTGAGCCGGTTGCGAAGCCCCCGGCCGCCGAGCCCGTGAAGCCGCCGGCCGTGCTTCCGGCGCTCGCCCCCAAGTCCGCCCGTGCCGACCAGGCTTCCGCCGCGATCGACAAGCTCAAGGGCTCCGTCGACGGCCTGCTGACCGTCGCCGAGAAGGGCGCCCCCACGGCCGACGCCAAGGCCAAGGCCACCACGGTCCTGACCGACCTCAGCACCGCCCTGACCGCCCTGCTCAACGCCCAGAAGGCCCCCACCGACTGAGCGCGCTCCCCCACCGAGCCGTCCCCGTGAACCACGTGCGGGGTCGGCCGGGCGGTCATCGGGTACGACCGCCAAGCCCACACCGGAGCCGTCGCCGTCTGCCCCTCCCCGCTCGCTGAACGCGCTCGCGGTGAACGTGACCGCCGGCGGCGACCGGCTCCTGGCTCCGGCCCTGGTGCCTGGCCCAGGCCGAAGCCGGCCAAGCCGGCGCAGGGAGCGGCCAGCGTGGTCACCACTTGCCGCATCACAGCGGACGGGTTCGTCGGCGACCGCATCTCTGCCCCACCGCGACGGTGCGAGCGAACATATCCGGCCCAGCCCAACGGTCCGGCCTCGTCCAAAGTGTCCGGTGTGGCCTGACCCGTGCGCGCCCCCGGGCATGCGCCGTCGCCGGGCGGGGCCGCCACCTTGGCGCGGCCCCGCCCGGCGACAGGGGTGGGGTGGGGTCAGACCTGGCCGCGCCACTGCCCGGTCGGGGCGCCTCGGTCTTCGATGAAGTGCTTGAACCGCTTCAGGTCGCCCTTGACCTGCCGGTCGACGAACCCGAACTTGTCCGCGATGTTCTCCGCCATCCCCTCGGGATCGAAGTCCATCATGAACGTCACCTCGGTATGGGCGGGGTCGATGGGGCGGAACGTCACCAGCCCTGACTGCTCCGTCTCACCGCCGACCGTCACCCAGGCGATCTTCGTGTCCGGGATCTGCTCGATGATCTCCGCGTCGAACTCCCGCTGCACCCCGGCGATCTTCGTCACCCAGTGAGTGAGCGTGTCCGTTCGCTGCTCGATCCGCTCGACACCGTCCATGAACTGCGGGAACGACTCGAACTGCGTCCACTGGTCATAGGCGGCACGGACCGGAACATCGACCTCGATGGACTCCTTGACCTGCGACATACCGATTTCCTCCTGACGTCAGATACCTCTGCGACCGAGCCGACCTCTGACGTCGGCCGACCCCGGCATGGGGACTCCTCACACATGCCCCCGCCGCCGCAGCTGCCCTGCAAGGCAGCGATGCACGCCTCGATCGAGCTGACTTTCACCACCGGCCGGCTCACCACGCCCGCCCACCCGGCCAAGCAACCAGCGCGAGGTCGGATTGCCCGGCGCAACGGGCCGCCAGAGCGCTCCCGCGCACCCCGGCGCACCGGATGTCACCCGGACGGCGGCTTGCGACGGCGCCGGGACGCGCCCTGCTCGTCCGTTCGGAGCAGTCTGGGCCCGTAGGGGTTGTTCATCGCGTTCTGACCGCTGCCTTCGGGAGGCGCGCCATGGTGGTGACCGCTGTGTTCCTGCCGGTGCTGGTCGTGTTCATGCTGTTCGGGCTGGATGCCCTGGAGAACGCCCTCTTTCCCGGGCAGGCGGAACGGTCAAGCACCGAACGGGAAGACCTCTGAACCTCGCTCCCCGGCACTCCAGTCCCCGACCATGCCTGCGGACGCCCGTGGAGTGCCCGGTGGATGTGCGGCGGGTGATCGAGGACCCGGCCAGGGAGGCCGAACGGCAGATCCCCGACCACACCTGACCCTCACGGCCTCCGACCGCGCCCTCGCCGCGAAAGCCGCGGCCGGATCCCATGCAACGGCGGGCCGGCCCACACCCAGCACGCCACCACCGCGCATTCGTGATGGTCGACGTCCACGCTCTGCCGGAGTTCCGCCGCCTGGTCGAAGAACGCGCCCACCGTGCACACGGCCTGCCAGAGGGCCACAGGTGACCTGTCTGCACCAGACACCCTGCGTCTGTCAGCGGCACCGCCCGCCTCGTGACCGAACCGCGCAGACAGGCGGCCGGGGCTGCGTGATCCGCTCCAGTCGTCGACACAGGCCCGGCGTAGCGACGACAGCCCACCCCCGTGGGGCGGGATTCCAGGTACCGCTGCGGGCCCGCTCGGGGCGCGGGCCGCGTGCCGGGGGTGGCGGGCTGGAGGGTACGCGGGCGGGTGAAAAGCCGGGGCGGGGCTGGAGCGGTCGGCGTGCGGCCGGTGGTGGCCGGGCCGACGATGGTGCGCGTACCCGTCCCCGTCCCGGTCCCCGTCCTGGAGTCTCCCGTGCTGCAACGCGCCCTGAAGAAGGACCGCACCGCCGTCACCGTCATCCTTCCCGCCGACATCCCGCCCAGCCCGGTCAGCGTCGTCGGCGACTTCAACGACCGGCAGCCCGGCGTTCACCCCCTCACACCCCGCAAGGACGGCAAACGCGCCCTCACCGTCGAACCGCCGGGCGGAAGTGCCCACTCCTTCCGCTACCTCGCCGCAGGTGATTACTGGTTCAACGACGAGAGCGCCGACGACCAGGACGGCCCCAACAGCCTCCACTACAGCGACGCCACCACTGGTGTGTCACCGGCGCCGCCCCTGTGCACCGGTTGAAGGGCGGACCGGCCACATGCAGGAGCGCGACGTCCGAGGATGTCGTTCAAGCGCTCACCACACGAAACCGGACGTGCCGCGTGAGGTGCTGAAGGACCCCCGTGCCCCGTGAGGCCCGCATTCTCCCGTACGCGTTCCCGGGTTTCCTCGCAACGTGGCCTGGTCTCGCTCTGCCGGGTGGCCCCGATTGCCGTCACCGTCGAGGGAGGATCGGTCGAGAGAAAGGCACGTCTTGGCAACATCCGCAATGCCCTCACCGCGCGACACCCTCATCACTTGGCAAGGACGCGTACTGCTCCGGTTCGTCGCAGTCGTGCAAGGCAAACTCGCTCGCCATCGCTTCCGGCCGGATGTCGCGCTGCGCAACGCCTCCATGCGGGCGGCCCACAGGCGCGGCGTGACAAAGTCGGACTTGATGCGCGTCACCGGGCTGTCTGCACAGACCGTCGCCAAGGCCCTGGCGGGCAAACCGACGGACCAGTAAGCCCACGGGAGCGGAGCGGTCGACGTAGGGGGAGTTGGGAGGCCGCCGTCCGTTCAGGGTGTTGCCGCCGCCGCTGGAGGTGGTGGCGGCACATCGCCCTGGTCGGGGTCGTGGCGGAACTCCCAGTCGTAGGGGCCCGCCCATGGAGGAGGTGGCCGGGGTCCGGCGGCGTCACTGGGCGCTCGCTGAAGGCCGGACCACGATCTCGTTGACGTCGACCTCCGGGGGCTGGGAGACGGCGTAGGCGATCGCGTCCGCGATGGCGCCGGCCGGTATGGCGACCTTGCGGTAGCTGCGCATGGCCTCCCGGGCGGCTGCGTCCGTGATGTGGTCGGCGAGTTCGGACGCGGTCACGCCCGGGGAGACGACTGTCACCCGGACGTCGCCCGCGGACTCCTTGCGCAGGCCCTCGCTGATAGCGCGGACGGCGAACTTGGTGGCGCAGTACACGGCGGCGGTGGGCGTGACCTCGTAGGCCCCGACCGACGCGACGTTCACGATGTGGCCACCGCCCTGGGCGCGCATCACCGGGAGGGCCGCGGCGATCCCGTGGAGCACCCCGCGCAGGTTCACGTCGATCATCCGGTCCCATTCCCGGGTCCGGGCCTCCTCCAGCGGCGAGAGCGGCATGATCCCGGCGTTGTTGACGAGTACGTCCACCCGGCCGTAGAGGTCGCGGGCAGCGCGGACGAAATCCCGCACGTCGGCGGCCTCGGTGACGTCCAGCCGGCGGCCCGCCGCCGTGCCGCCCAGGGCGGTGATCTCCGCCGCGAGCGCTTCGAGACGCTCGGTGCGGCGTGCTCCCAGGAGCAGGCTGTGGCCGTCGGCTGCGAGCCGGCGGGCGGTCGCCTCACCGATCCCGCTGCTCGCTCCGGTGACGGCGATGACTTTCGTCGTGGGGGTGCTCATATCCGGCTCCTTGCCTCGGTAGGGCACCGAGTCTGGGCCGGGGTCCGGCTGCCGCCCAGGCCGCGAGGTGCCTGGGTGTGGCACACCCAGGCACCTGCTGCGGCCGACGGCCTAGCGTGGGGCCGTGAGCGACAACCTTTTGGGAGACTTCCTCCGTGCGCGCCGCGCCGCCGTCCGGCCCGGGGACGTCGGCATGGCACGCCATGGGATGCGCCGGGTGGCGGGGCTGCGTCGCGAGGAAGTCGCCGTGCTGGCAGGGGTGAACGCCGACTACTACACCCGGCTCGAACAGGGGCGCGAGCGGCGTCCCTCGGCGCAGGTGGTGGAGGCACTGGGCCGCGCCCTGCTGATGGACGCCGACAGCGTGGCGCACCTGCACCGGCTCGCCGGCAGCGTGCCGGGCCGTGCCAACCCGTCCGCCTCCCCCGGCCGGGTGAGTCCCGCTCTGCGCGCGCTGATCGACGGCTACTGCGACACCCCGGCGTTCGTCACCGGCCCCGCGCTCGACGTGCTGGCCGCCAACGCCCTTGCCGAAGCCCTGTACTCCCCCTTCGGCCGGGCCGACAACCTGGCCGAGATGGTGTTCCTGGACCCGGCCGGCCGAAGCTTCCACAGCCGGTGGGACCGGACGGCCGAGGCCGTCGTGGGCCATCTCCGCGAAGCGGAAGGCCTGGAGCCCGACAACCGGCGTCTGCGTGCCCTCGTGGGCGGACTGAGCGAACGCAGCGCGGACTTCGCCCGGCTGTGGAACACGCACACCGTGCGCGGCAAGACGCGCGCGGCCAAGCACTTCCTCCACCCCGACGTCGGAGACCTGCACTTGACCTACCACGCCTTCGACGTACGCGAAGCCCCCGGCCAGCAGCTGATCGTCTACCACGCCGACCCCGGCAGCCCGAGCACCGAGGCCCTCCGCCTGCTCGGCTCGATGCACGCACGACCGACCGGACGGCCCCCGGAAGCGATGAGCAGGGCGGCCAGGGGCACCCGCTCTCGTGAGGAAGAGCTGGGCACTTCCGGTTGCGTCTAGCGGGCGCGGAGCCGGGCAGCACGGAGCACGCCGAGGTACTCGCGCAGCCTCACGTGGTGGACGGCCATGGAGCGGGACGGGGCTACGGGCAGCGCCTGCGCGCGGCTGATCTCGGCGTGCGGCCGCGTGTGACGGGCGGCTTCCGCCGTGCAGGGCACAGGGCCCTCATCACCGGCGACCTATGCGAGGACAGCCCGCTCGGCCGCCACGGCGGCCACACGTGCAGCGGATCGCGCGGCCGGGGTGGGCGTGGGGGGGGCGGCTAAGCCAGCGCATACCGCGCCGGGCTGGTCGGCGGTGTGGCCGCTCCCGTGGCGGACGATGCTGCCCTCGTCGGCGAGGAGGTCGCGGACGAGGTCGGCGAGGTTGCCGGGGTGAAAGTCGCAGGGTGCTCACTGGCCTGCCGTGACCCGGGTGCGGTCCGTGGCGCCTCCGAGCGAGTTCGGCTCTGCCGACCAGCGGGCGGCCGCCCCGGCCCCGCGCGACCGCGGACGCCGGGACCGGGGCGGCCTGCACATGGCTCCCCGCCTTCCGGTCACTCACTCCCGCGCCGACACCGCGTGGCTTCGTTCACTCCGCAGCGGTGAACACGTGCTCGGCCGGTGGGCCGACCAGCAGTCCCGGACCGGCCGCGAGCGCCTCCGTCAGATGCGGGCTCGACAAGTGCGCCTCGAACGCAGCGCGGTCCTCCCACTCCTCGAACACCAGCCACGCACTCGGGTCGCCGGGATGGACGTACGCCTGGTAGCTGATGTTGCCCGGCTCAGCCCGCGACGGCGCGACCAAGGACAGGGCCTGCTCCCGGACCTTGCCCTCGGCGCCAGGGGCCGCCTTGAGCAGAGCAATCGCGGTGACCTTGGGCATGGTGCGCTCCGTTCGACGCGTACTTCCGGGACGCGCGAGTCTATGTCCGCGCGCCGTACATCACCATGCGCTTCCGTTCGTACCCGCGCCGCCAGCTCAGCCGCCAACCGTGGCAGCGGCCACCCGGCGTTGCGGCTGTTCGTGCGGCTTGAGGCCGGAGGACGCGGGCGAGCAACTCCCCGGCACGAGGCGGCGTTACGGGTACGCCGGACCACGGCCTGACCGCCGACCACGCACAGGCCGGCCCACGGTCCGGTTCACCTGTGCGGACACCTCCAGCCGACGACAGACTTTCGTTGAACAGGTCCCGGGGTCTCAGGCGTCGTGGAAGGCCACGGGTACTGCTCGCTTCGTGGCCCATGGGCTCCCCTCATACTGACGACCATGACGTCAACGGTCCCGCCCGAGCCGAAGCGCGCGTCCTTGACGGTGGCCGGGCGTCGCCTGTCCTTCCTCGACTTCGGCGGTCCGGGTCGTCCTCTACTCGCCCTCCACGGGCACTTCGCAGAAGGCCGCACCTTCGCGCACCTGGCCCGGGATCTGAGGAACTCCTGGCGGATCATCGCGCTCGACCAGCGTGGGCACGGCCTCTCCGACAGGTCTCCCGATTTCTCCCGCGCCGGCTACGTCGAGGACGCCGCGGCGGTACTGCGGCATCTGGGGCTCCACCGGGTGGCCGTACTCGGCCACCCCCTGGGCGGCGTGAACGCCTACCAGCTCGCGGCGCGGTTCCCCGGACTTGTGAACGCGCTCATCGTCGAGGACATCGGCGCCGAGGTCGATGGCGACGTGTCCTTCAGCCTGGCCTGGCCGCACCGGGCAGCGACCCGGGCCGAACTGTTGGAAGGACTCGGCACCTCAGCGCGATACCTCATAGGAGCCGTCCGTGAGTATCCCGATGGATGGGGCCTTGCCTTCGACCCGAAGGATATGAATGCCTCGCAGCAGGAGCTCAACGGGGACCACTGGAACGACTGGATCTCCAGCGACTGCCCAGCCTTGCTCGTCCGCGGCAGCCGGAGCACAGTGCTCAGCGCGGAACACGCGAAGGACATGGCGACGCGGCGCCGCCACACCCAGCTCACGGAACTTCCCGCTGGACACACCGTCCACGAGACCGTCCCAGACGAGTTCGCCGCAGCTGTCAACGAGTTCCTCGGTTCGCTGACGAGGCCTTCAGCCGGTAACCCCACGCAACGGACCGGCCCAAGACGGGTGCCGAAGTCTGGCAGGTGGTGGAGGTAGGCGCCGACTGCGTCAGCGTCGGGGAGGTGGCGCCTGGACGGGTCAGTGGTCGCCCGTGTGCGGGCGCACGGGACGGGGCAGTGGCTGATGCCAGTCGCCCAGGCTCGTGACGAGAAACCGGCGGGCGAGAAGACGTACGTCGCCCCACACCGAATCTGTGTCCAGGGCGTTGTTCCAGAGGCCGACGCGGCCGGTGGAATCGATCTCGCCGAGGCGGCGGCCGATGGCCCGAAGATTGCGCAGATCCTCGGGCTCGAAGGCTCCGCGCTCGGCGAGTCCTTCGGAGGCGCGGCAAAGGAGCTCCACCTCTTCGACGACGTCCTTCGTTTCCAGCTCACGTTCGCCCAACCAGGCAAGTTGATCCTGGGTTTCGGCTGCCATGAGGGCCATCAGGCGCAGCGTCCACGTGTGCAGGCGCACGTCGCCGAGCTGGTTCATACATGCATGATCGCACTTGGTTCCCGCAACCACGTTCCATGGCAGGCGGGGCGACGGCCGCGACGGGCCGCACCGACAGATGGCGGCCGCACCCCTGAGCTCGCCAACGAACCTGAGCGGTGTGCGGCGTCCGGCTGAGATCGCGGCAGGCACCCCGGGCGTACCCCTGGGGCAGATGCCGGGTGTTACGCCGCATCACGAAAGTCCCCAGGCATGCATCTGTCTGCCGTCGGCGGGCGGACTGCCGCCATCGCTACCGCTACCGATACCGCCGAAGCCTCAAACGGATAGCTCATCCGCATGTGTGCTACCGTCCAGCTAAGCGGATGATCTATCCGGTTGATTGCTGAGGCGGAGGGGTGCATGAAGAAGACAGCAGTGGTCACGGCCGGAACAGGGGGCATCGGCCTGGAGACGGCGCTGGGGCTGGCCGGCGCCGGGTTCGCGGTCACGGTGGTCGGGCGCGACGCCGGACGGGGAGCCAGAGCCGTCGAGCGGATCAACGCGAACGGCCCGGCGCATCCGGCCCGGTTCCTGTCCGCGGACCTCGCCTCGCTCGACCAGGTACGTGCGCTCGCCCGGACGATCGCGGCCGACCACGCCACCTCGGGCGAACCGCTCACGGTGCTGGTCAACAACGTCGGGGCGATGTTCGCCGAGCGTCAGACCCTGGGCGGTGTCGAGGCGTCGTTCGTCGTCAACCACCTCTCGCCCTACCTGCTGACCGAACTGCTGCTGCCCACGCTCACGGCCGGTGCGCCGAGCAGGATCGTGAACGTGACGTCGGGCGCGGTCACCGTGGCCAAGCGCGTGTTCGACGCCGTCGAGCCGCCGGGCGGCTACTACGGCTTCCACTGGTACGGTCGCGCCAAGCTCGCCAACCTGGCCTACACGCTGGACCTGGCAGACCGGCTGGACGGCACCGGCGTCTCGGTCTTCGCCGCCGATCCCGGAGGGGCCGCGACCGACATGACCAACGGCACCATGACCGACCCGAAGATCGTCTCGCCCGCCCTGCGAGTGCTGTGGCCCCTGGTGCGCCGCACCTTCGAACGCTCGACCTCGGGTCCGGCGTCCGCCGCAGCCAGGCCCTCCATCGCGGCGGCCACCGACGAGACGCTGACGGGCCGAACCGGCATCGTCATCGGCGCCCAGGCGCACCCGGTCGCCCCGCACCGGGCGGCGGCCGACCGCCGCGTCGCCGAGGCCGTACGCCGGCTCAGCGAACGGCACGCGCCGCTCCCCCCGCCTGAGCGTCGTTCGCGCGGCACGGCGCGGGGCGGCGGGTACCCGGCGGGCGGCGGAATCATCCGGATGAACCATCCGATTAGGATGGCCTCATGACGACGCCTCTACGCAAGGACGCGGCCCGCAACTGGCAGCGGATCGTCTCCGTCGCCCGCGACCTGGTCGACGAGGGCACCCCGTTGCAGCTCAACGACGTCGCGCGCCGGGCCGGGCTCGGCGTCGGCACCGTCTACCGTCACTTCGCCACACCCGAGGCGCTGCTGGAGACCGTCGCCGCGCCGTGCCTGGAAGCCCTGGCCGCCCACGGCCAGCAGGCGCTGACCGATCCCGACCCCTGGCGCAGCCTGACGGGCTTCCTCTTCCACACCGTCGAGGCGCAGGTCACCGACGCCGCCCTGCCCCCCGTCGCCGCCGCCGCCACGGACGCCGTGCCGCGCACCACGGAACTCAAGAAGTCCCTGGCGTCGACCGGCGCCACCCTCCTCGCCCGGGCCCGCGACGCCGAAGTCGTCCGCCCCGACCTCACCGCCGCCGACCTCGTCCCGCTCATGTGCGGCATCGCCCACGCCGTGGGCGTCCACGGCGGCACCCCGGCCGATCGGGTCGACACCGCACACCGCTACCTCGCCACCCTCCTCGAAGGCGTGCGCACCACACCACCGAGCGCGTAAGCGACCCGCCCCACGGTGTACCGGCGGCCTCCGTGGGTCACTGGCGTGGTCATGGCGGTCCGTCGAGGGCCCGCCCGCATTGATCGGAATGGCCGCACCATGGGACGATGCCGTCCATGACGAACCAGCGAAAGGGCTATGGCGCGTAGACGGCCAGGCCAGGTGCGCGCCAAGCTTGGCGCAGGCTCCGCCCGGGGCACGGCAGGAAGATCGTTTCTGGGGTCTCGGCGCGTGCACAGAGCGAGATTGCCACGTTCGAGGATTCACACGTGTGGCCAGGAGCCATCGCCGACGCGATGGCTCGGTGGGCCGGCACCGTTCACGGGTCCGCCCGTACGCTGACGGAACCACAGGCCCGCGGCTGCGGAGTTGAAGCGTGCTGTCCCTCTGACGCCCATCCGCGAGAGATGCTGAGCCTCGGACAGGGGGATGCCGCGTAGACGCCCCTCCGCCGTCCGGCCGGAATCCGGATCATGCCTGCGGTGCGGCAGCAGGCAGGACTACTGCGAACGCTTCGACGCGGCGCTGTGCGTGGTGTGCGACGAATGGCGCGAAGGCGTCTGCGGTGATGGTGCTTCCGCTTGCACGTATTGCCGACGACGGCCCGAACGACCGAGCTTCGCCTGGGAACACGGCGGCGGAGAAGCCGTCTTGCGCCGGGCGGCCCGGCTGGCCAACCGTCGATCGCTCTGGTCCTCGCGGAGGGGCCAGGTGACTGATGGGTGAGAGGGGTCGTGACGGTGGAACCGGCCGGTCCGCCGCGCTCCTGAGCGGCCCCCAACGCGGCGGGGACAAGTCCTGGCTAGTTCTGCGGGGCTTGGTGCAGGGCGGTGGTCCAGGTGGTGATGGCCGCGTCGTCGGCCGGGCGGGGGTCGGCGTCGTAGAGCTGGGCCACTCCTTCCTCGGGACGGGTGGCGGGGTTGGTGGCCCACATGTAGGTCTGGCCCACGAGGTATTTGTGTTCGGTCTCGTCGCTCTGGCTGACCAGCATCTCCCCTGCCGCGCTGCCCTTGAGGACGCGGTCGACCCGTACGCGGTAGGCGTCGGAGGGGAGGCCTTCGACGGTGCGCCGGCCGAGGTCTTCCAGGACGGTGCCGGTGAACACGGCGGTGGCCTCGGGGGCCACCAGGGCCGGGTCGGTGGTGTCGAAGGCGTGGACGGACTCGCTCGTGGCGTGTGCGGCGCGGTACTGGTTCCAGCCGAGCCAGGCACCGCCGGCCAGGGCTGCCGCAGCGCCGGCCGAAGCGGCGGCGACGAGGACTTTGTTCATGGTCATCCCCACAGCTGGTGGTAGGCGGTGCGGTCGGTGTTGGTGATCTGGTCGATGCCGGCACGTGCCGCTTCCCCGTTGTCGGTCCACATGATGGAGGCGACTCGGGTGCTCTTGTGGCAGAAGCCGAGGGCGTGGCCGAGTTCGTGGGTGGCGACGCGCCGGCGGTGCGCGGTGGTGCCGCGGGTGCCGCCGTCGTCGAGGTAGAAGCGGTTCATGGTGATGCTGTCGGTACCCGGCAGGCCGGTCCAGCGGGCCAGGACGTTCTTCCAGTCGCCGCCGCTGGAGCGGGTGTCGTTCCATTCCAGGTCGGCGATTTCCGAGGCGGTGTCCGGGTGGAAGGTGACCTTCTTGAGGTTGCCGCTCGTCCACTGGCCGACCGCGTAGGCGCGGGCGTCGTCGAAGACGGTCTCGTCCTCCCAGGCGATCACCCCTTGGTCGACGGACGACCGCCCGCGGGAGTCCTGTCCGGACGGCACGCACGTCTGCGGCGCCTGCTTGAGGGTCGGTCCGGGGTGCGGTAACGACAGCAGGACCGAGGCCACCGTGGCTGCCGCGAGGCCGATGGAGGAGTATGCCACTCCCGGAACATACCCTCTGCGATCACGCGAACACAAAGAGTGCCGTCCACGGGGATGCGGGGAGGGCGAGGAAGGGGCGCCACGGTTCTCACCGTCGCCTCCGGTGGGCGGCCGGGCCGCATCCGGGGTGGGGATGACGGCCGCCCGTTCGCCGCCCTGCCCGGATGCCCGTTATTCGACGGGCTTCCGCGCCGCCGCCACGATCCTCTCCAGCGCCGAGGCGTGCCGCTGGAACGCCTGGCGCCCGTGCGGGGTGAGGCGTAGGTGCATGTGCCGCCCTGTACGGCTCCGGGTCTTTCGGACCTCGACATACCCCGCGTCCGTCAGCGCGGTGACCTGCTTGGACAGGGCCGAGTCGCTGGTGCCCACCGCGTCCCGGACGAAACCGAAATCCACCCAGTCGGCCGGGGCCAGCAGTGCGACGACCGAGAGCCGTGCCGGAACGTGCAGGAACTCGTCGAAGTCGGGGTCCATCAGCCATGCCCCTTCCTGCGGATCACGTTCTCGGCGAACGGGCGCAAGGCGTACGAGGCGCCCACCGCGACCAGTGCGGTGGCGGCCGCGGCCAGTGTGTGCCGCGCCGGCAGGCCGAGGAAGTAGGCGGTGATCGCCATCGCCCAGAAGAACGCGAGGAGGGCCATCCCCGCGACCGCGTAGAACAGCGCCTCCGGAGCGGCGAGTTTGCGGCGGACGGCGGCCCGGCGCTGGTGCACGTACAGCCCACCCAGCGCCAGGGCGTTGCCCCCCAGGACCGCGGCCGTGTTCCACGGGTTCGGCAGATCGAAGGACGAGCACACGGCGAACAGGCCGAGCGCCGAAACGATCAGATAGGGACGGGAGTAGGCGTGCCGCATGTACGCGTCGTACGTCTGCTCCTGACGGTGCTGTATGGCGTTGAGGGCGGTCTGGGCGTCATGCGGGGTCATGGGTGGCGTCCGTGGTCGTCGATTTCCGAGTACTTTCCCATGAGGAAAGTAGCAGGTTCTTTCCTGGACGGAAAGAACCTGGGGAGATGGCGCGCCCTGACGGCCGGCCCGGCGCGCGGCCGCTGGGCCGTCGATCGGCCGACCGAGGCGTGACACCGCCGGGAGCGCGGCCGTTGGGCAGGCCGACGGCTTGAAGTGGGGTGGGTGAAGAGCATCTCGCGCATCCCTCCGCAGGCCCTCGCCCGCCTCCCGCCTACGGGCCGCCCAGCGCTCGTTCCCTCCACCCGGAAAGCGATCCCCATGACCTTCAGCAGCACCACCCGGCCTCTGCGACTGGGTACCCGCCCGAGTCCCATGGCCATGGAGCAGACCGGCCGTTTCGCCCGGGCCCTGCGCCTGCGCCACCCGGACCTCGAGCTCGACATCGTGGAGATCACCTCCGAGGGTGACCAGCACCGGGGGCCGCTCGCGGAGATCGGCGGGAAGGGCGCGTTCACCCGCCGTGCCGACCGGTACCTCCTCGACGGCAGGGTGGACGCGACGATCGCCTGCGCCAAGGACCTGCCCGGCCCCCACGACCGCGCCACCGGGATCACGGTCGGCGCGGTGCTGCCCCGTGAGGACGTCCGCGACGTCCTCGTCCTGCCCGCCGGTCACGCTCCCGCCACCCTGGAGCAGCTGCCGCCCGGCACCCGCGTCGCGACCAGCGCACCCCGCCGGGCCGCCCTCCTCAAGGCGCTCCACCCCCACCTCGTCCCCGTACCGGTGCGCGGGAACGCCGACACCCGCCTGAACGCGCTCGACGCCGGGACCCTGGGCGCTGACGCCATCATCGTCGCCCTGGCCGGCCTGCGCCGCCTCGGTCTCACCGACCGCGTCTCCCGGATCCTGGACCCCGCGGTGTGGCTCCCGGCCGCGGGCGCCGGCATCGTCGTCATCGAGCACCGCACCGACGACCCCGCCACCGCCGGCCTCCTCGCCCCCGTCACCCACACCCCGACCCGCGTCCTCCTCGACGCCGAGCGCGCCGCCCTCGCCGCCCTGCGGGGCGGTTGCCTGACCGCGGCCTCCGTCCACGCCACCCTCGACGAGGCCACCGGGAGCCTCACGGTGCACGCGGTCGTCCTCGATCCGGCCGGGGGCGCTCCGCTGCGCTCGGTGACCACCGGCCCGGCGGCAGACCCGGCCGCCGTCGGGCACCGCGCGGGAGTGCGGCTGCTGGACGAGGGCGCCGCCCGCCTGCTGGCGGTACGGCCGTGAGCGGACCGGCCCCGACCGGGCCGTGCTGGTGCCCGACGGGACGGCCGGTCGCCGGCCGTCGCGTCGGGCACCGGGGCCTGGATCACCGCGTGGACGTAGGACAACGGCCCACGCCTTCCCCCAGGTTCCCCCGTACTGCGACCAAGAGATGCCGAGCGGTACGCGCGCGGTCGGCCGTTTCCTCGAAACCCGCCGGGGCGGGCACCGCTTAGGGTGGGTGTCGGCAGTGCCCATCGACCGGCTCGGAGATGCCATGACCCTGCGGATGAAGTTGAGCGCGATAACGCTCGACTGTCCTGACCCACTGGCGCTGGCGGCGTTCTACGAGCAGGCCACCGGACTTGAACCCCACCCGAAGTCGGACGCCGACTTCGCCGGTCTGAACCGTGAGGACGGACTCTTCATCGGCTTCCAACGGGTTGCCGGCCACCGGGCGCCGACCTGGCCCGACCCGGCCGTTCCCCAGCAGCTTCACCTCTGCTTCGAGGTCACGGACCTGGACGAGGCGGAGGCCCGGTTGCTGGAACTCGGCGCGGGCAGGCCGGAACACCAGCCCGAGCGGGACCGGTGGCGGGTCCTCACCGACCCGGCCGGGCACCCCTTCTGCATCGCCAGGGGCTGACCGGGCGGGCACCGGGACTACCCGGGGAGGAGATCTCCGGCTTCGAGCGCCCGGCTCAGGACGGCGGAGATCTCTTCGGGGAGGAGGTTCAGAGCGGCGAGGGCGTCGGTGGTGAGGGGGACTTCCTCGAGGAGGTACTCGCCGCGGTCGTCTCGTGCGAACTCGGGCCCGGTGCGGTCGTCGAAGTTCCACGTCCCGACGCGGGCGAGGTAGAAGAACTCGGTTTCCCCCTTGGGGTTTTCCGCCGTGTGGAGCAGGCGGACGATCTGCGCGTCGGCGGCGATCTCCTCGCGGACCTCGCGCAGCAGTGCGTCCTCGAGGGACGCGTCGGTCTCCTCGACGCCGCCTCCGACGATGACCCGGTAGGGGGCGATGCCGGGGCGGATCCGCTTGATGACGAGCATGGTCTCGTGCGGGGTGATCAGGACGGCACGGACGCGCTGCTTCACGGGGGCTTCCTCCGGTCGTGGTCGGCTGGTGACAGCCTGTCGTACGTGACCAGCGGCGTCCACCTCGGCCCGGTCGCCCCGGTGCTCGTCCGCGACGGGGAGACGCCTGTCCTCGTGGCCGCGTCGCAGGTGGGAGCCGGTGGGGGCAGCGGGTGATGTCCGAGGCGCGTGCGATGATCCATCGATTCCGGCCTGCCAGGCGGCCTGCCGGGGATCCGCGGAGCGGCGTGCAGCCGGCGGACAGGCAACAGAGCGTGCAAAGGGTGGGGAAATGAAGAGCAGAACGACGACCGGTCTCGTCGCGGTGGTGGCCGTCGTGGCGGGGACGGCGGGCTGTTCCGCCGCGACGGTGGCGCGGAAGGCCGCGGACGAGTCGGCCGAGACGGTGGTCCAGGCGCTGTCCCACGTCTCGGACGAGGCCTCGAAGGCGGGCTCGGCCGAGATCAGCGCCACCATGGCCGGCCCGGCGACCGGTGGCAAGACGGTGACCATGAAGGGCCTCTACTCGTGGGGCGACGGCGGTCTGGCCATGGAGACGGCGATGCCGGCCAAGGACGTCCGGATGGAGCACCTGGTCAAGGACGGCACGGTCACCGTGCGCCTCGTGAACGGCTCCTACTACTACCGGGTCGACCCCGTGGACAGTGGCCCGTACGCGGGCAAGTCCTGGCTGAAGGTCGAGGCGGCCGCGGTCGTCGGCGAGCAGGGCGCGGCCGGTATGGCCCAGGGGCAGGGTGACCCGACGGCCGGTCTCAAGGGCCTGAAGTACGCCAAGGACGCCGCCTGGGTGGGCGTGGAGAGCGTCAACGGGAAGAACACCAAGCACTACCGGGCGTCGATCCCCGCGGCCAAGATGGGCTCCGCCGCCGACGACATGCGCAAGACCCTCGGGCTTTCCGGCGACGTGGTCATGGACGTGTGGCTGGACGAGAAGGGCGCCCCGGCCCGGCTGAACCAGGTCATCGGGACGACCAGCATATCGCTCGACTTCCTGTCGTTCGGAGGCACGCGGACCGTCGAGGTCCCGCCCGCGGCCGACGTCGCGGACCTGACCGCGGTCTACAGGGAGCAGAAGGAGGGCAAGGCGGCCTGAGGGCCCGTCCGGGCGCGAGGGTGACGATCGGATCCCGGCGGGAGCCGGGGCTACCCTGATTCCGGTCCGTACGTCAGAGGGCGGGGATGGCGGGGGTTGGGAACGTGACGTTGCGGGACGATGATCCGCGCGCGGTCGGCGGCTACCGGCTGGAGGGCCGGCTCGGCGAGGGCGGGATGGGCGTGGTCTACCGCGCGCGGTCGCTGTCGGGGCGGGAGGTCGCCGTGAAGGTCATCCGGCCGGAGCTGGCCGGTGACCCGGCGTTCCGGCAGCGGTTCCGCCGGGAGGTGGCGGCCGCCCGGCAGGTGAGCGGGGCGTTCACCGCGCCGGTGGTGGACGCGGACGCCGACGCGGAGGCGCCGTGGCTGGCCACCCTGTTCGTGACGGGGCCCTCGCTCGCCGAACGGGTGCAGGGGCGGGGCCCGTTGCCGGCGGCCGAGGTGTGGAGGCTGGCGGCCGGGCTGGTGGAGGCGCTGCGGGACATCCACCGGGTGGGGCTGGTGCACCGGGACCTGAAGCCGGGCAACGTGCTGCTCGCACCGGACGGCCCCCGGGTCATCGACTTCGGCATCGCGCGGGCCGTGACCGGCGCCGACGCGGAGGCGACGGCGCTGACCAGGACCGGCGTGGCGATCGGTACGCCGCCGTTCATGGCGCCGGAACAGTTCCGGCAGGGTGAGGTGGGACCGGCCGCGGACGTGTTCGCCCTCGGCTCGGTCCTGGTCCACGCCGCCACCGGCCACAACCCGTTCAACGGCGGCGACTTCCACGCCGTGAGCTTCCAGGTGGTCTACGAGGCCCCGGACCTGACGGGCCTGCCCCCGGAGCTGGCCCCGCTCGTCGAATCCTGCCTGGCCAAGGCCCCCTCGGCGCGCCCCACCCTCCCCGAGCTCCTCACCCTCCTGGCGGCAGGGCCGTCCCCGGCGGGCGGAACCGGCGCTTCCGCCGCACCGGCTCCGTCGGCCGGCGCCGCCTTCCCGGTCCCGCCGGCCGGCGTGGCCCAGGCGCCCGACGGTGTCTTCGGGCCCCCGCCCGTGATCACCGCGGCTCCGCCGCCGGCGCCCGTCGGGGCGGGCGTGCCGCCCCTGCCCGGCGGGCCCGAGCCGGCACGGGACGCGGAACCTGTGGACCGGGACCGGGACCAGGACCGGGAGTCGGAGCGGGACCAGGACCAGGACCGGAAGCAGGAGCAGGCTCAGGCCCGGGAGAAGCTCGACTGGCTGAGGCGGGAGGTCGAGGCGCCCCGGCGCCGGCGGCGGATCAGGGTCGCCGTGGCCGTGGCGGCCGTGCTGGCCATGGGCGTTGGCGGGATCGCGGCCTGGCAGCAGTTGCGGGACGGCGGTGAGGGGGGCCACGGCTCCGCCCGGGCCTCCGGAGGCGCGAGCTCCGGTGCGAGCGCCCCCGCCTGTGGGCCCGACGGGGCGGTCAGAGCCGCCGGGGCAGGTTCCTTCAAGGTGGCCATGGACCACTGGGCGGCCGGTTACCAGACGGCCTGCCCCCGCGCCCGGGCCGACTACGCGCCCATCGGGACCGGCGCCGGAATCCAGCAGTTCAAGGACGGCTCGGCCGACTTCGCCGTGGTGGACCGGCTCCTGACGACGGACCAGGCCGCGGCGGCCGCCGCCCGGTGCCCCGGTGGGAAGCCGGTCCAGCTGCCGATCGGCGTACTGCCCGTGGCCGTCGTCGTCAACCTGCCGGGCGTGGACGCGCTCACCCTGGACCCGTCCACCCTCGCCCGGATCTTCCGCGGCCAGATCACTCGCTGGAACCATCCGGAGATCGTGGCCGTCAACCCCGGCCGGCTGCTGCCGGACACGGCGATCCGTGTGGTCACCCCGACCGGTGAGTCCTCCACGACGCTCGCCTTCACCCAGTACCTCTCCAAGGTCGTCCCCACCGAGTGGGGGAGCATCCCGCAGTCCTCGCTGGCCGCCGTCAACGGGGGCCCGGGGGTGTCGAGCGCGCTCGTGGCCCAGTCGGTCAAGCAGACGGCCGGGGCCGTCTCGTTCACCTGGTCGGGGGGCGAGGCCACGGGCCTGACCACGGTCCGGCTGGCGACGGGTGCTCCCGAGCCGGTGGACGTCGGCACGGATTCGGCCACCAAGGCGGTGGCCACCGCCCAGATCACCGGCACCGGGGCCGATCTCGCCCTGGAGCCGGACTTCACCACCAAGGCCGCGGGCGCCTATCCGATCGTGCAGATCGGGTACGCCGTGCTGTGCGACCGGGGTAACGACGGCGCCGCCCTGGCCCGTGCGCGGCCCTTCCTCGGCTCCGTCGTCGCCGAAGGCGACGGGGCCGAGCAGAGCGGCTACGGCAAGCTGCCGCCCGCCCTCGCGGAGAAGGTCCGCACGAACCTCGCCACCCTCGGCTGAGCGCGGGGCGCCGGGCGCGGGAGCCGCGCGGCCGGCACCGCTTCCACCACCTCGACCGGCCAGCTGGCCGAGGTGAGCGAGTGGCTGCATCCGTTCGAGCACCACTGGAGGCAGCGACTTCGGGCGGCCCTGACCGATCCCGAGCTGCACGCCCGCTGGTGGGCGGCCGGTGACATCAAGCCGGTCGTCGGACACCGGCGCGACCCTCGCCGAAGCCGCCTGACGCCGGGCGGGCCGGGCCGGTGGCGTGTTCGCCGGTGTTCGTCTTCGTCCCCGCGAGCCCCGGCGAACGCCGACTCCGCGACATTCGACCACGCCAACACCCGCCGGATTCCGGGAGCTTGTCGTGACCGTCGCCGTCGTCCTCCTCACCACCGCACTCGTCATCGTCCTCGCCCTGCTGGCCGGCGCCGCCGCGGGCAAGCTCGCCCGCGTGGACGGCGCCACCTACCCCGCCGCCCTCACCCGCGCCGCCACCGCCTTCGCCGCCGTCATCACGCTCGCCACCCTCCTGACCACGGCCCTCACCTCCCTGTTCAACTGAGCCGAGCTCCGCGCCGCGCGGACACCGACGAGAGCCGGAGGAGGTGTGTTCGCCGCGGCCCGGCCGGGGATGATGAACACCTGCGAACACGCGGGGCGAGAGGGCCGGTCACGTGAACGGTGGGGACGGGGAGCACGGCGCGGCGATCGTCGAGCTGCGGAGGCGACTGGACGACGGCCTGGCTCTGGCCGGATTGACGAAGACCCAGCTCGCGGCCCGGGCCGGGCTGGGGCGCACGACGGTGCAGGAGGCGTTCGGCGCGCAGGCGCCGGTGCCCTCGGCCGCCACCATCGCCGCGCTGGCGGACGCGCTGGGCCTCCCTGAGGCCCCGCTGCTGGCTCTGCGCCGGTCCGCGGCCGGGACCGGGGTGACGCGGGGGGACGCCGGACTCCTCGGCAAGCCGATCGGTGACTGGGACCCGCATCACCTGGAGGTCCACCCCTCCGGACCCGGCGTCGGCCGCACCCCGGTCCCGGTGCTCTCGGGCTACGTGGCCCGGGAGCACGACCGCGTACTCGCCGACGCGGTCCGGGCGGCCGGCTCGGGCCGACCCCAGATGGTGGTGCTCGTCGGCTCGTCCTCGACGGGCAAGACGCGAGCGTGCTGGGAGGCCGTACAGCCGTTGGCGGAACGGGCATGGCGGCTGTGGCACCCGTTCAACCCGACGAGGGCGGACGCCGCGCTCGAAGACCTCGCCCGCGTCGGGCCGCGCACGGTCGTGTGGCTGAACGAGGCGCAGCACTACCTGGGCGACGCCCGTCGGGGAGAGCGGATCGCGGCAGCCGTCCACGAGCTCCTCACCGCCGCGGACCGCGGACCCATCCTCGTACTGGGGACCCTGTGGCCCGAGTACGCGCGCCGGTACACGGCCTCGCCAGCTCCCGGGGCGCCGGATCCCCACAGCAGGGTCAGGGAGCTGCTGGCGGGCCGCCTCGTCACGGTGCCGGACGCCTTCGACGCGCGGGCGTTGCAGGAGGCGGCCGTACGCGCGAAGGCGGGCGACAGGCTGCTGTCCGAGGCGCTCGGCCGGACCCAGACCAGCGGCCGGGTGGCCCAGGACCTCGCGGGAGCCCCACTGCTGCTCCACCGCTACCTGACGGCGAGCCCCGGTGCCAGGGCGCTGGTCGAGGCGGCCATGGACGCGCGGCGCCTGGGCGTGGGGCTCCATCTGCCCCAGGACTTCCTGACCGCCGCTGCCGTCGACTACCTCGGCCAGGAGGACTACGACGACCTTCACAACTGCCCCGACTGGAAGCGGCCGGCCCTGGCCGAACTCGCGGAGCCGGTCCACGGCAAGCAGGCCCCGCTGCGGTCCACGGGGCCCCGGCCCGGCCGGCGCGCACCCGCAGCGGGGTCCGATCCCGCCGAAGCGGACGCGGGCGGCCCGATGTTGCGGCTCGCCGACTACCTGGAGCAGTACGGTCGCAGCGCCCGGCGCCGGCTCTGTCCCCCGGCATCGTTCTGGGACGCCGCCCACGCCCACCTCAGCGACGCCGACGACCTCGACGCCCTGGCCCGGCGCGCCCGCGTCCGCCACCGCCTCCAGTGGGCCCATCACCTGCGTCTTCGCGCGGACCTCGCCGCCGCCGGCGCCGCGCCCACGGCTCCTGGGCCGACGGCGCCTGTGGACGATCACCCGCATGAACCGCAGGCCGTCGTGGTGGAGCAGGCGCCGGCGGCCGGGGTCCGGGAGGTGTCCGGCGTGCAGGTGCCCATGGCCCTCCACGTGAGGGGGATCTGGCGGGCGGAGGCCGGGGACAGGGCGGAGGCGGAGCGGCTCTTCCGGCGGGCGGCGGAGGGCGGCCACCTGGAGGCGCTCGGAGACCTGGCCCTGCTGCGGGAGGAGGCGGGGGATCCACACGGCGCGGAGACGCTCGCGCGCGAGGCAGCAGCGGCCGGCCACACGGAGGCACTGCGGCGGCTGGTGGAGCTCCGTGAGTGCGGCGGGGACCATCCGACGGCACAGGCCCTGGCGTGCGCGCTGGCCGACGCCGGATCACCCGATCCCCTGTGCGAGCTGGCCGCCCGACGCCAGGAGGCGGGTGACACGGCGGCTGCGGGGCGTCTCTTCCGGCACGCCGCCGACGCGGGCCACGTCCGTGCGGTCCACCTGCTGGCCTTGCTGGTCGAGCGGGCCGGTGACCGGACGGAGGCCGAGGTGCTGGCGCGGCGGGCCGCCGACGGGGGCGCCGTCGAGGCGCTGTTCGACCTGGCCGTCCTGCGGGCCTCGACGGGAGACGCCGCGCGTACCGAGTCCCTGTTCCAGCAGGCCGCGGATGCCGGTCACGCCAAGGCGACGCGGGCCCTGGTCGTTCTGTGGGAGCGGGCCGGCCGCCGCGCGGAAGCGGAGGCCCTCGCACGGCGGACGGCCCGGGCCGGTCGTCCCGGGGCGCTGCGGGACTTGGCGGTGCTGCGAGCGAGGACAGGGGGCCTGGCCGACGCGGAACCCCTCTTCCTCGCCGCCGTCGACGCCGGCCACCCCGATGCCCTGCGGGAACTGGTCCGGTGGCGGGACGAGAACGGAGACGGCTCCGGTGCCGAAGACCTCGCCCGTCAGGCCGTCCACACCGACCTCAGCACGTTTCACCCCCTGCACGAACTGGCGCGCTGGCGGGACAGGAACGGCGTCCGGAGCGACAGCGAGCCGCTCTACCGCGAAGCCGCATGCCTCGGGGACGCGGACGCGCTGCTGGATCTCGCCGTGTCGAGGGAGCGTGCCGGGTGCCACGGCGATGCCGAGGACCTGTACCGCGAGGCGGCGGACGCGGGCAGTGTCGACGCCCTGCGCGTCCTGTGGCTCCGGCGCGAGGAACGGGGTGACCGGCGGGGGGCCGACGCCCTCTGCCGCGAAGCCGCGGATGCCGGCCAGGCGCCGCTCTTCGCTCTCGACTCACGGTGGCCGTCCGGGCTGGACCCCGACGGCACGCTGACCCCGCAGTGGAACCCGGGAGTCTGAGGCGGGGCCCCGGGACATCGCGCCCCGGGGCCTTCGCCCATGTGCCTGCGTCGGTTCAGCCGATGATCCGGACCGACTGCGGGCCGCCGATATGGGACCGCCCCTCCCCCGGGCCGATGGTGGTGACGCGGGTCGCGCAGGTGGTTCCGAGGTAGATGGTCATCCTCTTGTTCGTCTTGTTCTCGATCTCTTCCGCCCGGGCCTGGAGAGCGAGACAGACGTTGTCCGGCGGGTCGGTGATCCGGAACTCGTTTTGGTGGACGTCGAAATACTGAATCGTTCCCGTGGCTGCCTGAGCACTGGCGGCCAGACCGGTGGCGAGCACAGCCGCCGTACCGACGGTGAGGCCGATCTCGCCGAAGCGTGCGAGCACGTTGCGGATATTCATAAGGCATCCGTTCCCTGATGAAGGATGTTCGGGCGGCTCAACGCTCACATGCCGGCTCTGGTCCCGACAGCCCATTCACTCGTACGCGGCAAGGTGAATCGTTTGGCCATTCCCCCCAATGGGTCGCGCGAGCCGCAACGAAGGCGATGTCGATTCCGCGCCAGGGCCGGCTGCCGGTGCGGCCCCGTGCGTGGCTGCGGGCCCAACTCCCCGCAGCAAGAACTCAGTTGAACGAGTGACGCGAGCGAGTACCCTGATCATGAAACGTTCGGAGATCAACAAGTTCTCCGGATGCACGATGCCATCGAACGAACGGGGGGACATCCTCGTATGTCCAAGAACATCGCCGCACGCGCCGCCGCGGCCGCCGGCAGCCTCGCCCTGGCCGCCACCGGAGTGCTCGTCGGCGCCGGTACGGCCTCCGCCGGCTCCAACGGGCAGCAGATCGCCTACACGGACCACGCGACGCCCGGCTACCGGCACTCGATCGAGCTCTACGGCTACAACAACAACGGCGAGGAGAGCCTCGGCTGTTTCAACATCAACTCGGGCGGCACCACCTACATCTCCGGCTGGTGGTGGCGGGGAGACCTCACGGTGAAGGCGTACAACAGCTACAACTGCCAGAACGGCTACAGCTGGGGCACCCACGTCTCCGTCCCGTACTCCCAGAGCGGCGACTGGACCTACGTCACCGGCTACTAGAGCCGGCCCGGGCGGCTGCATGACCACCACCCGTGGCGGTCATGCTGTAATCGCCGGATGGCGAAGATCGAATCAGAGCTGATACGGCGCTGGCTGAACGGCTGGACCGTGGCCCGCTCCCTGCCCGAGGCCGAGCCCGTCGGGTCCGGCGGGGACGGGCTGCGGTCGGAGTGCGGCCAACCCGGCCGTGAAGTCGAGGTGTTCGCGCTTCGGGCGGACGAGGATCCCGAGTCCTTGGCACGGCTGGCGGCGGCCGTCGCCGCCGCGAGGCAGACCACCTGGCTGACGGTACCCACGCTGCGCCCAGGCGCCGTCGAAGCCGTCGTCAGCGCCGCCGGACTGGAGTTGCTGCGCCGGTCCGAATGGTTCATGACGACCGATCTGACCGAGCACCCGCAGCTCGCGCCCGCCGCGCCGTACGAGCGTGAGGTCCGCACGGAAGGACCGGTCACGGTCGTCTCCCTCCACGCCCTCGCCGGAGAGGTCGCGGCGCGGGGCGCCATCGCCGTGGTCGGCGCCGACGCGGTCGCCGACCGCATCGAGACGAACCCGGCGCACCGCCGTCGCGGCCTGGGCCGCGCCATGATGAGCGCTCTGGCGGAGGCCGCGGTGGCCCAGGGTGCCCGTACCGGCCTCCTCATCGCCAGTGAGGAAGGCCAGCGCCTCTACTCCTCCCTCGGCTGGCACCACGCAGCCGACGTCCTGATCGCCCGGGGGCCGGCGGTTCCCCTCAGCCGCTGAGGCAGTCACCCCGTGTCACGGTAGCTGAGGCGGGTCAGTGCGCCGGGGTGAAGGCATCACCACTGGTCAGGATGGCCTTTCGGGCAGTTGACCGGCGTGTCGCCGGGGGACGGGAGGCGGCTCCGATTGCGGCGCGTGACGGTGTGGAGGTGAGCGGTAAGGGACATCCCCCCGAACAGGAGCGAGCCGTTGCACCGCATCACGCGCTATTCCGTTCCCGCCGCCCTCTGCGTGACCCTGCTGACCGCGTCACCGGGTATCGCTGCCGCCGCCCGAGGACCTGAACAACCGCCCCTCAGCGTCACGGGACAAGCCGTCCCCGGCAGTGACGCGCTGCTCACACAGGTTCAGACGCTGGGCGCTGCCGGCGCCTTGCTGGAACCCGTCACCGATCTGCTCACGGCGGTGCTCAAGTCGCCGGACGGAAAGGTACCGGCGGCTGAACTGGCCGCGGTCAAGACGAGGATCGAGCCCGCGTTCGCCAACCTGAGGAAGTCCGTCCCCACCGCGCAGACCCCCGCGAAGCCGGCCGACCCGGTGGCGAAGCCTCCGGTCGCGGAACCCGCCAAGCCGGCAGAACCCGTGGCCCAGCCTCCCGTCGCACAGCCTCCGGCCGCGAAACCCCCGGTCGCCGTGCCCGTGAAGCCGCCCGCCGTGCTTACGGCGGCCGTCCCCAAGTCCGGCCGCGTCGACCAGGCTTCCGCCGCGATCGACAAGCTCAAGGGCTCCGTCGACGGCCTGCTGACCGTCGCCGAGAAGGGCACCCCCACGGCCGGCGCCAAGGCCACCACGGTCCTGACCGACCTCAGCACCGCCCTGACCGCCCTGCTCAACGCCCAGAAGGCCCCCACCGACTGAGCGCGCTCCCCCACCGAGCCGTCCCCGCCTCCTTCGGACGCCGGGGACGGCTCACGTGCGCCCGCAGCACCGCCACGGCCTGACTCTTTCCGCAGGTCATGCGAGACTGCGCCATGCGCATTTCAAGATCATTGGCGGTGGCCGCTGGGCTGGTGATGGGGCTGGCCCTCCTCAACACGCACGTGGCGGAAGCCGTTGACGACCCCGTGGCGGTCACGGCCACGTTCAACGACCCGGCCGGCACCGCGGCCCAGCAGGACGCGATACGGAACCAGCTGATCTCGCTGGTCAACCGGGCGCCCGCAGGTTCGGAGATCAACGGTTCCATCTATCTGATCACCGACGGCGGAGTGCGCGGCGCCCTGGTCGCGGCCAGACAGCGCGGGGTCAAGGTCAAGGTCATCGTGGACGGGGACGCCGTCCCGGACATCGACCCGAAGAGCGGCAAGGCCACCGGGTCCGAGTATTCCGCTCTCGCCGCGCCCGGCGGCCTCGGCACCGATCTGACCGCGGACTCCTGGGTGATGGCGTGCCCGGCGAACCGCGGCTGCATCGGCAATCGCGACCTCGGGGGCGGCGACGACGGCGCGATCAACCACAACAAGTTCTTCCTGTTCTCCAAGGTCGGGGCGACGGAGAACGTGGTCTTCCAGACCTCGGCGAACCTCACCACCAGCCAGCGCCGCAACCTCTACAACAACGCGGTCACCCTCCCCGACAACGGGTCCGGCCTCTACGCGGCCTACCGGTCCTACTGGCAGGACCTGCGGAGCTACGGGTCCTCCGGCACGGGCCTGGCCCACTATTACAAGACCCAGGACTCCGGCCCGTACAAGACGTACTTCTTCCCGCGCCAGGAGAAGGCGGGCACCACGTACGCCACCGACCCCAGTACGGACACCGTCGTCTCCCTGCTGGGCAACGTCGACTGCGCCGGCGGGACCAGCCGGATCCGGATCGGCATGTACGCCTTCACCCGTCCGCAGGTGGCCGACCGGCTGGTCCAGCTCCAGGCCGCGGGATGCCAGGTGGAGCTGCTGCACAACGGTGAGGACGGCAACCTCGGCACCGCCGTTCAGAACACGATCGCCGGCAGGCTCGGCTACATCGGCCGCTGCGCGGGCACCGCGACGGACGCCGGCGGAGCCTCGCGCCCGATCGGCATCCACTCGAAGTACCTGCTCATCGAGGGCGGTTACCTGGGAGTCCCGAACCGCAAGCTGGTCTTCACGGGAAGCCAGAACTACACCTTCCCCAACCTCCGCTCGCACGACGAAACACTGCTGAAGATCGACGATCCGGCGGTCTACGACGCGTTCAAGTCGAACTTCGAGAGCATCAAGGCCGGACCCCACTGCACCGGCTGGCTCCAGAACCCGGTCATCGCCCCCGGTGGGAAGACCGAGGCCCTCGTCCAGACCGACACCAGCCTCTACCAGGGCATCCGTCTCCCCGACGGCTCCTGGACCGGTTTCACCGACGTCCAGTCCAAGGCCGGAGACATCCACGGGGTCCGCACGGCCGCGGCTGCCGGCATCAACGACGACACCCACGTCGTCGCCCTCGGTGGCGACGGTCTCATCCACCACACCATCCGCAGGGGCGACGGTACCTGGGCGAACTTCGGTGACGTCGGCGCCGTCGCGGGCGTCCTCGGCAACGTCACGCAGGTCTCCGCCGTCTCCATCGGCACCGACCTCCACGTCGTAGCCGTCGCCGACGGCAAGGCCTTCCACACCATCCGCAACGCCGCCGGGCAGTGGGCCCCCTTCGGCGACGTCGCCGGTGCCGTCGGCCCGATCGGCACCGTGAGCACCGCTGCCACCGCCGGCGTCGGCGTCGGCGGCGAGCTCCAGCTCATCGCCGTCAGCGGCGGCAAGGCCTTCCACACCATCCGCAACACCGCCGGGCAGTGGAGCGAGTGGGGTGACGTCGCCGGTGCGGCCGGTGCCACCGGCCCCATCGGCTCCGTGAGCATGGCGGGCACCGGCGGCGACGCGCAGGTCGTCATCGCCACCGACAACGGCACCCGTCAGTTCCACACCGTCCGCAACGCGGACCGGACCTGGACCGCCTTCGCTGACCTGAAGGACCGCCTCGGAACGGTCACCGTCAGGTCGCTGGGCGCCGCCCACGTCGACGGCGAACTCCAGCTCACCGCCACGACCTCCGACGACAGGCTCCTCCACGTCATCCGGCACGCCGACCGCACCTGGTCACCGGCGACCGCGGTCACCCTCCAGGGCGTCACCGGAACCCTGGGGACCACCTCCCTCGCCGGCACGCTCTAGGCGTAGCGGCCAGCGCCGTCTCGAAGGAGGCCCGCCGCCCGGGAGGGGGCGGCGGGCCGAGGGGCGCGGAGGGGCGGACGGGGCGGTCAGAAGCCGCAGTTGGTCACCCACTTGTGGGAGGAGATCCGGTCGTTCCACTCCCACGGAATGTTGCCCGCCGAGCCGTTCGGGGCGCAGGTCGAGGCCCCGCCGTAGTTGATGTCCTCGTAGACGCGGACGTCGCCCAGCGCGCCCGAGTAGCCGTTGTTCCACCAGGACGAGGCCCGGTCGTTCATGTTGTAGTTGTTCCCGGCGCCGCAGGTGCGCCAGTCGGAGTCGTTGCCGCTCCAGCCGCAGGCCGGACCGCCCCGGTTGGTGTCCGCCCACACCCAGTAGTTGCCGTCGGCCGCCACGCCGGAGGCCTCGGCCGGAGCGGCGGCGGCGGTGGCGGTGGCGGTGCCCAGCGCGGGGCCGGCCAGCAGGGGCAGGGCGAGGGCGCAGGCCAGCATCGTCGCACGGAACTTATTCACGGGAACCTCCGGATGGTGTCGGTCGGTCGTACTGGGACACGACGCGCTCCGCGGTCGGGAGCGCGGCGTTCTGGAGCCGGTGGCCGAGGGTGATGTCGTCCTGGTGACGCGAGCGGACTTCCTCCCCGTAGGCACGGTCCAGAGTCTGGGAGACCCGGCCCAGCGCGGTGCTGGTCGCACAGGTCGCTTCGGTGACCGCGAGGGCGGTCTCGGCGGCGTCCGCCCGGTCCGGCGGGAGCTCCTCGGCGAGGGCGGCCGCCGCCTGCCGGGAGTCCGCCGGGGAGGCGTAGGGCCGGCCCGCCTCCTTCATGCAGGCCGCCCACCGGCCGACCGCCTCCGCGTACCGGGCGTCGCGGCGCACCCGGTCCTCCTGGACGGGCCGCAGGTTCATCGTGACGACCTTGACGCGGAACCAGGCGGCCAGATCCCCGTAGAGGGTCCGCTGCGCCCCGGCGATGCACCCGTCGGTGCTGGCCGTCAGGGTCATGCCGGTGGGCGCGGTGGCCGACAGGCCGGTCGGGGAGGCGCCCATCAGCGCGGTCCGGGCGGCCGCGCGCTCGCGGGCCGGAAGCCGGTGGAAGTAGAGCTGGTTGGGGTCGGCGGCCCGGGCCTCGGCGGCGGCCCGTTCCGCCCGCCCGCCGTAGCCGTGGGCGCGGGCCCAGTCCACGTCGTCCACTCCGTACGGGAACGAGCGCGCGGCCTCCTCCTGCCGGACGGGCTCGGTGACGGCGTACGTGAAACCCCGCGCCGCCATGCAGCGGCTGATCAGGATCTGCTCGGCCCGGGCCAGGACGCGGGACTGGCCGGCGGTCGGCTCCGCCGCGGAGGCGCGCCCGGCCGCCGGGGCCCGTTCCGTGGCCGGTACCCGTTCCGCCGCCGGTACCCGTTCCGCCGCCGGTACCCGGTCCGCCGCCGGGGCCCGCTCCCGCTCGGGTGCCCCTCCGGCCGCGCAGCCGGCCAGGGCCAGCACCGTCGTCAGAGCCACCGCCACCGGGGCCGTTCGTGCTCGCCTCATCCGTCCCGACCCCCTCCGAGGTGTGGGCGCCGCCCTGCGCGGCCCGCCGTCCGACACAGGTGTAGCCGCTCCGCGTTGTTCGCCGTCGGCGGCCTGGAACTGAACAAACAATTGCTGAACAATCCACCCCGGCAGGTCGAAAACGGGCTCGGGGGAAGGGGCGTGGCATGGCACGCAGGGAACGTCCGCTGGAAGGGGAGGACGGGCCTCTGCTGGAGTTCGCCACCGCCTTGCGCCGGCTGCGTCACGAGGCCGGCTCGCCCCCTTACCGCGACCTGGCCGAGCGCGCCCACTACTCCGTCGCCACCCTGTCCGGCGCCGCCGCCGGGCGCCGGCTGCCCAGCCTGGACGTGACCCTCGCCTATGTCCGCGCCTGCGGCGGGAACGCGGCCGCGTGGGAACGCCGCTGGCACGCGGTGGCCGTGGAACTCGCGGCGGACGGAGCCGGCCCGGGGCCCGCCGGGGCCGCCGCACCGGGGTCGCCGGCCGCACAGGGGGTCCCGTACGTCGGCCTCGCGCCCTTCCGGACCGAGGACGCGTCCCTCTTCTTCGGCCGCGAACGTCTCGTGGAGGACCTCTTCGACGCCCTGACCCGGCACCGGGTGGTCGCCCTCGTCGGCGCCTCCGGGGCCGGCAAGTCCTCCCTCCTGCACGCGGGCCTGCTGCCCCGGCTGCACGCCGACACCCCGGCCCGCGTCGTCACCGTCCTCACCCCGGGCCCGCACCCCCTGGACCGTGCCCGCCGGGCCTTCGCCGCGCGCCCCGAGCCCGGCACCGAGCCCGGCACCGACCTCGCCGCCGGCGCCGCCGCCGGCCCCGGTACGGCCGAACGGGTGGTTGTCGTGGACCAGTTCGAGGAGGTCTTCACCGTCTGCGCCGACCCCGACGAGCGCTCCCGGTTCGTCACCGAACTCATCGGCGCCGCCCGCCGTCCCGGTTCCGGCTGCCGGGTGGTCCTCGGCGTGCGCGCCGACTTCTACGCCCACTGCACCCGCCACCCCGAACTCGTCGACGTGCTCCGCGAAGCCCAGGTCGTCGTCGGCCCGATGAGCGCCGCCGAACTGCGCCGGGCCGTCGTGGAACCCGCCCGCCGGACCGGACTCACCGTCGAGGGGAGCCTCCAGGCCACCCTCGTCGCCCACGCGCACGGCCAGATCGGTGTCCTGCCCCTGCTCTCCCACTCCCTGCTGGAGACCTGGCGGCGCCGCCGGGGCGCGGCCCTCACCCTGGACGGGTTCCACGCCGCCGGCGGGTTCGAGGGAGCCCTCGCCCAGTCCGCCGAAGCCCTGTACGACTCCCTCTCCGCCTCCCAGCAGGGCCTGGCCCGGCAGGTCTTCGTCCACCTCATCGCCCTCGGCGAGGGCACCGAGGACACCAAGCGGCCCGTCGACCGGGCCGAACTGGGCGAGGACGCCGACACCCACACCGTCCTCGCCCGGGCCGCATCCCTGCGCCTGCTCACCCTCGGCGACGGTGCCGTGGAACTCACCCACGAGGCCCTCATCCGGGCCTGGCCCCGGCTGCGCGGCTGGCTCACCGACGACCGCGAACGGCTGCGCCGCCACCGCCAGCTCGGCGACGCCACCCGCGCCTGGGAGGCCGTGGGCCGTGACCCGGGGGCCCTGCTGCGCGGTGCCCCGCTCGCCCTGGCCCGCGAGCTCACCGCCGGCGGGGGCCCGGTCCTGACCGCCGCCGAAGCGGAGTTCCTGGCCGCGGGCACCGCCGCCGAGGCCGCCGCCGGGGACCGGGCCCGGCGCCGCACCCGCCGGCTGCGGCTGCTGGTCGGCGCGCTCGCCTGCCTCGTCGTGGTGGCCGCCGTCGCCACGGGCAGCGCCGTACGGGCCGAGGACGAGGTCACCCGCCAGCGCAACGACGCGGTCGCCCGGAACCTCGCCGAGACCTCCGCCGGCGTGGCCGCGGCCGAACCGGGCCTCGCGGTACAGCTGGGCCTGACGGCCTACCGGCTCTCGCCGACGCCCCGGACCCGCGACGGCCTGCTGTCCGCGCTGATGACCTCGCTGCCCGCGCACGCCAAGGAGGTCGTCGCCGTCGCCTACCGCCCGGACGGCCGCCAGCTCGCCACCGCGAGCGGGGACCGCACCGCCCGGCTGTGGCGGACCCGGGACGTCGGCCGGCCCGACCCCGTGGCCACCCTCGGCGGCGAGGGTGCCCCCCTGCGCGCCCTCGCCTACCGCCCTGACGGGCACACCCTGGCCACGGCCGCGTCCGACGGCGCGGTCCGGCTCTGGGACGTCACCGACCCCGCCCACCCCGGCGTCGCGGCCGTGCTGCCCGCGCGGGAGACCGACGTACGCGCCCTCGCCTTCAGCCCCGACGGCCGCACCCTGGCCACCGCCGGTGCGGGCGGCGGCGTCCGCCTGTGGGACGTCACCGACCCCGCCGGTCCCGCCGAGACGGCGGCGGTCCCCGGACACCGGGACGCCGTCCGCGCCGTGGCCTTCAGCCCGGACGGCCGGACCCTCGCCACCGGCGGCGAGGACACCACCGTCCGGCTGACCGACGTCGGCGACCGCACCCGGCCCCGGCCGCTGGCGGTCGTCGGCGGGCACGACACCGCCGTGTTCTCCGTGGCGTTCGCCCCCGACGGCCGCACCCTCGCCACCGCCTCCGGCGGCCGGACCCCGATCCGCCTGTGGGACCTGGCCGAACCGCGCGGACCCGTTCCGCTCGCCACCCTGACCGGGCACACCGACGTCGTGGGCGCGGTGGCCTTCGGCCCGGACGGGCGCATCCTCGCCAGCGCGAGCGACGACCGGACGGTCCGGCTGTGGGGCGTGGCCCGCGGTTCCCGCCCCGCCCCGCTCGCCACCCTGACCGGCCACGTCACCGCCGTCGGCTCCGTCGCCTTCTCCCCCGACGGGACCGTTCTGGCCTCGGGCGGCTACGACAGCACGCTCCGGCTGGCCGCGACCGACCTCGACGGAGCCCTCGCCGGGGCCTGCGCGCACACCGGCCCGCGGATCACGCGCGCGCAGTGGGCCTCGTACCTGCCCTATCTGGACTACTCACCGCCGTGCAGCGGCCTCGAAGGCCCCTGAACCCCTACGGTTCGTCACGCCTCCGCGCCGTCGGGAGCCGCCCTCCGCTTCTCCTGGACGGAGACCGCTGGGACCGAGGCCGCCGAAACGGTCACGATCCCGCCGGTCGAGGACGCGTTGGACGCCCACGCGGCGGACTCCGCCACCTTCTCCGGCGACGACGATTCCCGAGCTGTCAGGGCAGCTGGCCGGTCGGGGCCGTCAGCCGGGCTCGGGCCGCGGCTCTCACCTCGGCCGTCTCCATCGGATCGTCGCGCAGTACGGCGATCCGGTCGAGGGTGTCCGGGCTCGCGGGTGCCGAGGTGATCCCCAGCAGCCGGGTCGTTTCCTCACAGTCCCAGAGGGCCTCGGCGTACACGTGCTCCAGGCCGTCTCCGTCGATCGCGGCGAGTGCCTCCAGGTACGCGGCCCGCTCATACGAGTGCGGGGTGTGCAGCCAGAAGGACCGCAGGTAGGGGACCGCCCCGGCCGCGGCGGGTCCGAACCTGGCCAGGCGCCGGGCCGTCCGGTCGGGGCCGCACCACGCCCTCGCTGTCCACTGTTCCGCCAGCTCGTTGACGAGCCCCGGCAGAACCTCGGGGCCCGCATGGTCGGCCAGGACGTCCGCACCCAGCTGGGCGAGACAGGGTGGGCCCTCCTGTGCCCAGCCGTGCGCGGCCGGCACAGCGAGGGCGCCCAGGCGCTCCACGTTCCGCCTGAGCAGGGGCAAGGGCCGGCGGCCGTCCGACGTGCCCAGCGAGGGAACCAGCGGGATGAGCCCCTCGGCAGGCTCTCGGCCTTTGAGGGCTCGCAGCGCGTCGAACCTCATGGCCTCCTCCGTGCGCGTGTCGGCGAGCAGAGCGAGGAGTTCCGCGGTGCTGAGCCCGGCCAGTGAGGGCCGCGTCACGCACGGACGGGTCTGGACCTCGATGCCGAACCGCGTCCACGGCTCGGAGCACCAGGGAAGCTCCGCTTCGGCACCGATGCGGGCCCGTGCCACCTCATCGAGGTCCTCCCACCACTCCGGCGGCCAGGCGGCTGACAGCGACTCCAGTACGAGGACCCAGTGTTCGCCTTCGCGGACGTACGCCCGGAGCCCTTCCCTGGCGTCGGCCGATCCCGCGAGCGCGAGCAGTTCCAGCACCTCGCAGGCCCGCAGGCAGGCCTCCTCGTCCCCCGCCAGCTGGTCGACGACCGGCATCGGGGACAGGTCCAGATCAACGGCCAGCCGCGCCAGGTACAGAGACCGTTCATCGGTCTGGTCCCACCGCCGGTCATGGCGGATCCCCTCATACACGAACACGGCGGATCGCCGCGGGTCCCGCAGCGCCCGCACCGCGCCCAGGCCACGCCCCCGTTGCAGCAGGCCCTCGACGGAGTCGGGGCGGGCGTATGACATCTCGTACTCATCGCTCATCACCCGGCACCCTGCCCGACCGGGCACCGATCCGCCAGGCGATATCGGTGTGGAGTCACCGTGAAGGAGAGGACCACTCAGGCGTACTCGACCGCCTGCGGTCAGCCCCGGGCGACGCCGTGCCACGGACGAGTGATCATGGGTGGCTGCCCGGGGCGCCGCCCCCGGGGCGCGTGAGATGTGGAGAACGCTGGGGTCGTGGCGCTCTGGATGCTCAACCACCTCAGTACCCTCAGCCTCGCACTGATCGTGGTCGGCGGGATCGTCGCCCTCTCCCTCCTCGGCAGCGTCCTCCTGCGCCGCAGGTATCCCTCGCTCGCCCGAGGTGAGCACAACGAGATGGTCGGCGTGGTCCTCGGGGTCTTCGGCGCGATCTACGGCATCATCCTCGCCTTCGTCGTGGTCACCCTGTGGACGCAGCTGGAGACCACGCAGTCCGTGGTCTCCGCCGAGGCCACCGATCTCGCGTTGATCGTCCGCGACGCGCGCGTCTTCCCCCAGGAGGCCCAGACCAGGGTCGACCAGGCCGTCTCCGACTACGTCCGCGCCGTCGTGGAGGAGTCCTGGCCCCGCATGCGACAGGGTCAGGGCGACTTCGACGCGACGGAATCCCAGATGCGCGCGATGTTCGACGCCCTCCAGGCCTACGAGCCCCAGACCGCGAAGGAACAGGCCTTCTACGGCGAGATGGTCAGCCGCCTCAACGACGTCTCCTCGCAGCGCCGGGCCCGGATCTCCACCGCCTCCACCCAACTCCCCGTACTGCTTCAGGCCCTCGCCTACGGCGGCGCGCTGGTTCTGATCCCGCTCACCTTCCTGTACGGCATGAAGCGCATGCGGATGCAGTTGCTCTTCGTCGCGGCCGTCTCCGGGCTGATCGGCTTCACCCTGCTGCTCGTCATCGTCCTCGACCGTCCCTTCGCCGGGGACCTGAGCGTGAGCCCGGCCGCCTATACGCAAGGGGCGCTGGAGCGCTTCTGGTACGGGTAGGGGCGGGGCCCGGCCGGCCTGTGGGAGTGGCGCGCGTGCGGTCGCCGGGGCCGGAGGGTCAGTCGCGGGGGGCCGGGGTCATCGGGGGGTTGAGGCGGGCGAAGCCCTCCTGGCGCTCGTAGGGGAAGTACGGGTACGGCGCCGGCCGGTGGCTGGCGGCGTCGAGGCGGGCCATCTGCAGGGGGGTCAGTTCCCAGCCGACGGCGCCGATGTTCTGCCGCAGCTGCTGCTCGTCGCGCGCGCCGATGAGGACGGTGGAGACGGTCGGGCGGCGCAGCAGCCAGTTGATGGCCACCTGGGGGATGGTCCGGCCCGTCTCCTGTGCGACCTCGTCAAGGGCGTCGACCACGTCGTAGAGGTGGGCGTCCTCCACCGGCGGGCCGTAGTCGGCGGTGGCGTGCAGCCGGCTCGCGGCGGGCAGCGGGCGGCCACGGCGGAGCTTGCCGGTGAGGCGGCCCCAGCCCAGGGGGCTCCACACGATCGCACCGACGCCCTGGTCGCGGCCGAGGGGCATCAGCTCCCACTCGTAGTCGCGGCCGACGAGGGAGTAGTAGACCTGGTGGGCCGCGTAGCGGGGGAAACCGTGCCGGTCGGCGGCGGAGAGGGACTTCATCAGCTGCCAGCCGGCGAAGTTGGAGACCCCGGTGTAGCGGACCTTGCCGGAGCGGACGAGCTCGTCGAGGGTGGACACCACCTCCTCGACGGGGGTGGCGGCGTCGAACCCGTGGAGCTGGAAGAGGTCGATGCGGTCGGTGCCGAGGCGGCGCAGGGCGTCCTCGACCGCCGCGATGAGGCGGGAGCGTGAGGTGCCGTAGTCGCCGGGGCCGTCACCGGTCGGCAGCCCCGCCTTGGTGGAGATGAGCACCTGGTCGCGGCGGCCCTTGACGGCCTGGCCGAGGACCTCCTCCGAGGCGCCCGCCGAATACACGTCGGCGGTGTCGAAGAGGGTGATGCCGGCGTCGAGGCAGATGTCGACGAGCCGGCGCGCCTCCCGGGCGTCCGTGCTGCCCCAGGCGCCGAAGACCGGTCCCCGGCCGCCGAAGGTGCCGGCGCCGAAGCCGAGGACGGGAACCTTCAAGCCGGACGCACCGAGCTGCCTGTATTCCATGACGGACTCCTCCCACGAGTGGTAACGGGATCGCAGACCCGTTAAGGTGCGACCAACGTAACAGTTGATCGCCATTAATGGAACCAGGGACCCGTTATGACGTTGTGGAGTGATGCCCCGATGCCGGCCGAAGGCGCGCGGGACGTCGGGGACGCAGGGGGCGCGGGGGGCGCGGGGGGCGGGGCGGCCGAGCCCGGGACCGTGCGCCCCGGGGGCCGGACGGCCCGGGTTCGGGCCGCCGTGCTGGAGGCGGCCGGGGACATGCTGGCCGAGCAGGGCTTCCACGGCCTGGACCTCGCCGAGGTGGCCCGGCGGGCCGAGGTCGGCAAGACCACCGTGTACCGGCGCTGGGGCACGGTGGCCGGTCTGGTCGCCGACCTGCTGACGGACATGGCCGAGCAGTCCCTCCCGCGTACCGACACCGGCTCACTGGAGGAGGACCTGCTGGCCAACGCCCACCTCGTCCGGCGCACGCTGACGGACCCGCGCCAGGGCCCCCTGTTCAAAGCCGTCATCGCGGCCGCCACGGGCGACGCCCGGACGGCCGAGGCCCTGCACCGCTTCTACGAGGTCCGGGTCGCGCAATGGGCGCCGTGCGTCCAGGAGGCCGTCGCACGGGGCGAGTTGCCCGTGGGCACCGACGCCGCCGAGGTGGTGCGCGCCGTCTCAGCCCCCCTGTACTACAGGCTGCTGACGACGGACGCCCCGCTCGACGAGGCGGCGGCCCGGCGGGCGGCCGGGGCCACGGTGGCGGCGGCCCGCGCGGGGGCCTTCGTACCCACCCCGTGAACCCCCGGCCCGAGGCCCGCCCCGAGGCCGCTCGGGGCCGGAGGTCGGCCCTCAGCCGTTCGCGGCCCCGCTGCGGGACCGTGCGGACCAGGCGGCCGACAGGCGGTCGACCAGTTCCGCCGAGGTCTGCGCCGGGAAGGCACAGGGGAGGCGGATGTGGTCGTCGTGGGCGCCCGTCGGATCCATGGCGTCGCCCGGAATGACCTCCGCTCCGTGACGCAGCGCCACCTGGGCGTAGACGCGGGCGTCCGTGCCCGGGGGCAGCCGGATCCACAGGGCGGAACCGCCGCGCGGTTCCTGCCAGCTCCACTGCGGAAGCCGGTCGCCGAGGAGCCGGGTCATGGTGGCGAGCTGCTCGCGGCGGAGGCGGGCCCGCTCGGGGGCGAGGGCCGGGAGCGCGGGGAGCAGCCGGGCGGCGAGGGCCTGGTCCAGGAGCGGGCTGCCGAGGTCGCCGAGTGCCTTGAGCCGTGCCAGGCGGGCCACGACGTCCCGGGGTGCGCGGATCCAGCCGATCCGCAGACCGCCCCACACGGCCTTGGTCAGCGAACCCACGGTCAGCACGGTTCCCCGGGCCGAGTGCGCGGCGATCGGCGGGGGAACCTCGCCGGGGGCGAGGGCCGCCTCGTGGGCGCTGTCCTCCAGGACGGGGACGCCGTGTTCGGCGGCGAGCTCGGCCACCCGGCGACGGCGTCCGGCGGACATCAGGACGCCCGTGGGGTTGTGGTAGGTCGGCATGAGGTAGAGCAGCGCGGGCCGTTGTACGGCGAGCGCGGTGGCGAGCCGGTCGATGCGGACCCCGTCGGAGTCGACGGGGACGCCGACCAGCCGGGCGCCGGCGGCTCTGAAGACGTCCAGGCAGCCCGGCCATCCCGGTGATTCCACCAGGGCGGTGGACCCGCGCCCGAGGTACAGCTGGGCGCTCAGGGCGACGGCCTGGGTGGCGCCCGTGGTCACCACCACCTGCTCGGGCACGGTCGGCAGTCCGTGCCGGGTGTGGTGGGCGGCGACCGCCTCCCGCAGCGCGGGCAGCCCGGCGGGGTGGTAGCCCGCGTCGCGGAGCAGCCCGGGCAGGTCCTCCCGTACCAGGTCGAGCAGGGCCCGGCCCAGATCCGGACCGCCGCCCTCGGCCGCCCGCCCCAGCGAGATCAGGTCCGGCGGTCGCGTGATCAGCCGCTGGACCACGGCGGTGGCCCGACCCCCGCGCACGCGCCCGTCCACCGGCACCCGGCGGCCGGCCGCCGCTGCCGACACCCGTGTGCCGCTGCCCCGGCGCGTCTCGACCAGGCCCGACCCGCGCAGTGCGTCGAAGGCGGCGACCACCGTCGCCCGGCTGAGCGAGAGGGCGTCGGCGAGCCGCCGCTCGGACGGCAGGCGGTCGCCGGCGCGCAGGTCCCCGGACCGCACGGCCCGGCCGAACGCCTCGGTGAGCCGCCGGTAGAGCGGCCCGTCACCCGAACTCCAGTCGCCCAGCAGGTCGATCAGCCCGTCCGGCCCGATCACTTCACGGTTGCGGTCCACGTTCCCCTCCATCGGCGCGGAAGCACGGGCTCCCGTGCCGCGAGGCTAACCGCATGCCCTCCACCGGATGCGGTGGCCCGGTTCACGGGTCACCGCGGCCGGGGCGGGGCCGGCGGTCGCCCGGATGATCGAGCTGCTGCCCAGCGCCCTCAGGCCGACTGCCGCCCGTCAACGCGTTCAGGTCGTCGTGATGGGCTTGCCGTCGTACTGGCCGCCCGTGCACATCCACAGGCCCGCAGCGGAGTCGTACACCACCCTTCCGGCACCGTCCGCCACGCACTCCGGTCCGGTGACGGCCGGTACGACGGCCGGTACGACGGCCTGCGCGACGGGGACGGCGGCTCCGAAAGCGGCCAGCAGGAGGGCGGCGGTGAATCCGAGAAGCCGGGTACGCATGGCAGCTCCTGGGGGGGACGAGCGACACCGACACGTCACCACCAGCTTCACCCCGCCCCGCGAGGGACGCACCCTGGCGCGGCGGGGCCCGGCGTACACACTCCGGGGTCATCGGCCTCCCGCTGCCGCCTGCGGCATCGTGTGCAGCAGTTCGAGCCGGCGCTGTACGGCTTCCGTCGCGCCCGGCCGCTGTCCGGGGACCCGGCGGCGCAGCGAAACCAGGCCGGGTCCCAGTGCCCGGGCCGTCGCCGCGTCCCGGACGGCCTGCCACTGGTGGTGGGCCCGGTCCACGGCGGCCTCGACCTCCAGGGCGTCCGGGGCCTGGTGGCGGGTGAGGCGCGCGTCGGCCGCCGCCATCCACAGCTCGCAGCTGCGCGCCGCGTCGCCGGCGAGGTGAGCGAGGTCGGCGCGGACCTCCAGCCAGTGCGTCGCCTGGGCGGATCCCGGACCGTACGTCCGCACCGTCCAGCCCTCCCAACTCGCGGCGAGCGCCTCGGCCTGGTCGTGGCGCCCCGCCCGCGCGGCGGCGAGGATCGACGGAAGGGGATCCTCCTCCGCGCTCGTGGCGGGGGCAGCCGGGGCCGGGCGTGCCGGGGCGGATGCCGCGAGGGGGTCCACCGCGAGGAGCAGCGCCCGGTCGTCGACGACGTGGGCTGCGGCCTTCGCGTGCAGTTCGGCCAGCGGCGGGGTCAGGCCGCTGCGCCAGACACCGGCCACGGCCTGGAGGTAGGCGGGGACGGCGACCCGGTTTCGGGGCAGCGCAGGGGTGATCCGTCCGTGGAGCGATATCCCCTGGCCGAGGGTCAGCCCCTCCGTGCGGAGGCTCTGCCACGTGTCGGCCGTCGCCACCAGATCGACCAGGACGGTCGTCGTGCCCGGGCGCCGGGTCTTCAGCTCGCTCGCCAGCCAGGACCACGGCAGGCCGGTGTAGCGCAGGGTGGCCGGCGTCGTGCGGGCGAGAGCCAGATGGATCGCGCGCTGCCTGGTGTCGAGGTGGAGCTGGCCCGCGAGGATCAGCGTCAGAGGGCCCTCAGTGGCCGCGGCGGCGCGGACGCGGGTGAGGACCGTCTGCTGGTCCACCGGGTCGGCGAGTTCGACGATGGTCCCGGAGCTCGTGCGGGTCAGCGACGCGGGTGGACAGGCCGCCAGGGTGGGCAGAACCCGGGTGGCGTCGATCAACCGGCCCTTGCCGACCGGAGCGGCGGCGAGCAGCAGCGCGGTCCCTGGTGCAGTCATGATCACACCAGTACCGTACGCCCAATCCCCCGGGCCCGGCGGGCGGCATGGTCCGCGCCACCACCGGGACCGGCTCCCGCGCGACCTTCCGGCCCTGGCGGCGGGCGAGGGTTCCGGGGCCCCGGACGGGCTTCCTACCCTTGTGCCAGAAGGCCGTTCTCCATCGCGACGACCACCGCGCGGGTGCGGTCGCCGACGTCGAGCTTGGCGAAGATCCGCAGCAGGTGCGTCTTGACCGTGGCCTCTCCGATGAACAGCCGTCTGCCGATCTCGGCGTTGGACAGCCCGTCCGCGACGGCGCGCAGCACCTCGCTCTCGCGGGCGGTGAGCGCCACCCGCGCGGGCCGCCGCATCCGGGCGACCAACTGCTGTGCCACGCGCGGAGCGAGGACCGTCTCCCCACGGGACGCGGCGTGGATGGCGTCCACGAGCTGCTCGCGGGTGGCGTCCTTGAGCAGGTAACCGGTCGCGCCGGCCTCGACCGCCCGTTCGATCTCGGTGTCGGTGTCGTACGTGGTGAGGATCAGCACCCGGGTCCGCGGGTGCGCGGCGGTGATCGCGGCGGTGGCGCCCACCCCGTCCAGTACGGGCATGCGCAGGTCGAGGAGAGCCACGTCGGGCTGGAGGCGGGCGACGAGTGCGACGGCGGCGGCGCCGTCCGCCGCCTCGCCGACGATCTCCAGACTCGGCTCCGCGGACAGCAGGGCGACCAGTCCGGCGCGCATCACCGTGTGATCGTCCGCCGTGATCACGCGCAGGCGGCCCGCGCCGCCGCCCCGGCCATCTGAGGTGCCCTTAGCCGCTGTGCTCACATCGTCTCCCCGTCGTACGCCGGTATGAGGACCAGGACGCGGGTGCCGTCCCCGGCCGAGCTGGTGACGGTCAGCTCCCCGCCGAACTCCTCCAGCCGGCGCCGCATCCCGTTCAGCCCGAAGCCGCGGGACGCGCCGACGGCGAACCCGCGGCCGTCGTCCGTGACCTCCAGCTCGATGGCGCCCGGCCGACGGGCCAGGACCACGGAGACCGTGGACGCCGCCGCGTGCTTGCGGACGTTGGCCAGCGACTCCTGCGTGCAGCGCAGCAGCGCGACGCGGGTCGGCTGGTCGCAGTCCACCTCGGCCAGCTCCGCCTCCACCGTCAGCCCGGTGTCCTCGGCGAACCGGTCGAGGGTGCGGCGCAGGGTCGCGGCCACCGAGCCGGCGGCGGTCCCGCCGGCCGGGCCGGACCCGACCAGTACCCGGGCCTCGGCCAGATTCTCGCGGGCCGTCCGCTCGATGGAGCTCAACTGCCGGGTGCTGCGCTCCGGGTCGGCGGCCAGCCCGGAGCGGGCCGCCTCCGCCAGGACGATGATCGAGGCGAAGCCCTGGGCGAGCGTGTCGTGGATCTCCCGGGCCATCCGTTCGCGCTCCTCCGCCGCGCCCTGCCGCTTCTGCGCCTCGGCCAGTTCGGTCCGGGCGTCGGCCAGCTGGGCGCGCAGCCGGGCCCGTTCGTCCCGCAGCTCCAGCGCCCTGGGCGTGACCAGGACGGCCACGGCGCTGACGGCGTACACGCCGATGGAGGAGACCGAGTTGCCGGCCAGGCCCGCCACGCTCCACCCTTCCCGCAGCGTCCCGCCGGCGCTGACCGCGACCGCCGCGAGGCCGCTGGAGGCGAGCGCGGAGCGCGGACCGTTCGCGTAGACCACGAACTGCGGGAGGAGCACGAAGTAGAGGGCCCCGAAGCCGTCGCGCATCCAGGACAGCGCTCCGAGGCTGACGACCAGCAGCCCCAGGTAGGCGTACCCGGTCCGGACCGGAGCGTCCCCCCGCCGGCGGCGCACCAGGACGTTCGCGGCGCCGAGCGCGGCCATCAGCGCGAGCGACCCGTAGGCCTGCGGGGCGGGCACGTCCGCGAAGAGGGTGATCACGCAGAGCAGGGCCGTGATCGCCCAGCCGAGGAGTTCCCAGCCGTGCAGCAGCCAGATCCAGTACGGGTCGCCACGCTGCGGTCGTCGCATCACGATCATCAGCGTACGGGGAAGGTCAACTCGCCTGCCGCGCCGCCTCCTTCGGCGCCCGCCGCGCCGGCCGCCGGGCGGGGCGCGGCGGCGGGACGCCGGGGCCACCAGGCGCGCTCGCCGAGGAGCAGGAGCGCGGCGGGGAGGATCAGCAGCCGGATGACGACCGTGTCGAGCAGGACGGCGAGGGCCAGGCAGAACCCCATCTGCTTCATCTCGGTGAGGTGCAGTGCGACGAAGGCGCTGAAGACGGTGACCATCACGACGGCGGCGCCGGTGACCACCTTCGCGGAGGCGCCGAGGCCGTGGAGGACCGCCTCGCGCGTGGGCAGGCCCGTTTCGCGGGCTTCCTTGATCCGGCTGATGACGAACATCTGGTAGTCCGTGGAGAGGCCGAAGAGGATGACGAGGAGGAACAGGGGGACGCGGGAGGCGATGGCGCCGAGCGAGTCGAAGCGGAGCAGGTCCTCGGCCCAGGTGCCCTGGAAGACCAGGACGAGCGCGCCGAGCGCGGCTGCGGCGGACAGCAGGTTGAGCAGGACGCCGAGGAGCGCGACGACCGCGGAGCGGAACGCGACGGCCATGGTGAGGAAGGACAGCAGGAGCAGGGCGCCGACGACCAGGGGAAGCGTGGCGCGCTCGTCGGCGACGTAGTCCTGACTGCGGGCGACGTCGCCGGTGACGGCACTCTCCACTCCGTCAAGGGCGCCGACGGTGGCCGGCAGCAGGCCCGTACGGATCCGGTCGAGCGAGGAGATGGCCTCGGGGGCGGGCGCGTGGTGGGGCACGGCCAGTACGAGGACGTGGACGCGCTGGTCGGGGGAGCTGAGCAGCCGGGGTGCGGTGTCGGCGGCGAACAGCGGGTCGGCCTGGGCGCGCCGGCCGAGTTCGGTCAGGGCCCGGCGGACGTCGTCGGCCCGGTCGGGAGCGGCGCGTACCACCACGTCGTGTTCGACGAGGAGTTCGGGGAAGGCGGCGGTGAGCCGGTCGTAGACGCGCATGGCCGGGAGGGCGCGGGAGAAGGTGTCCTTGCCCGGGTCCACCAGCTTCATGCCGAGGGCGGGCGCGGCGAGCGCGAGCAGGAACAGGACGGAGGCGGTGAGGGTGACCACCGGGTGCCTGCGGGCGGGGGCGAGGAGGGCCGTCAGGATGCGGCCGTTGCCGTGGGCGTCCCTGTTCCCGCTCTTGCCCTTGCCTTTCAGGACGTACGGGCGACGGCCCTTCGCGGTCGCCTGCGTGCTCCTCCCCTCCCGCCGCTCCGCCCGCTGCCCGGTCTTGACCAGCAGGGCGGGCAGCACGGTGATCGAACTGACCATGGCCACGGCGACGACCAGGATGGTGCCGGTGGCGAGCGAGGAGAAGATGACGTCCGTGGCGAGGTAGAGGGTCGCGGTCGACGCGATCACGGCGAGGCCGGAGGTGACGATCGTCCGGCCGGCGGTGGCCGCCGCCAGCTCCACCAGGGCCTCGGGGCCGAGGCGTCCGGCGGCCCGGACCCGTTCCTCGCGTTCCCGCTTGAGGTAGAAGAGGGTGTAGTCGACGCCGACCGCGAGGCCGATGAGCAGGATCAGATTGGTGCCGACGCCCGCGTCGGGCAGGACGTGCGAGACGGCCATCGACAGGCCGAGCGCGGCGGCGATCGACGTGAGCGCCAGGACCAGCGGCACCGCCGCCATCACCACGGAACCGAAGACGAGCAGGAGGGTGACGACGGTGACCGGCAGCGTGATGCGTTCGGAGAGCGCGAGGTCCTCGGCGCGCTGGTCGTTGACGCCCTTGCTGATCGAGGGCGGTCCGGTCTCCTCCACCACCACCCCGGGATGCGTCGCGGCGGTCTGCGCGGTCTGCTCCAGCAGCGGGCCGACGTTCTTCCTGCCGTCCAGCTCGGGGCCGTGCAGGACGACACGGATCCGCAGGGCGGTGCCGTCCGCGGAGCGCGCCGGCTGCCCCACCTCGGCCACCTCGGGCAGCTTCGCCATCCGGGTCCGGACGTCACGGGCCGCGGAATCGGCCGCGGCACCGTCCAGCGGGCCGGACCGGGCGCGGATCAGGACGTGTTCGACGGGCCGGCGTTGCAGACCGCCGTCCGTGGCGATGGCCTCGGCCCGGCCCGCCTCGCCGACCCGGAAGTCCTCGGCGGTCGCGGCGCGGTCGCCGAGCGCGATGCCGGTACCCAGGCAGAGGGCGACGAACAGGAACCAGGCGACGATCGCGCGCCAGGGGTGCCGGGCGCTCCAGCGTGCGGTGGCTACGGGAAGATCTCTCATGTACGGAATGCTGGCCGCGGGCGCCCCACGGCCGGCAGCCTCGACCGGTGGAACCGGTTGTCCACCACCCGGTGGACAAGAGGCCCGCTCCCGGGCGGACTCGGGGGCCCGGCCCGGCGTCCGGCTCAGGTTCCGGGGAGGATACGGCGCGTTTCGTAGGCCCACATCGCGATCTCGACCCGGTTGCGGGCGCCGAGTTTGGCCATGAGGCTGGCCAGATGCGTCTTCACCGTGCTGAGGCTGATGTGGAGTGCGTCGGCGATCTCGGTGTTGGTCAGCCCGCGCGCGACGGCGAGGAGCACCTGCTCCTCGCGGGCGGTGACGGGGGAGACCGGCTGGGCCACGGGCCGGCCGGCGGGCAGGTCCGCGAATGCCTGGAGCAGACGGACGGTGACGCTGGGCGCGATGAGCGCCTCGCCGTCGGACGCCGAGCGTACGGCCTGCGCCAGAAGGTCGGGTCCCGTGTCCTTGAGGAGGAATCCGCGGGCGCCGGCGCGCAGTGAGCCGTAGACGTACTCGTCGAGGTCGAACGTGGTGATGACGACCACGGCCAGCGGGTCGGCGACGCCCGGGCCGGCGAGCAGCCGGGTGGCCTCGAGCCCGTCGAGTACGGGCATGCGGATGTCGAACAGGCAGACGTCGGGGCGCAGTTCGCGGGCCAGGCGGACCGCTTCCCGCCCGTCGGCGGCCTCGCCGACCACCTCGATGCCGGGCTGGGCGTTCAGGATGATCCGCAACCCGGTGCGGATGATCGTCTGGTCGTCAGCGACGAGGACGCGTACGGGCACCGCTCTCGCTCCTCGCTCTCGGCAGTTCGGCTTCGACGTGCCAGCCCCGGTCGGTACCGGTACCCGGTCCGGCTCGTAGGGTGCCGCCGAGCAGGGTGGCGCGCTCGCGCAGTCCGGTGAGCCCGTATCCGTCGCGGCCCCGGCCGGTGCGCCGGCCGTCGTCGCGCACGCTCACCCGTACCGTGTGCCGTTGCGCGGCGACCCGGACGACGAGCTCGGTCGCGTCGACCGCATGGCGCAGCGCGTTGGTCACCGACTCCTGCACGATCCGGTAGACGGCCGCGTCCACGGCCGGGGACAGGGCGTCCAGTTCGCCGTCGAGCTCCAGGCCGACCCTGAGGCGCCCACCGGGGATGCGCACCAGCCGCTCCAGATCCGCGACTCCGGCAGGGGGCGCCAGCTCGGCGCCGACCCCGCGGTCGCGCAGCGCCGCGACCATGGCGCGCATCTCCTCCAGCGTGCGCGCCCCTTCCTCCTCGACCCCCTCCAGCGCCTCGACGGCGGCGGACGGGTCGGTGCCCGCGAGCACCCGGCCCGCCTGGGCGATGATCACCATGGCCGACACGTGGTGGGCCACCGTGTCGTGCAGTTCCCGGGCGAGCTGCTCGCGCTCGCGGGAGCGCACCTGCTCCAGCTGCCGCTCGCGAGCGGTCCCCCGGAACCGCACGGCAGCCCCGACCACGCCGGGCAGCAGCAGGAAGACCAAGCCCACGGCCTTTTCGACGACCGGGGTGTCGTCCATGAGGACACACAGCGTGCCGACCGCGAGGATCACCGTGACGCCCAGCACGATCTCGCGTCCCGATCCCCACCGGGGCAGCGCGTACACCAGCAGGAGCACGACCGCGCCGGCGGTGTACAGGCCGACGGGCTCGCGGGGTGCGGCGACGAGCGGGGCCACCGCAAGCAGGAGCACCGAGCCGAACGCCAGGGTCACCGTCGCCAGCGGGCGGGTGCGGCGCCACAGGGGCAGCAGGCACAGCCATACGGCGAACACCACCGCCACCGGCCGCCACACGACGTTCTCGCGCAGGATGGCCTCCAGCGCCACACCGGCAAGGCCGGCGGCGAGCAGCGCCCAGTCCCGCCACACCCGCGCGGGCGCGTCGGGCGGCTGGGGTTCGGTCCAGAGGGTTCGCAGGTCTTCTCGCAGCACGTACTCAGCCTAGGGACCGCGCCGTGCCGCGCATCGGCCGAAAGGACGGGTCGTCACTCCGACTTGGGGCCGACGGATCCGCGGCCCACGGGCCGATGCCGCGGAGCGCCGTGGCGACGAGTCTCGGCACCGGTGGCCGTACAAGGACGGCCGACAAGGTGGTTGGAGGACCCGATGCTCTCGAAAGCCCTGTTGCGCCTGGGCGCAGGCGCCGCCCGCCATCCCCGGCGGGTGATCGCGGCATGGCTGGTCGCCGCCACGCTCGCCGTCCTCGCCGCCGTCGCCTTCGGCGGGCGGACCTCGGACTCGATGACCGCTCCGGGACTCGACTCCCAGCGGGCCGCGGAATTGATCGAGCGGGCCGACACCGGCCAGGAGGGGATGACCGCCCAAGTGGTCGTCACCCCCCGCGACGGCGGTGCGACGTTCTTCGACGACGACGGCGCGCGCACGGCTCTCACGCGGCTGCGGACCGAGGTGCAGCGGCTGCCGCACGTGCTCGGCACGAGCGACCCGGCGGGGGCACTCGACGCCGGCGGGGACACCGCCGTGCGCGGCGGCCTGGTCTCGGCCGACGGACGGATCGCGGTCGTCCGGGTGCAGTATCCCGACCAGAGCCGGCTGTCGGCCGAGGACCTCAAGGCCCTTGTCGATCTCGGTGACCGGCTGCGCGCCGAACTGCCCCTGCGCGTCGAGATGGGCGGGAGCCTCTTCTACGCGTTCTCCGACCCCGACGGCGGCGTGAGCGAGCTGATCGGCCTCCTCGCCGCGGCCGCGATCCTGTTCCTGGCGTTCGGTTCGCTCGTCGCCGCCGCGCTGCCGATCGGCATGGCGGTCTTCGGGCTGACCGTCGGGGTCGCCACGATGACGGTACTGGCGGGGGTGACGGACGTCCCGACCTTCGCTCCCGTCCTGGGCAGCATGGTCGGGCTCGGAGTGGGCATCGACTACGCGCTGTTCGTACTCGCCAGGCACCGGGAGTACCTCGCGTGCGGGCTCGATCCCCACGAGGCGGCGGGGCGGGCGGTGGCCACGGCGGGGCGGCCGGTGGTCTTCGCCGGTGGCACCGTCGTCGTGTCGATCCTCGGCATGGCGGTCGCGAACGTGCCGTTCATGACGGTGGGCGGGCTCGCCGTCTCGATCGTCGTCCTGACCATGGTGCTCGCGTCGGTGACGCTTCTGCCGGCCTTCCTCGGCGCGGCCGGCGCGCGCCTTGCCCGGGCCGGCCGGATCGTCCGGGCGCTGCGGAGCGGGAAGCCGGGCCGACTGGCACGGCGGCGGGACACTGAGGCGGGCGCGGCTCCCGCCGTCGGCTGGCGGCGCTGGATCGGGCACGTCAGCCGGCACCCGGTGCCGTACGCGATCGGCGCGGCGGGGCTGCTGCTGACCGCGACGCTGCCCGTGCTCGGGTTGCGCGTCGGCCTGCCCGACGACGGCTCACTGCCCCCGAGCCGTACCGAGCGCCGCGCCTACGACCTCGTCGCGGAGGGGTTCGGCCCGGGCACCAACGGTCCCCTCGTCATCGCCGCCGACCCCGCCGGTGATCCGGGAGTGCTGGACCGGCTCGTCGGGGCGGTCGCGGCGGATCCGGGCATCGCGTCCGTCGCGCCGGCGTACGTCGATCCGGCCACCGGCATCGCGACCCTGGTGGTGTTCCCGACCACCGGTCCTCAGGACAAGGCCACGGCCGGCACCATCGCCCGGCTGCGCACCGGCGTGCTGCCCACGGCGGTCGGGCACGGTCCGGCCAGGGCCCACGTCGGCGGCGCCGCCGCGAGCCTGTCCGACGTGGGCCGGCGCACCAGCCGGCGCCTGCCGGCGTTCGTCACCGCCGTGCTGGCGATGTCGTTCCTGCTGCTGATGCTGGTCTTCCGCTCGGTACTCGTACCGCTCAAGGCGGTACTGCTGAATCTGCTGAGCATCGGCGCGGCCTACGGCATCATGGTCGCGGTCTTCCAGTGGGGCTGGGGAGGCGCACTCATCGGGCTGGAGGCGACGGTTCCGATTGTGTCGTTCATCCCGATGTTCCTCTTCGCCATCCTGTTCGGCCTGTCCATGGACTACGAGGTGTTCCTCCTCTCCCGGGTACGCGAGGAGTACCTGCGCACCGGCGACAACCGCACGGCGATCGTCGAGGGCGTCTCACGCACCGCCCGGATCATCACCTCGGCCGCCCTCATCATGGTGGCGGTCTTCCTGTCCTTCGCCGTCGCCGACGACCCCTCCAGCAAGATGTTCGGGCTCGGCCTGGCCACCGCGATCCTCATCGACGCCACGGTCGTACGCATGGTGCTGGTACCGGCGACCATGACGCTCCTCGGCCGGGCCAACTGGTGGCTGCCGAAGTGGCTGGACCGGCTGCTTCCCCGCGGCCCGTTCGGCGCGAGCACCGACGACACCGTCCACGGGTGAGGCCCCGCGCCCACGGCCGGTGCGTTCACCTACGGCCGCGTCACGGGGAGGTCAGCTGCCAGGGACCCCAGCCGCCGCCCGGTGCCGATTGCCGGATCTCCCACGTGCGGTCCCTGTTCCACTCCCGTGCCGTCACGTGCAGCCTGCCGTCGGGCAGTTGCTCGACCGTGCTGGGCTGGCTCAGGCCCACGCCCGCGTCCGGCACCACGCCCATGGACTGGACCGGACCCCAGCCGGCGGACGCGTCCTGCTGATGGCGCAGTTCCATCGAGCCGGCCCCGTACGCCCCGGAGGCGAAGGCGTCGATACTGCCGTCCCGCTCCTTGAACAGCACGACACCGCCGTGGTACGGGGTCGGGGCGAGGCCGAAGGGGTCCACCGCGCTCCAGCCGCCGGCGGCGCCGGCGTCCTCCACCGTGTGGCAGAACGAACCGTAGGTGGAGAAGAGCAGTTCCAGCTTGCCCGCCGAGTTCTCGATCGCCGTCACGGCGTAACTCTTCGGACCCACGGTCGCCGCGCTCACCCGCTGCCACGCCCCGTACGCGCCGCCGGGGCCGTTCTGCTCACGATGCCAGACGAAGGGCAGGCCCCCCGTCGCGGTGGCGTCGTAGAAGAGCTGGAACTGCGCGGTCCGGCCATCCGCACGCTCCACCGACAGCAACGTGCCGGCCACCGGCGAACTCGCCAGGCCCCTGGCGCCGGTGTCCGTGGAGCACACGGCCGTGGTCTGCGCCGCCGCCGTGGGGGCCACCGCGACCCCGGTGCACGTCAGCGCCACCGCGACCGCACCCCGCGCACACCCCCGGACCCACCTGTCCCGTACACCCCGCCGGAGTGTTCTCATTAGTCCCCCGCCCTCCAGACCGGCCCGTGCGGCCGCAGGACATCTTCCTGAGGTGAGGGGGTTCGCGCCAGCGCGCACATTCGGCCAATCACGATGATCCGGTCACGTGCCGTCCCGGTGGGGCATGCCGATCCGCCGAGCTCAGCCGTCGCGCGGCGGGCGCCGGTCGGGCGGCAGCCGCCGGGTGATCCGGTCGAACAGGTCCGTCAGGGGCTCGGCGACGTCCTGGCCGAACTCGGTCAGCCCATAGGTGACCTGGGGTGGGGTCGTCGGCCCGAGCATCTTCTCGCTGATGCCCTGAATGCTGAACATGATGGTGGTGACCGGGGCTACCGGGAACGTGGGCCGGCCCTTGACGCGGGCCCTGGCCGAGGCGGGCGTGGAGGTGACGGCGGTGTCGCGGCACGCGGCGGCGGTACCGGACGGGGTCCGGCACGTGCCGGCCGACCTGACCGAGCCGCAGGGTCTGGCCGCCGTGCTGGAGGGGGCCGAGGCGGTCTTCCTCCTGCTCTCCGGCGACCTGCACGCCCCTGACGCCAGGCCGTCCGACGTGATCCGCCTTGGCCTGGGCGGAGTCCGTGCGCACGCGGGGGACGGTCGCCGCGCCCTTCGGCGATGTGGGGGTTCCGGTCGTGGACCCGGCGGACATCGCCGAGGTCGCGGCGGTCTGCCTGCTGGACGACCGGCATGCGGGCGGGGTCTTCGAGCTGACCGGGCCCGAGGGGGTCACGCCGCGCCGGCAGGCCGGAGCCATCGCGGCCGCGCTCGGAGTGCCGGTGCGGTTCCACGAACTGACCCGCGAGGAGGCCAAGGCCGCCATGACCCCGTTCGTGCCGCCGGAGCTCGCGGACGACACGCTGGACATCATCGGTGCTCCGAACGCCGCCGAACTGCGGATCAGCCCCGACGTTCAGCAGGTCCTCGGCCGGGGGCCGCGGCCCTTCAGCGACTGGGTCGCCCGCAACATCGCCGCTTTTCGCTGAGCCGGGGCCGGGGCCGGGGCCGGGGCCGGGCTGAGGAACCTACCGCTCCCGTTCCCTCGGCCGCCGCTCCGCGAGCTGTCGTGCGAGGCGGAGCAGGTCCGCCAGCTGCAGCACGCGTCCGCCGGACCCGGGGAGGGGAACGTGGAGCGGCCGTGTCCAGTGGGCGGGGATCGCCTCCAGCCCGTAGTACGCCCCGGCGAGACTTCCGGTCACCGCGGCGACGGTGTCCGTGTCTCCGCCGAGGTCGATCGCCGCGCGCAGCGCGTCTTCGAAGCCGGCCGTGGTGCGCAGGGCCCAGACGGCGGAGCCCAGGCAGGGCCAGACGGCGCCGTTGAACTCGGTCGCCCGGTCGGGCTCCCAGTCGGGCGCGAGGACGGTGGCATAGCGGTCGCGGTGGTCCGGGTGGACGAGGGCCAGGACGTCCCGGAGCGCCGTGAGGGGGGCGGTGCCCTCGAGCGTGACGCGGATGAGTTCGTGGAAGATCGCGGTGCCTTCCCAGGCCGCGGGGTCGCCGTGGGTGAGGGCGGCGATGCGGCGGGCCGCGTCCATCGTGGCGTCCCGGCCGGCGGCGGCGAAGTAGACCGCGGAGGTCGACGCCCGCATCAAGGAGCCGTTTCCCGCCGCGCGCCGGTTGATCTGGAAGTGGAGTGCGGCGGCGAGGTCCCAGGGCATGCCGTTGGTGAGGACGTCCTCGGTCTGCAGGCCGATGTCCTTCGGTTCTGACGCCGCCCACCGCTGGAAGCGGGCGAAGACGTCCGGCAGGTCCAGTCCGCCCCGCTCCAGCAGCGACTCCCCGACCAGGACGGCCATCTGTGTGTCGTCCGTGGCTTCGCCGGGGTCCCAGCCACCGCCCCCGCACATCTCGCCGCCGCCACCGGGCGCGGGGAACCGTGCGGAGAAGGCTCCCCGGGGACCGAACTCGAAGGGGCCGCCCAGGGCGTCACCCACCGCCGCTCCGACGACCGCGCCGGCGGCCCGTTGCATTCGATCCATCCGCGCAGGGTATGCGCTCCGGCTCGGTGGCCGCGCGGGCTGTCGCTTTGGCTTTGGCTTTGGCTCCTCGGCCGGAGCGGACGCCACAATGGGACCATGGGTTCCCCGATCACGATCTTCAGGCTGTTCCGCCACGAGCCGTGCGGGCGTGAGCTGCTCGTGCGCGTGGAGCGGCCGGCCGCCTCCAACGCCGACCAGGGTGCCCTGGACGCCGCCGACCGCATCGCCGACGTGGCGGCCGAGCGCCTGCGCGCCTGGTGGCAGCAGCGGCACTTGCGGCCCGTGTGCGCGCACCCGCACACGTCGGGTGTGATCGCCGAGATGCAGGAGGACCCGGTCGGCCCGGACCTGTTCGGGGACGGCCACCGCACGCTCGCGTTGTGGGTGGCGCAGACGAAGTACGGTGCCCCGTGGGCGGTCTTCGGAACCGCCGCGAGCGAAGCGGAGTTCTGGCAGCAGGTCCGGCTCGACGACTGCCTGCTCGGCCTCGGCCCGTTGGCGCCGGGCGAGTTGCACCACGTCGATTTCCTCACCGACCGGGACGCCCCCACGCTCACGCGGCCCTGACGGACCGTCCGGCCGTCGTGCAGGCCGAGGAGCTGTGGTCCCTGGAGCGGGGCGCCGGCCCGTGGTTCTCCGGCAGAGCCGTCGGCGTGCGGGATCACTCGGGTGCCCGGCACGGCTACGCGGAACTTCCTCGTGGTGTTCTCGCACACTCGGGAGAGCGCCGCGCGGGGTGGCGTGGTGTGCGAGGGAGCGGCCGGTGGATGTGCGACGACGTACCGTGCTGGCGGCGCTGCCGGCCGCAGGGCTGGTGCCCGGTTCGAACGCCGTGGCCGCGCCGGGCCGGAGGGCCGGTGTCGTGGCGGGTCCCCGGCCGCAGGCCTCGCTGCTCGGGCAGGAGATCCGGCGGCTGCCCACGTCCCGCAGGGTGGTGGCGCTCACCTTCAACGCCGCGTGGGACGAGAGCGGCCTCGCGGCGGTCCTGGAGGAGCTGCGCCGGCGGAAGGCGCCCGCCACGTTCTTCCCCACGGGCAGGTACGCCGAGGCCCGTCCGGCGGCGGTGCGGGCGATGGCCGAGGCCGGACACGGACTGGGCAACCACTCGTACAGCCACCCGTACTTCGACGGCCTCAGCACCCGGGAGCGGGCACGGGAGGTCCGCAGGGCGGACACGGCGATCCGTACGGCGTCCGGGGTGGAGCCCCTGCCGTTCTTCCGGTTCCCGTACAGCTCCACGACGGAGGATTCGGTCGCGGACGTCAACGAGCTGGGCTACGCGGCCATCGAGTTCACCGACGACACGAACGGCTACCTGGGGCCGGACGGAGGCATGACCGTGGACCTGGTCGTACGCAGGGCGATCGGCTCTCTGGGGCCCGGGGCCGTCCTGCAGATGCACGTCGGGAGCAGCGCGGGCGACGGGGTGGTGCTCGACGCCCAGGCCCTGCCGCGGATCATCGACGCCGTCGTGGAGGAGGGCTACACGGTCGTCGACCTGCGCGAGTTCCTCGCGGCGTCGTAGGGCCTGTAGTCAAACTCCCGTCTGCCCCACGACGCCTGGCACGCGCTCTCGCCGCACCGGGCGAAAGCCAAGTACGTCCAGTACGCGGGCTTCCGCCCGGCACACCGAGAGCACGCACCAGACGCCGCGGGGCCGCCCTCCGGGCAACGACGGGAGTTTGACGACAGGCCCTAGCCGCGCGGCGCCACCGGGCCGGGAGCGATGGGGCGGCCACCGCTCCCGGCCCTTCCGGGTGCGCGCTCGTTACATCGGCTCGGGGAAGATGTCGCTGATGCTCCAGGCGGCGCTGAAGCAGGGCGGGAAGGAAAGGGACTCCGGCTCGGTGTCCAGTGCCTGCAGCGCGAGGATCTGGCTCATGGGTGCTCTCCGTCTTCTTCTCGGGATTCGGGATGGTGTCGGTCGGGTACCGCGAACCTCGGCACGGGGCTGTCCGCCGCCGTGCCCAGGCGTTCATGGGGCGTCCGCCCGGCGCCGTCAGCGGGCTGCCGGGATCCCCGGACGCGTGGGGTGGGGCTCCGTCAGGAGCGGGCCGGCCAGCAGGCGGTGCAGGGCCAGCAGGACACCGGCGCCGCCACTGGACAGGTCGGAGGTGAACCGCTGCGAACCCGCTCCGAGGAAGCGGACCCCGCGGCGGTACGGGACGGCGTACTTCAGCAGGCCGGTCGCGGCGCGGACGGCGTCCTCGCGGGCGGCGTCCGTGCCGGTGAGCTCGGCGTGCCCGGTCAGGAACCAGGTCAGTCCGGCCAGTCCCCGGTACAGGCCCGCCTCCTTCGTGGCACGGGAGACCCGGACGCCGGCGACCAGTCTCGGCAGCGCCGCCGCGCAGCGCTCGTCCGGCGCCGTGGCCGCGTAGCGGGTGAGCACCGCCGCGACCCCGGCCGCGCCCGTGGCCAGGTACGGCATGGCCCGGGTGTGGCGCGCGTCGTCGGAGACCGACAGGGCGCCGTCGTCCAGCGGGAAGGTGCGGTCCAGCTCCTGGTGGAGCAGCAGGCGGCCCGCCTCCAGCCAGCGGGCCTCGCCGGTGTCGCGCGCCAGGCGGTGCAGGAAGAGGGCGAGACCCGAGCGGCCGTGGAGCAGGCCGCGGGCGTCGTGCTCGCCGAGGGCGGCTTGCAGGTCGGGGGTGCGCAGCAGCTCCCCGCCGACGGCGGCGGCCCGCTCCAGGTGGTGGCCGTCGCCGGTCAGCCGGTACAGGCCGAGCCAGCCCAGGCCCACCCCGGCCCGCCCGCCGGCCAGCGTGGCGCAGGAGGCGGTGAGCGGGTGGCCGTCGGCGTCCCGGAGCAGGTCGACGGCCTCGTCCAGCAGGCCGAGGCCGGCCAGTACCCCGGCGACGCCGGCGGAGCCGACGAGCAGGCCGGGCGGCAGGGTGTCGCGCAGCGCCAGCGTGTCGCGGCGCAGCCGCTCGCGGATCCCGTCCGGCACCGCGACGCCGGCGCGGTGCAGGGCGTACACCACTCCGGCCGTGCCGTAGGCCAGGCACACGTTGTTGGTGCGGAACGCCTCGGGCGAGGGCGGGAAGGCCCACTCGGGCCGGTCCGGGTCGGCCGTCTCCAGCAGCCCCGCGGCCACCTCCCCGGCCAGCCGGGCCAGGCGGCCGCGCGGGTCGGCCTCCGGCCCGGCGTGGGAGGGCGGGCGGCCGGGACCGTCCTGGTCCCGCGTCCGGCCCCGCGCCGGGTGGAAGGCGGTCGCCCGCTGCCACAGGTCCTGCGGCGGCGCCACGTCCGCCAGGTCGCGGCGCAGCAGCGGCAGGTTGCCGGGTGCGTGCTCGGCGGTCTCGTTGAACGGGGCGAGGAAGGAGAGGGCGACCGCCGACATGCCGTACCGGTCCCGCAGCAGCGGATCGGCGCCGTCCCGGAGCAGGCCTGGCGGTGGGGTGAACCCCGGGGTGCCGATCTTGGAGGGGGCGTCGGACAGGGACGAGGCCGCCTCGAAGTCCACCAGCCGGACCCCGCCCGACGGTGTGACCATGACGTTGCCCAGGCTGAGGTCGCCGAAGCGGTAGCCGGCGGCGTGCAGCCGGGCGAGCGCGTCGTCCAGCCCGGCGAGCAGGTGCCGGCACGCCTCGTAGTACGCGGCGACCGACTCCGGCGTGCGGTCGGCACGGGCCAGCGGGGAGGACCGGCTCAACCAGCCCACCAGCGGCTGCCCCTCGACGTACTCGGTGACGAGGAAGTCGTGCTCCCACTCCGTGAAGTGCTCCAGCGGCTCCGGCGCCACCCCGGGGGCGGCCGCGTGCAGCTCGCCCAGCACGCGGTGCTCGTGCCGCAGCCGCTGCTGCGCGTCGCTCCCGTCGAAGACCAGGCCGTTGTGGGCGCGGGCCTCCTTGAGGAAGACAGTGCGGCCGGTCCGCCGGTCCCGCGCCTGATAGGTGCCGCCGGCGTTGCTCAGGCGCACCGCGCGGGTCACCTCGTAGTCGCGGATCAGGATCGGCCCGGCGTGCGGCTGTTCCTCCTGCCCGACGAAGGGGTCCGTGATCCCCGCGGGCAGCTGGAAGGCGGGCCGGCGCTGGTCCACGACGTCACGGCCGGAGCCGTCGCGGACCAGCCCCTCACGGGTGCCGTCGGCCCGCAGCCGGCTGCGGGAGCCGAAGGAGCCGTAGCGGTAGTGGACCGTCCGTGAGTCGCGGAAGCGCCGGTCGGTGAGGATGTACGGCCCCTCCTCCCCGTCGAGCGCGTCGCGCAGGCGCTCCAGCAGCCGGTGTGCCGTCTCGGTGTCCGGCGGGTAGACGGCGCAGAACTTGCCGGACTGGGCCCGCCCGGCGTGTTTGTGGTGGAGGAACAGGAAGAACAGCCGGGCGCTCAGATGCTTGAAGGGCACGCCTTCGTCGAAGCAGACGCCGGCGACCGTGTCGAGCACGTGCTGCGCCCGGTCCAGTCGTGCCGACACGTGGATCTTCCAGCCCTCCTCGGCGAGCCCGGTGCGCTGACCGGCCCAGACCGTCCAGATGCCCTGGGCGGTGCCGTGCAGGCCGGGCGGCACCTCGCCGGGAGCGAAGCGCGGCCCGGGGTCGGCCACGCTGGTCAGCGGCAGGTAGTACTCCCGGTCCGCGAGCGCTTCGGCGAAGCCTTCGAGCACGGGATCTCCTCACAGGGTGGTGAAGGCGGTGATGACGGGGGGCGGCCCCGTGGGTCGTACCGGACGCTAGGACCGGCGGGTATGGAAACGGTTCGGCGGCGCCATGCGACCGGTATCGGGCGGGAGCGGCCCCTCCCGCCCGGCGCCGTGGCGGGGCACCCGTGTGGGCCCGCTTGAGGCCGGGTGGAGTGGGGGTGGAAAACATGGGGGTCTCTTCCCCATGTGGTGGGGGCACCCCCCGTACCAGGATCGGGCGTGGCCCGGAGCGGTGGGCCGGGGTCGAGGAGGGACGATGATGGCTGGGCAGGGGTCGGCGGGGACCGCGCTGTCGGCGGTCGAGCGGTGGTGGGAGGCCGGGCTCGTCGGCGGCGGCACCGGTGAAGGGCGGCCCGACTGGGCCGCGTTCGCCGAGGAGGCGTCCCGCCTGGCGCCCGAGCGGGCCGTGGCCCCCGAGGGGGACCACCCGGGGCTGAGCGGTTTCGAGTGGGTCCTGCGGCCCTTCACCCTCCGCGCGGGTGACCGGCTGGAGCGGGGGCTGTCCGGGCGGGTGCGCGGACTCGTGGACGTGGCCGCGGTACGGGAGGACCTGGAGCGGCACCTGGGCGCGCGGCTGGCCCGGGCGGCGGCGCGGACGCTGGTGCTGGAGCTGTACGAGGCGCGGAGCGCCGGACTGCTCGACGGGGACGACACGCGGGCCCGGTTCCGGGACTTCCTGGGGCGTACCGCCTCCCGGCGCGGTCTGGCGGCCCTGCTGGCCGGCCGCCCGGTGCTGGCGCGGATCCTGGGGCGGGCTGCGCTCGACGCGGCGGACGCCGTCGCGGAGGCGCTGGAGCGGTTCGCGGACGACCACGCCCGGCTGACCGCCGGTCTCCTGGCGGGGTCCGGCGGGGGCGTGCTGGTGGGCGTCGAGCCGGGCGCCGGGGACGGCCACCGGGGCGGACGGAGCGTGATGCTGCTGCGCTTCGCCGACGGGAGCCGGCTGGTGTACAAGCCGCGGCCGCTCTCCGCGCACCGCCACTTCAACGACCTCGTCGCCTGGTTCAACGGGCTGCCCGGCTCCGTGGACCTCCGTACGCTGCGGCTGCTCGACCGGGGCGCGTACGGGTGGGTGGAGTTCGTCGTCGCGGGGCCCTGTGCCTCCGTCGGGGAGGTCGAGACGTTCTACCGCCGCCAGGGGGCGCTGCTGGCGCTGCTGCACCTGATCGACGGGACCGACCTGCACCACGAGAACCTGATCGCCGTCGGCGCGCACCCGGTGCTGGTCGACGTGGAGACCCTGTTCCACCCGAGGCTGCCGGGCACCGCCACGGAGGACCCCGCCGCCCGCGCACTCCACGACTCGGTGTACCGCGTCGGGTTGCTGCCCCAGCTGTTCGTGGGCGACCACAGTGCCCTGGACATGTCCGCGGTCGGCGGCGGCCGCGCGGCGGTGTCGCCCGTCGCCCGGGCGGACTGGGCCGACGCCGGCACCGACCGGATGCGCCTGGTGCGCAGGGCCGGGACGTTCGCCGAATCCGCCAACCGGCCACGCCTCGCGGGCGGGGAGCCCATCGAACCGACGGCCCACGTCGAGGCGCTGTGCGCCGGATTCCGCGACGGGTACACGGCGATCGGCGCGGCCAGGGAGGAACTGCTGCACGAAACGGCCTTGCTGGAGGCGTTCGCCGAGGACGAAGTGCGGGTGGTGGTACGCCCCACCTGGGTGTACGCCACGCTGCTCGACGAGTCGACCCACCCCGGTCTGCTGAAGGACGCGGGCGAGCGCCAGCGGGTTCTGGAGACCCTGCGGACCGACGTGTTCGGGACGGTCCCCGCGCCCGGCCTGGTCGACGACGAGATCGCCCAGCTCTGGGCGGGGGACGTACCGCTGTTCACCGCCCGTCCGGGCCGGGACCGCCTGTGGGGCACGGCGGAGCGGCCGTCGGCCGGCCGCTTGGACCGGTCCGGGATCGCCCGGGTCACCGGGAGGCTCGCCGCCCTGGACACGGTCGACCGCCAGGACCAGGAGTGGATCGTGCGGGCCGCGATGGCGACGGCCTCCCGCGCGCCCGCGCACCGGCCCGCCGAGGACCGGCGCACCCGTACGGCGGAGCGTGCCCCCGAGCCGGAGCGGCTGCTGTCGGCGGCCCGGTCCGTCGGGGACCGGCTGGTCTCCCTCGCGTACCGCGAAGGACCGCGCAGCAACTGGATCGGCCTGGAGCTCCTGGACGACCGTTACTGGCGGGTCGGTCCGATGCCGGCCGACCTGGCCGGCGGGTACACCGGGCCGGCCCTGTTCCTGGCCCAGTTGGCGGCGCTCACCGGGGCCGGGCACTACGCGGAGGTGGCCCGTACGGCCCTGGCGCCGGTGCCCGGGCTGCTCGACGCGCTGAGCGGCCGGCCCGAGGACGTCCGCGCGGTGGGTTCGGGGGCCTTCTCCGGCCTCGGCGGCATCGCGTACGCGCTCGCCGGGACGGCGCGGCTGCTGGACGATCCGGAGGTCGGCTCCTGGGCGTCGGCCGCGCTGCGGCTGGCGGGTGCGGCGGCCGCGTCCGAGAGGGAGCACGGGGTGGGCGCGGGCGTCGCGGGCGGGCTCGTCGCGCTGCTGGCCGCCCACCGGGCCGGGGCCGGTGCCGGGGACGAGGGGCGGCAGATCCGGCGGTCCGCGCGGACCTGCGCGGACCGGTTGACCGCCGTGGATCCCACGGCGGGCGGGCGGGGCTTCACGACGGGCGCCGCCGGGCTCGGATGGGCCCTGCTGCGGTTCGCCGAGGCCGAGGCCGAGTCTGCGACGGGGTCCGGGGGCGGGGCGGCCGGGGACAGGGCGGCCGGGGACGGTGAGCGGTACCGGCTGGCGGGTCTGTCCGCGCTGCGGGCGGCCGTGGGCGGGGAGCCTGCCGACGGGTCCGGGGGCGAGGCCCGCGCCTCGGCCTGGTGCCGGGGGCGCGCCGGCATCGCGCTCGCGGTGCTGGACGCGCCGGGCGCCCTGGACGACCCGCACCTCGCGGCCTGGTCCCGCAGGACCGTCGAGGCTCTGGGCCGGGACAGGCCGGCCGCCGACGACGGCCTGTGCCACGGCGAGGCCGGACTGTGCGAACTCCTGGGCCACGGCGCCGTCCCGGAGGCACGCCCGCACTGGATCCGCCGGGCCGGGGCACTCCTCGCCTCCGTCGAGGAGACCGGCGCCCGCTGCGGCGCCCCGGACGGGGTCCCGCATCCCGGCCTGCTGACCGGGCTGGCGGGGATCGGGCACGGACTCCTCCGGGCGGGGTTCCCGGAACGGGTGCCGTCCGTGCTCCTCCTGCACCCGGCCTGAGGGCCCCTCCGGCATCACGTACCGCCGCCGTCCGGGGCGCGCTCCACGGGCACGCCGACCGCACGACCGGACCCACCGCACCACCGCAGCACCGCACGGCTCAGCACGACCACCACTCCCCCGGATACGAAGGACGGATGAGGACCATGCAGATCAACGACTCGGTGACGTACGCCGACGGCGGCACCGGCGCGGAGACCGCGGCCCACGACCACCCGGTGGGCGAGGTGACGCTCGGGGCGGGCGGGCTGCTGGGGCTGCGCAGCCAGCTGCTCAGAACGACGGACTCCGACGCCGGCGCCCTCACCGGGTGGACCACCGGTTCCCACTGGTTCTGAGGGAAGGGCCGACGGATCGGGCAACGGCCGGGATTCTCCCGGCCTTTGCCGTGCCCAAACAAGATCAAGTAGCCTTCGCCCATGCGCGCGACGTCGTCGGTCACCGTGGGGCGGGACTCCGAGATCCGGCTGCTGGACGAGGCCCTGGAGAGCGTCAGGACGGGTGCCGGACGGGCGGTGTTCCTCCTCGGCGAGGCGGGGATCGGCAAGTCCCGGCTGGCCGGTGAGTCCGCCCTGCGCGCGTACGGCCGGGGCATGCCGGTGCTGCGCGGCCGCGCCACCTCCACCGGGCTCGTCGTGCCCTTCCGGCCGCTGGTCGAGGCGCTCGCCTCGCGGTTCCGGGCGGCGGGCGCCCCGGACGACCCCGAACTCCAGCCCTACCGGCCCGCGTTGGCCGGGCTCGTGCCGGAGTGGCGGACCGGCGCGGCGGCGCCCGGATACGCGATCTCCCTGGTCGAACTGGCCGAGGCGCTGCTCAGGCTGCTCGCGGTGCTCGGCCGCGAGTGCGGCTGCGTGATGCTGCTGGAGGACCTGCACGACTCCGACACCGAGACGATCGCCGTCGTCGAGTACATCGTGGACAACGTGGCGCAGCTGCCGGTCCTGCTGGTCGGCACGCTCCGGCCGGGCCCCGGCCCGGCGCTGGACCTCGCGCTCGCCGCCGAACTGCGCAACACGGCGGCGCTGAGGGAGCTGGGGCCGCTGGACGAGGCCGCCGTGCAGGACATGGCGGCGGCGTGTCTGGACGCCGGACCGGGTGAGGTGCCGCCGGCCGCGCACCGCCATCTCGCGCAGTGGGCGGGCGGCAACCCGTACCTGGTGGAGGTGCTCCTGGCCGACCTGCTGGACACGGGACGGCTGAGCCGGGACGACGGCGGGTGGCGGCTCGCGGAGCACGCCGGTGCGCCGGTGCCGGCGGGTGCGGTCCGCAGCTGGGCGCGCCGGCTGGACCGGCTCGACGAACCCGTGCGCGAACTGCTGCTCGTCGCGGCGACGCTCGGCGGCCGGTTCTCCGTCGGGGCGCTGCGGGCGGTGACCGGCCTCGACGACCGGGCGCTGTTCGCCCACCTCCGGTCGGCCTCCGAGGTGGGGATCATCGCCCCGGACGGGGCCGCCCACGACCACTACACCTTCCGCCACGCCCTGACGGCCGACGCCCTCAGGGCCTCGCTGCCACCGGCCGAGCAGGCCGCGCTGGCCCGGCGCGCGGCCTCGGCCATCGAGGAGTCCGCCTGCGAACTCACCGGCGAGAAGCGCCAGTTGCTGGCGACCCTGCTGCTGGCGGCGGGCGACGAGGTGGCGGCGTCCCGGCAGTTCGCCCAGGTCGGGCGGCAGATGCTCGACGCCGGCGCGTCGGGTTCGGCCGCCGTGCTGCTGGAGCGCGCGCGGGGGCTCGCGGCCGACGAGGACCGGGACGGGGTCACCGTGCAGCTGGCGATCGCCCAGGCCGAGTCCGGGCGGCTCGTCGAGGCGGCCGCACTGCTCGACGACCTTCCGCCGGCGCCCGCCGGATCGCGCACCGCGGAGGAACGGGCCCAGGCGCACACGCAGGTCGCGTGGGCCGCGACCATGGCCGAGCAGCAGGAGGTGGCGCGGCGGCGGATCCGGGCGGCGCGGGCCCTGCTCGGAGCCGCCCCGCGCCCGGAGCAGGAGGCGGCGCTCGCGGTCGTCGAGGGCCATCTCGCGCTGCTGCCGGAGCCGGACGGCCGGGCCGGCGGGGACGACCGGGCCGGCGGCGAAGGCCGGGCCGGCGGCGACGGACGCGGGCGGCTGGAGGAGGCGGAACGTTCCGCCCGGTCCGCCGCGCTCACCGCGGAGCAGCGCGGCCGGCCCGTGGTGGCCTGCCAGGCATGGCAGCTGCTGGCCATGCTGTCGCGGGAGCGCGGGTTCGACGAGGCCGACGCCTGCCTGGAACGGATGCTGGCGGTCGCCGAGCAGCACCGCCTCGCGGTGTACCGGGCGGAGGCGCTGGTGCGGCTCGGCACCAACGCGTTCATGCGGACCGGTGAGGCGACCCGGCTGGAGACCGCCCGCGCGGCGGCCCACGAACTCGGTTCGCTGGCCCTGCTCCAGGCCGTCGACGGGTTCCTCGCCATGCAGAGCGTGCTGGGCGGCCGGTGGGACCGGGCGCGGGGGATCGTCGAGCGGTCGGTGGAGGCCAGCGCCCGCCTTCAGAACCTGTCGACGCACCGCTACCTGCTGCTCGTCGACGCCACGCTCGCCGCCCACCAGGGGCGGGCCCGCGAGCAGGAACGCGCCCTGCTCCGGTTCCGCCGGGCCGGTGGTGAGGAGTCCATGCTCGTGCCCCTCCAGCGCGGACTGTGCCAGGCCGTGGGCGCGCTGATGGGCGAGGACCGCGGCCGGGCGAAGAGCGAGCTCGACGCGGCGCTGGCCTGGGAGCGGGAGCACCCGAGCTTCTTCTACCTCAGCGGCCGGTACGGGCTCGGCCCGCTGCTGCGGATCCTTGACGGCGAGGACGGCGGGCCGCAGGCGTACCGGGAGGCGCTGGCCTCACCGGGCGGGCAGCTGGCCTGGAACCGGATGTTCCTCGATATGGCGGAGGCGGTGCTGCGCGGCCGGGACGGCGACCCGGACGGCGCGCTGCGCGCCGTGGAGCGGGCCGGCCGCGCGGCGGCGGTGTTCCCGCAGGCCTGGCACCTCGCGCTGCGGCTGACCGCCGAGGCGGCGCTCGCCGACGCGTGGGGTGAGCCGGTGTCCTGGCTGCGGACCGCCGAGGAGTACTTCCACGAGGCGGGCGTGCCGGCGGTGGCCGGGGCCTGCCGGGCCGTCCTGCGGCATGCCGGGGCCAGCGTCCGCCAGCGCCGGGGCGGCCGGGAGCGGATCCCCGCCGGCCTGCGCGCCGCGGGCGTCACGCCGCGCGAGTACGAGGTGTTCGTGCTGCTCGCGGAGCGGCCGGGCAACCAGCGGATCGCCCAGCGCCTGTCCATCTCGCCCCGCACGGTGGAGAAGCACATGGCGAGCCTGATGACCAAGACCGGCTCCGCCGACCGGGCGGCCCTCTGCGCCCTGTCCGCGGAGTGCGCGGACGGCCCCTAGCGGGGCGGGCGGACGCGTGCGGGGCATGGGGGACGGAGCCCGCCAATGTGGGGGTCCCGCCCCCTGTATGGGGGTCCGGTCCCCCATGACGGGGTCACGGCCGGCGGGACTCTGCGGGGCCGGCACCGATGTGGGACGGGGGGTGGGCCTCGGATCATCGAGGGGACCGACCCGCTCCCGCCCCCCCCCGGAGGTTCGCCCGATGCCGCGTCCGTTCGCGCAGCCCGAAGCCGCACCCGGCACGCTCAGGTTCTCCGTCCTCGGCCCGCTCACGGTCCACCGGGACGGCCGGGCGCTGCCGCTCGGCCCGTTGAAGCAGCGGGTCGTGCTGGCTGCCCTGCTCGGCTCCGCCAACAGCCCGGTTTCCGTGGACGCGTTGACCGACGCGGTCTGGCAGGAGGACCCCCCGCGCACCGCGCGCAAGAACCTCCAGGTGTACGTGAGCGCCCTGCGCACCCTGCTCGGCGACGACGATCCGCTCCGGCCGCGGCTGACCCACACGGGCGGGGGGTACGTGCTGCGCGTCGCGGAGGACGAGCTCGACCTCCTGCGGTTCCGCTCCCTGGTGCGCGAGGCCGAGACGCAGGCGCCCCGCCAGACCGCCCGGCTGCTGCGCCAGGCCCTCGATCTGTGGCAGGGGCCGCCGCTGGGCGAGGACCTGCGGCAGTCGCCCCGGCTGGCCGAGGAGGCCGAGCGGCTGGAGCTGCGCCGTCTGACCGCCTACGAGGGCTGGGCGGAGGCGGAGCTGGAGCTCGGCGGCGCGCCGGCGGTGGCCGAGGTGCTGCGCGACCTGGTGGAGCGCCACCCGCTGCGCGAGCGGCTGCGGTCCGCCTGGATGTGCGCCCTGAGCGCGGCCGGCCGGCAGGCCGAGGCACTGGCGGCGTACGACGACTACCGCCAGCTGCTGGCCCGGGAACTGGGCCTGGAGCCGGGCGGCGCCATGGCGGCCCGCTACCGCAGGATCCTCGCCGGGGAGGACGGGGCCCGGGCGGGCGCGGCCGCGCGCCGGCCGGCCGCCCGGCCGCCGGCCGTCCTGCCTCCCGACCTCGTCGACTTCACCGGACACGGCGGCGAACTGCGCGATCTCGTCGGCTTCCTGGAGGACGACGGGGCCGGCCGCGTCGTCCTGCTGTCGGGCCCCGCCGGGTCCGGGAAGACCACCCTCGCCGTACGCGCCGCCCACCTGCTCGGCGACCGGTTCCCCGACGGGCGGATCCATGTCTGTCTGCGGGGCGGGGACGGCCGTCCCCGCCCGTTGCCGGTGGTGCTCGCGGAGCTCGGTGAACGGGTCGGCCGGAGCGGCCCCTTCGGGCCCGAGGCATGGCGGGAGTGGCTGGCGGAGCACCGCGTCCTGGTGGTCCTGGACGACGTGCCCGACGAGGGCGCGGTGCGGCCGCTGCTCCCGCACGGCGGGCGGGCCAGGGTGCTGCTCACCGCGCGCGGCCAGCTGGGCGGTCTGGCGCCCGTGCACCGGATCCCCGTCCCGCCGCTCGGCACCGCCGAGTCGGTGCAGCTGCTCACGGGGCTCATAGGCCAGGGCCGGGTGCGGGCCGACCGGGAGTCCGCCCTGCGCATCGTGCGCGCCTGCGGCGGCTCACCGCTGGCGGTCCGGGTGAGCGGGATGCGGCTCGCGGTCCTGCGCCACCTGCCGCTGCGGGAGTTCGCGGACCGGCTCACCGACCCGGCGGGAGCGCTGGACGAACTGACCTCCGGGGACGTGTCCGTCCGGCGGTGGCTGGCCCACGGCTGGGAGGCGCTGCCGCAGGAGTGGGGCCGGGACGCGGGACGACTGGCCGCGGGCACCGGAGAGGGCCCGTTCGGCCTGACCGAGGCGGCGGAGGCCCTCGGCTGCGACGAACGGCACGCCGTACGGGTGGTGGAGGCGCTCATCGACGCCGGGATGGTGACCTCGCCCTGCGGCGAGGTCACCGCCCACGCGGCGCAGTACGAACTGCCGCACCTGGTACGGCTCTACGCGCGCGCCTGCGGACTCGGCACCCCCGTCCTGACCCCGGGCTGAGGGCGCTTTCCGACAGCCTGGCGGCCGGGGACGGCCGGGGCTCAAGGGGAGGGTTCCCCGTCGTCGTGGGCGATGACCTCGGCGGCCGCCTTCCGCTCGGGTGCCCGCTCCGGCCGCCCGGCGGCGGCCTTTCCGGCACTCTCCGTGCCGGGAAGGGCGGCCCACGCGAAGACGCCCGCCAGGAGGATGACCAGCCCCGCCACGGCGATGACCGTGTCGACGGGGCCGAACCGGAGCGGCCCGAGCGAGCCGTCGACGCCCCGGAGCGCGGACCCGGCGAGCCAGCCGGACAGGGCGGCGGAGAGGATCGACGCCAGCCTCGTCACCGGGTAGAACACGGCCACCACCCGGCCCCGGTACTCCGGGGGCGCCGCCGCGAGCAGCAGCGGTGACATCGCGGTGTTCAGCAGGGTGAGGGGAACGGTGAACACGAAGAGCAGGGCGACACCGGCCGGGAAGCCGGTCTGCCGGGAGTAGGCGATCAGCAGCACACCGCTCACCAGCAGGCTGATCCAGGTGGTCCTGCGCGCCCCGAGCCACTGGACCGTCCGGCCCCCGCTCAGTGCCCCCGTGATGCCGCCCGCGCCCATCGCCATGCCCAGGTATCCGTAGAGGTGGGCGTCCGCGTGGAGGTTGCCGGTGGCGAAGAAGACGTTGAGGGTGCCCAGCGCCCCCATCCCGAACTGCCCGATGACGGTGAGCAGGAGCAGCGCCACCAGGAACCTGCTGCCCGCGAAGAAGCGCAGCCCGTCCGCGAACTCCCTTACCCAGGCGCCCCGTTGCCGGGCTGCGGGCTTGCGCGCGGCGCCCGCCGGGGCGGAGACCGGGCGGGCCTCGCGCACGCGGACGGAGCGGATCGCGGCGTAGGACACCGCGTACGAGAGGCCGTTGAGGAGCAGGGCCCACTGGAGTCCGGCGGTGAACAGCAGCGGCGCGGCGAGGGGCGGGCCGATGATCCAGGCCGTCTCGCCGGTCGCCTGCCCGATGCCGGCCGCCCGGGCCCGGTCGGCGTCCCCGGTCACCAGGTCCGCGAGGACCGCGAAGCGCGCCGGGGAGAAGAACTGGCCGGCCGCGTTGAGCAGGAGGACGGTCACGTAGATCAGGGCGAGCCAGACACCGGTCGGCAGGGTGCCGTCCGGCAGCAGGGTGAGGGCCGTCAGTACGGCCACCAGGGCGCCGCGCAGCACCTCGGAGCGCAGCATCGTGGCCCGCTTGTCCCAGCGGTCGACGAAGACGCCCGCGAGCGGACCGATGACCAGGACGGAGACGCCCGAGGCCATCACGATCCCGCCGACGGCCACCGGCGCCCACGGCTCGTCCTTGGCCAGCACGGTCGCCACCCACAGCACCAGCGTGGTGTTGAAGACGGCGTCCCCGACGGACGAGACGGCCTGCCCGGCCCAGAGCCGGGTGTAGTCGCGGTTGATCAGGGTCAGGCGCGGCCTCATGAGGGCCTCGGCGAGGAGACGACCAGCGCCGTGAGGGCGGTGACCAGCGTCGTGTGGTACGCCTTCGCGAAGAACTCGCCGGCCGGGGCCGACGGGTGCGCCGCCAGCGCGGCCGACCGCCCCGGGATCGCCCCGTCGGGCCGCTGGGCCCGTACCAGGCACTCGACGGCCTCGGCCGCGGCGGGCGTGTCCAGCGGATCGCTCCCCAGGATGTACCGGGTGAGGACCAGCTCCGCGAGCAGGTCCCACCGGTCGTGCGCGACACAGTGGCGCAGCAGCCGGTCGGCCAGGTCCCGGGCGTGCGCCAGGGCCCCTCCGTCCAGTCCGGGGGCGGTCCGGCCGAAGTCGCCGAGGTAGAAGGCGGTGTGCGTCAGGGCGTACGCCTGCGGCTCGGTGAGCGGCGCCCCGTCCCGCGCCTGCTCCTCCCCCGGCCCGGCGGCGCGGTACGCGACGAGCGGGCTGAGCGGGAGGAGCGCGGCGTACGGCTCGACGGTGTGGCGGGCACCGGCCTTGTCGGCGTAGTGGCGGATCTCGATGCGCTGGTAGGCGGACTTCCCGCGCGGTGAGAGGAAACCGGGGTCGAGTTCCGCCAGTGCCGCCCGGACCGGTCCGGCGTCGATGCGGTCGGGGGCCAGGGCGGCGTAGATCAGCCGGTAGGTGGAGGCGTACGCCGGGACCTCGGCGAACAGCTTCGGGAGGTCCGGGTCCTGCCAGAGCTTGCGGACCAGGGCGTGTGCCCGGGCCAGTGCCTCCGGGGGGCCGGGCAGCCGCGCGGCGCAGTGGCACAGCAGCGCCAGTTCCAGCGTCGCCTTCGCCTTGGCGAGGGCCGTCGGCTGGGCGCTCGCGGAGAACGGGTCGAAGTGGTCCAGGTTTTCGCCCAGCCAGCCGAGCGCGCCGGCGGCGAGCCGCTCCAGGGGGGAGGACATGGCTACAGGCGCCCCGTCTCTTGCAGGTAGTCGAGCAGGGCCGTGTCGACGGAGTCGCGGAACCTCGCGAGCGTCCGCGCGTCCTCGTCGTAGCGGTAGAGGTCCTGGCAGGCGATCCAGCGGTCGCGGGTCTCCTCGCCCGGGCGGTAGCCGTCGGTGACCGTGCCGACTTCCCAGTCGGGCTTGCCCGCCGTCTCCCAGCAGCTGGCCAGGGTGCCGTCCGCGCTGACCACGGCGCCGTAGCGGCCGTCGGTGTGGCCGCAGGTGACGCACGTCTGGCGGGCGCCGGGGCGGCCGACGACGAAGCCGAGGTCGAGCGCCCTTCGCTGCCACCGGGCGAAGGCGGCCGGGAGTTCACCGGTGTGCAGCAGGCTGTTGCTGTAGCCGACGCCCACGTCGCCGATCCGGGCGAAGTACAGGGTGCACCGGCCGGGGTCGAGCGCGCCGGCGAGCCGGTCGATCAGGGCGTCCACGCCGTGGAAGGTCTCCTGGGAGACGTTCACCCGCAGCATCCACTGGAGCGGCGTGGCCTCGGTGGCCTGGGCGATGTTGCCGACGATCTTGTCGAAGGTGGCGCCGCCGTCTGCCCGGCCGATCCGGATCCGGTCGTGGTCGGCGCGGTCGCCGTCGAAGGTGACCTGGACGGAGGTCAGCCCGCGGTCGGTGAGCTTGCGGGCGAGGGACGGGGTGAGCAGGGTGGCGTTGGAGATCATCCAGGCCGTGGTCGGCGCGATCTCCGCGGCCCGCTCCAGCAGTTCCAGGCAGCCGCGCGGGTTGAGCAGGGGCTCTCCGCCGAAGAGCAGGATCCTGAGCTTCTCCAGGCCGGCGGCGGCCATCTGCCGCTCGGTGAAGCCGAGGATGTCGGTGATGGTCTCCGAGGTGAGGCGGGTGCGGCCGATGCGGGGCGGCCGGCTGCCGCCCGCCTCGTCCTGGGCGGTGTTCTGGAAGCAGTACCCGCAGCCCAGGTTGCAGTGGGTGCTGGTCAGGACGGTCAGCGCGTAGGCGTTGACCCGGCCGGGGGTCAGCATGCCGGTCTCGTGCAGCCGCCGCCGCGCCTCGGGGCGCAGGCCCCCCTCGGGGGTGACGTGCCGGTCGCGGAGGCGGGCGACCCCGCCGGGACCCAGGAACCACCAGTTCCGCTCGCCCTTCAGGAGGCGGGCGCCGTCGGGGAGGGCCGGGGGGTTCCAGGCGGCCGTGTCCGGCGCCGCCGGGTCGGTGGCCGTCGCGAGCCTCACGGGGAGGCCGATGCTCACTGCTTGGTCGATGCTCACAGGGTCTCCCGTAGGGCCGTTGCCGCCGTCAGGGCGGGTTCTCTGGTCCGGCCGCTTGTGACGACCAGCGTCATCAGCGCCACGACGAGGGTCACTTTGTAGGACTTGCGGAAGTACGCGACGGGCGTGGCGTCCGCCGGGACCCGCTCGGCGGCGGAGCGTCCGGGGATCGCCCCGTCAGGGGCCTGGGCCGCGGCGAGCATCCGCAGGCCCGCCGCACCGGAGGCGGTGCGCAGTGGATCCGCGCCCAGGCAGTACTGGGCGAGCATCAGCTTCGGCACGACGTCCCAGTCGCCGAGCCCCACGCAGTGGTCCGTCAGGCGTTCCACCACGCGCAGGGCCCGCTCCCGCTCGTCCGCGGGGAGCGGGAGTTCGCGCAGGCCGAAGTCGCTGAGGTAGAAGAGGGTGTGCGCGACCTTGCAGGCGTCCAGGTCGGCCACGGGCAGCGGGCCGGCGAGAGGGAGCGGACTCGCCTCGTACAGCTCCCCGTACGGGGCGAACTCGTGCTCGATGCCGGCGAGATCGGAGTAGAAGCGGGCTTCCAGGTGCACGAACGGCGGCTTGCGGCCCGGCGCCAGGTAGCCGTCGGCCGCCAGCCGGTCCAGCAGGGCACGGGGCGCACCGGTGGCCGGCCCGCCGGGTGCCAGCGCCGCGTACATGAGCGCGAACTGGCCCGCGCGGCCTCCGTCGAGGGCGAGGAGCCGCGTGAAGCCGGGTCGCCGCCAGACCTGTTCGACCACCCTGGTCACCTCGGCCAGGGCGGGGTCGGCGGGTTGGCACTTCTCCCAGTGGCGGCGGAGCAGCGCGAGCTGCAGGAGGGCCTTCGCGCGGGGGATCTCCGGTAGCTCGGCGTGTGCCGCGGGTGAGTCGAGGTAGGCCGCGTGGAGCCGTATCCACCGCTGCGTGCCCGCCGCCAGGCTGGTCACGGCCTCGTCCAGGCCTGTTGATCGCGTACTCATGGTTCTCCTTCGACGAAGCGGACGCCTGGGCGGCGGGCCGGGCCCGGCGGGAACGGCCGGGTCCGGCGGGAACGGCCTAGGCGGCGGTGGCGCGGGCCGGGGGCGGGGTGGTGGCCCCGGGCCGGGGAGCGGTGGCCGCCCCGGCCACCCGCTCGACGGCGTCGGCCGCGCGTGCCGCACTGTCCGTCGCGGCCAGCCTGCCGCCGAGCACCTGGGCGCGGGCCCGCAGGCCGTCGTCCCGCCACGCGGACTCCAGGAGCGCCGAGGCCTGCCCGGAGGGGCTCTTCGGGAAGTGCACGGCCACACCGGCCCGCACGCAGGCGCCGGTGAGCAGGGGCTGTTCCGAGCCGTTGGGCGAGAGCGCGAGGGGCCGGCCGCGCAGCAGCGCGGCCAGCACGGGCGCCGAGGTGCCGCTGCTCAGCACGAGGCCGGCGCGGTCGACGAGCGGGCCCATCCAGCGCTTGCGGACCGGCAGGATGTCGGCGCCCGGGGCGGGCTGCGGGTCGGTCGAGCGGCCCTGCTCGACCACGGCCTGGAACGGGCCGTCGGTGAAGGCCTCGTTGAGCCGCGGCCACAGGGTCCTGCCCTCGAAGAAGCGGCCGAGATGGACGTAGACGACGGGCTTGCCGTTGCGGGCCAGGTGGTCGTCGATCTCCTCGACCTCCGCCGGGTCGGGCGCCGGCTCCCAGGACAGCGGCCCCACGTGCTGGATCCGCTCGGGCAGTACCGCACCCGGGTACTCCAGCTCCGGGTCCCCGCGCAGCAGCAGCGCGTCGCCCAGCAGCGGTTCGTCCCCCCACCGGGGGGCGCGCCCCGCCAGGCCGGCCTCCTCCCGGAGGTCGGTGTAGAGCCCCAGGCAGCCTTCGGTCCGGCTCCGCCGGGTCCGGCCCAGGTGCGGCTCGTCGTCGCCGCCGGACCGGTAGTCCCACAGGTGCGCCGCGAGCCCGACCACCACGACGGGGAGGTCCAGCGTCTCGGCGGCGAGCAGGGCGCCGGTGCAGAGTACGGAGGTGACCAGCAGGTCGGCCCCGGCCTCGCGGGCCGCGCGTACGGTCGCGCGGTACTGCGCCGCGCCGCGCGGTCCCCACCAGGTGGCGGAGAACGCCCGGTGGCCGCCGAAGTCCTCGGCCGCCGCGAAGGGCAGTCCGGCGTCGGCGGCGACGGGCGCCGCGGTGGACCGGCCCAGCACGCTGACGTGGTGGCCCCGGCGCCGTAGTTCACGGCCGGCCGCGATCGCCGGGTAGAGGTAGCCGCCGTCACTGAGCGGGCAGAGAAGGATGTTCACGGTGTGCCGCTCCTCGGTGGGCGGTTGCGGTGCCGGGGTGGCCGCGGGCCCCCGGCCCCGGCAGGATCTGCCGGGAGCCGGGGGCCCGCGCGGTGCTCAGCCTCGATGAAGCGATGTCACATCTCGTGCGAGTTGTTGATGACGCAGCCGCCGCCGTCGGAGATGCCGTCCTCGCTGTGGGCGACGACCTCGATGTCCTCGTTCTCGGTCTCGGCCTCGGGGTTGATGTTCTCGCTCATGTTCTTCTCCTTCGGTTCGTCGGCGTCGTTCCGCCGTCTGAGAAGAAAGTTAGGAACCCGGGGTACGGGAACGCCTGGCCACCGGTTCGGCGCCGGTATACGCCCAGGCCGGGGACGCGGTACGCCCCGGATGCGCCGCCGCACGGCCTGCCGCGCCCGGCCCTTTGGCCGTGCTGACCTGCGGATGTACCGATCACCAGGCGTTCGTGAACCGGAAGTCTGCCGTGCGTGGGCACGATCCGGGCCATGCCCGCGCGCGACCCGTGTGCGCGGTTCGAGCTATGGAGGATCAGACGTGGAGCTCGCGGAGCTCATCGGCCTGCGGCCGGTGCCCTGTGGCGGCCTGCTGGTGGCACTCACCCGCCGCTGTCCCATGAGCTGCGCGCACTGCTCCACCGGCTCCTCCATGGCGGCCGCCGAGGAGCCCGACGCCGGGCACCTGCTGCGCTTCCTCGGCTCCTTCGGCACCGAGGACCGCCCCGAGGTGGTCATGCTGACCGGCGGCGAACCGCTGCTGCTGCCGGAGCTGGCCGCCCGCCTGGCCGGTGTGGCCCGCGCCGCGGGCTCCCGCGTGGCCCTGCTCAGCGGGATGTTCTTCGCCCGTGAGGGACGCGTCCCGGACCGGATCATGCGGGCCGTCACGGCCCTGGACCACTTCTCGGCGAGCATGGACGTCCACCACGAGCGCGAGGTCCCCCGCGCGCAGGTGCTGCGCGCCCTGCGGGCCGTGCTCGACGCCGGGATCCCCGCCAGCGTCCACCTCACCGGCACCGGACCCGACGACCCGTACCTCGCGGACGCCGTCGCGGACGTCCGCCGCGCGTTCGCCGGCCGGGTGCCCCTGCTCGTCAACGAGGTACGGCCGCTCGGCCGCGCCGCCGGCCTCGTCCGGGAGACGCCGGCCGGACCGGACGGCTCCCGGGCGACCCCCTGCACCCTCGCGGCCTGGCCGGTCGTCGCGTTCGACGGGACCGTGGCCGCCTGCTGCAACCAGTGGACGGTCGACCGCCGCCCCGTTCCCCCGCACCTGCGGCTCGGGCACATCGCGGAGGACGACTGGCAGGCCGTCCGTGAACGCTCCCTCGGCTCCCCCGTGCTGCGCATGCTGCGCTCCGTCGGCCCCCAGCGGCTGCACGCCCGCCACGCGAGCGCGCCCGCCCCGGCCGGCTACTGCCGCAGCTGCCACGCACTCGCCGACCGCCCCGAGGTCCTCGCGGGCGCCGCCCGCGACGCCGGCGGCCGGGTCGGCGAACTCCTCGACCGGCTCACCACCCGCCAGCAGCTCGCCGCCGGCCCCGCCGACCTGGTCCGCCGCATGGGCTGCGCCCGCTACGCGCACCTGGTCGAGGCGGTCCCCGGGCGGGAGGAGAGCGGCCGATGACCGCCACCCCGTCCCTCGCGCTCAGGACCAAACTCTCGCCCACCGCCACCGCCCTGGCGGCCGCGGCCGCGGTCCTCTGGAGACCGGAGGGGCTGCGAGAGCGCTACCCGCGCTACCTGGCGGCCATGTACCCGCTCGTACGGGCGTCGGTGCCCCTGCTGGAACGGGCCGCCGAACGGTGCGCCGAACGGGACGACCCCGCCTCCCGGCGCCTCGCGGCGTACTACCGGCGCCACGCCGGGGAGGAACGCGACCACGACACCTGGCTGCTCGAGGACCTCGCCGCCGCTGGCGCCGGGCCGTCCGCCGTCCCGCACCCCGTCGTCGTCGAGCTCGCCGGGGCGCAGTACTACCGCATCGAGCACGAGCACCCCGTCGCGCTGCTCGGCTACATCGCGGTCCTGGAGGGCAACGCCCCCGGGCCCCGGCTCGCCAGCCGCCTCGCCGAGGTCACCGGACTCCCCGGCAGCGCGTTCCGCACGGTCAGGGAGCACGCCGCGCTCGACGGCGGTCACCTCGACGACCTGTACCGGGTGCTCGACGCGCTCGCACCGCCACCGGACGGCCAGACCGCCGTGTCCGTCAGCGCGCTGCACACGGCGAACCTGCTCACCCGGCTCTTCCTCTCCCTCGCCGCCGACCCCGGAGGACACCCGTGACCGACGACACCGTGCCGCACGACGACGCGCCGGCCGAGCCCACCCTGGAGGCGCTGGCCGCCGCGGGGTTCGACCTCGACGCCCTCAGCGAGGAGCAGTTCGAGGTCCTGCGCACGCTGGACCCGCAGGAGGTGGCCCTGCTCGTCGACATCAGGGGGCGGCTCGACGCGGCCGCCCCCGAGGTGCAGGCCCATGCCGACGTGGCGGGCGGCGCCCTCTTCTGACCCCGCCGCACCGCCGCCCCGTCCACCGGAGGAACCCGCCCATGCCCTGCACCTCGTGCCGGAGCGCTCTGCCGCCAGGTGCCCGGTTCTGCCCCTTCTGCGGCAGCCCGTGCGCCCCCGGGCCGGTCACGGCCAAGCCGACCGGCCGCAAGGTGGTGACCGTCCTCTTCTGCGACCTGGTGGGCTCCACGGCGCTCTCGGGCGCACTCGACGCGGAGACCCTGCGCTCGGTGACGCTGCGCTGGTTCGACCTGATGCGGTTGCGGATCGAGGAGCAGGGCGGCACCGTCGAGAAGTTCATCGGGGACGCCGTGATGGCCGTCTTCGGCGTGCCGGCCGTACGGGAGGACGACGCCCGCCGGGCGGTCGCCGCCGCCCTGGCCATGCGCGAGGCCCTGGCCGGGCTCAACGACCGGCTGGAGCAGGGCGTCGGCGTACGGCTGGACATGCGCATCGGCCTCAACACCGGGCAGGCCGTGACGGGTTCGGCCACCCTGCGTCAGGCGATGGTCTCCGGCGAGGTGGTCAACGTCGCCGCACGCCTGGAGCAGAACGCCGCCGCCGGGGAGATCCTCATCGGACCGGACACCCTCGCGGCCGCCGGGCCGGGCGTCCGGACGGCGCGGACCGGCCCGCTGCTGCTCAAGGGCAAGAGCGACCGGGTCGCCGCCCACCGCCTGCTCGGGCTGGACGAGGAGGAGGGCCCGGACGCGCTGCGCCGCTTCGACCTCGCGTTCATCGGCCGCACCCGCGAACTCGGCCTGCTCGACCGGGCGTGGGACCGGGTGGTGCGCACCCGCCGGGCCGGTCGCGTGGTGGTCGGCGGGGAGGCCGGGCAGGGCAAGACCCGGCTCGTGCGCGAATGGCTCCGCCGGGCCGCGGCCGCCGCCCCCTCGTCCGGCGGCCCCCGGTACGGCGCCGGGCGCTGCCGGGACCGCGGCGAACAGCCCAGCCTCGGGCCGCTCGCCGAAGCCGTGGCCGACCTGCTGCGCGGCGGCGGCCCGGCCCTGCCCTCGCCCGAACTGGACCTGCTCCACCAGGGCCTGCTCCTCAACGGAACGCCCCACCCGTCACCGGCGGACACCTGCGCCGCGCTCGCCAAGGTCCTGGCCCGGCTGGCCGAAGCGCGCCCCGTGGTCCTGGTCGTCGACGACTGCCACTGGGCCGCGCGGCCCCTCTTCGACGCCCTCGACCGGCTGCTGCGGGCCCTCACCGACGCACCCGTCCTGATCGTCCTGCTCACCCGCCCCCCGCTCTTCGACGTCCGGCCCGAACTGGCCCTGGACGCCGTCCCGCTGGGCGGGCTCTCCGACACCGAGGCCCAGCTCCTGGCGGCCGAGCTGACGGGGGGCACGGCGCACGGCGAGCCGCTCGGCCCCCTGGTCCTGGCACGGGTGGGCGGGAACCCGCTGCACCTGGAGCAGTTGCTGGCAGCGGGCGACCCCCTCGACGCGGACAGCGTCCCGCTCCCGCTCCAGGCCCTGATCGGCGCCCGGATCGACGCCCTCGACCCGCCCGAGCACCAGGCCCTGAGCCTGGCGTCCGTCCTGGGCGGCGACTTCACCGCCGGCGAACTCACGGCGCTCGCCGCGGATCCCGCCCCGGCGTGGACCGGGTCCGAGCTCCGCCCCCTGCTGCACCGGCTGGTCCGGCACCGTCTGATCCGGCCGGACGGCGGGGCGTTCCGCTTCGCCGGGGGGCTGATCCAGGAGGTCGTCTACGCCAGCCAGTCCAAGCAGGACCGGGCCGACCGGCACGAACGGGCGGCCCGGCTGGACTCCGTCCGCCGGCGGGGCGGCGCGGCCGTCGGCGGCCATCTGGAACGGGCGTACCGGTACCGGGTCGAGCTCGGCGCCCAGGACGCGCACACCGACGGGCTGCGCCGGGGCGCCGCCGACGCGCTCGCCGAGGCCGGGCGGCTGGCGCTGGCCCACGCCGACCCCGTCTGGGCGGCCGACGTCCTGGCCAGGGCCACCGCCCGGTACCTTCCGGGCGAGCCGGGAAGCACGGCGGCCCGCCGACGGCTCGGCCAGACACTGCTGGACCTGGGGCGCGGCCCGGAGGGCAGGGCCCTTCTCGAAGAGGTACTGGCCGAGGCCCGGACCGGCGGCGGGGACCCGGTGGAGACCGCGCACGCCCGCCTCGCCCTGGCCTCGGCCGGCCGGTCCACGGGCGTGCGGGAAACACCGGCGGAGGCCGCCGGCGCCACCCTGCCGGTCTTCGCGGCGGCCGGCGACCACCTCGGCCAGGCCAGGGCCCGCCTGCGGCTCGCCCAGCGGGCCCAGGAACAGGGCCGGCACCGGGAGGCGGAGCGGCTGCTCGCCGGCGCGCTGGACCACGCGGTACGCGCCGACGCCGAGCCGGAGCGGGCCGCGGCCCTCGGCGCGCTGGGGGTCACGCTCTGGCGCGGCCCCCAGCCGGTCGCCGACGCGGTGGCCCGTTGCCGCGCGCTCCTCGCCGACCAGGGGGCCGGCCGCCGGGCCGTCCGGCTGACGCTCAACTGCCCGCTGGCGGTGGTGCTGGCCCTCCACGACGACCGCGACGGCGCCCTGGCCTGCCTCGCGGAGGCCGGGCACCTCGCCGAGCGGCTCGGCTACGCCGAGGCCGACGCCTTCCTGCCGATCTTCACCGCGACCGTGGCCGCCCTGACCGGCCGCCGCGAGGAAGCGCTCCTGAGCCTGGAACGGGCCGCCGCCGCCGCGCGGGAGCTGGGCGCGACGGCGTTGCTGCGCAGTGCCTTGCTGGACGCCGCCCGCATCCGGCTGGACCTCGGAGACTGGCGCGCCGCCCACGGCACCCTCGCGGAGCTGGACGGGGAGCGGGGACGGCCGGCCCGGCCGCGCGCCGAGTCCGCGGACCTCGACGGGCTGCGCGCCCGCATCGCCGCCGCCCGGGGGCAGGCCTCGGCCGCCACCCGGCTGGCCGCCCGGGCGCTCGCCACCGCCGCCCGGACCGACTCGCCGGTCGTACGGGGCACCGCCGCGCTCGACCTCGCCCGTACCGACCTCGCACTGGACCGCCCGGCCGCCGCGGCCTCGGCTGCGACGCGCGCCCGCCGGCACTTCGCGGCGAAGGGCCACCTCCCCGCCGTACGCCAGGCCGACGCCGTGCTCTCCCGTTGCCCCAGCCGCTCACCCTGGCACGGCCCCGCCCTCGCACGGGCCACCGGAGCCGGAAAGGAAACACCACGATGACCACCGCGCAGCAGCCGGCGCCCGCACTCACCTGGGGCCTGCGGGGGCGGGGCCCCGCGGACGTACCCGTGGAGGCCGACGGACCACCGGGCCCGCCCGAGGCGGGCCTCCTCGGCGGCACCGGACGCGGCGTCCGCGTCTGCGTCGTCGATTCCGGCGTCGAACGTGACCACCCCATGGTCGGGCCGGTCGACCGGTCGTGGCGGGTCTTCAAGGACGGGGACGGGATCCACGTCGAGGAGACGCGGGAGGGCGACCTCTGCGGTCACGGCACCGCCTGCGCCGGCATCATCCGGCGCACCGCACCGGACTGCGAGCTCTCCAGCATCCGGGTGCTGGGCGACCGGTTCTCCGGCAGCGGCGACGTCCTCCTCGAAGGAATCAGGTGGGCCGTCCGCCAGCGGTTCGACGTGGTGAACCTCAGCCTGTCCACCACCCACGAGCGCTTCGTGGACGAGCTGCGCCGGCTGGCCGACGAGGCGTACTTCCAGCGGACCGTGATCGTCGCCTCCGCGCACAACACGCGGGTGGAGAGCTTCCCCTGGCGCTTCTCCTCGGTGATCTCGGTCGGCAGCCACCAGGAGGACGACCCCGACCTCCACCTCTACAACCCCGAGCCCCCGGTGGAGTTCTTCGCCCCGGGCCAGAAGGTCCAGGTGGCGTGGCTCGGCGGCACGTCGATCCGCAGCTCCGGCAACAGCTACGCCACCCCGTTCATCGCGGGGCTCTGCGCGCGGATCCTGTCGAGCAGCCCCCGGCTGACGCCGTTCCAGCTGAAGAACGCCCTGTACCTGTCCGCAGCCAACGTCCGTGTCCACGAGCGCCGGTAACGGCCGCCGCCGGAAGGGAAGTCCCATGACTCAGACGATCGCCCCCGCCGTGCCCGCGGTACCCCGGCCGGATCCGGCCGTGGCGGAGCTCCTGCGGTCGGTGGTGGACACCGCACGCGCCATCTTCGGCGCGCAGGCGAGCTCCATCCTGCTCCTGGACGTCCCGGCGGACGAGCTCGTCTTCGAGGCGGTCTCCGGGCAGGGCCAGGAGTTCCTGGTGGGCCGCCGGTTCCCGGCGGGCCGCGGGATCGCCGGCTGGGTGGCCGCCTCGGGGGAGCCGATGGTGGTCGACGACCTCCGCGCCAGCACGTCCTTCGACCGGGACATCGCCGAGTCCACCGGCTACGTCCCGAACGCGCTCATGGCCGCCCCCCTGATCCGCGGGGAGCGGGTCCTCGGCGTCCTGGAGGTGCTCGACCCGTCCCCGCAGGCCCGCTCCGGCCTGCCGGAACTGGACCTGCTGGGCCTCTTCGCCCGCCAGGCCGCCGTCGCCCTGCACGTCCTGACCACCCGCGCACCCGAGCCTGCCCGGGAGACCCCCTCGCGCACCGAACTCCTGAACCTGCTCTCGCAGGCCCGCACCCTCCTCGGGGAGTGACGGGGACGCGGCCGGGGATCCGGGCCCTCAGCCCGAACCGGCGACCAGCGCCTCGCCGAGGGGGGTGCGCCGGTAGAGCACCGACCGTCCGGACCGGGCGCGGACGAGCAGGCCCGCGCCGCGCAGGATGGCGAGGTGGTCCCCCACCGCGCCGGGTGCCATGGCCAGGGTCCGGGCGAGGTGGCTGGTGCTGGCCGGGGCGTCCAGTGCCACCAGGAGCCGGGCCCGGGCCCGGCCGACCAGGGCGGTCAGCGCGTCCGGTCGGGGGGCGGTCTCCTGTTCGCCCCACAGGGCGGCGGTGCCGCAGGCCGAGTAGATCAAGGTCCTGGGCCAGGGGGCTTCGGTGTGGGCGGCGAGGTGCCCGACGAAGACCGAGGGGATCAGCAGGAGCCCGTCGCCGGCGAGGCGGACGGTGCCGCCCCGGAGGAAGCCGATCTCGATGCCGCCGGCGCGCCAGGCGATGCCCGGGTGCATGCTCTCGATGGCCGTGGCCCAGCCGTGTTCGCCGATCACGCCCACCCGGTGCACGACGTCGCGCTCACAGAGCGCGCGCAGTCGCGGCCAGTCCGCGGCGAGCAGCTCGTGCCAGGCCCGGTCCATGGCCTCGGCGATCCTGGGGACGGCGTCGGGCGAGTCCAGCACCGCGCGTACGCGGGGATCACGGGCGGACGGCCCGGTCGCGGTGGCGGCGATCTCGTGGCGGGCCGCTTCCAGCGGGGTGGACCGGATCACGGCCAGGTCCTCCGCCCACGTCTGGCTGAGGCCGCGCGGGGGCGGGGCGACGAAGTCCGGTCCGCCGTGCCGGGTCTGGAGGGCGAGGGCGGCGTCCAGTTCGGTCTCGCGGCGAAGCCGTTCGAAGGCCGGCATGAACCGGGTGGCCCAGGCGCGCGGCAGTGGCCGGTCGTGGCCGGCGAGCGAGCGCAGCAGCAGGCAGAGGTCCATCGCGGGTGACAGTGCGAAGCGGCTGCGCAGCAGGTCCTCGACGGAGGTTTCGAAGCGGAGCACCCGGCCATGCTACCGCCGGACGTCCGCTCCGATTCGTCCAGCGACGAATCACTGGTGAGCGGCGCGGACGCACGGCGAGGCTGGGCGCCATGACCCCCACCACCGCAACCACGCAGGTCGGCCACCGTGCCACCTACCGGGAGGTGCTCGCCGAGCCGCGGTTCCGGCTGCTCTTCTCGACCCGCACCGTCGCGATCACGGCGGGCTCGCTGCGGATCACCACGTTCTCGGTGCTGGTCTTCGCGGCCACCGGCTCCCCGCTGCTCAGCGCACTGGCCTTCGGCACCGGCTTTCTCCCGCAGTTGTTCGGCTCGCTGCTGCTGGGCTCACTGGCCGACCGGCTGCCGCCCCGCGCGCTCATCGCCGGCGGCTACGCCCTGGAGGGCGCCGCCGCCCTGCTGCTCGCCCTGGTGCGGATGCCGATCGCGGCGAGCCTCGGTGTCATGGCACTGGTCGCCCTCGCCGCACCGGTGTGCGGCGGCGCGTCGAGCCTGCTGGTCGCGCGGTGGCTGGAGGGCGACGCCTACGTACTGGGCCGTTCGCTGAACAACATCGCCTCCAGCGGCGCGCAGTTGTCCGGTCTGGCGCTGGGCGGTGCGGTCGTCGCGGCGGTCGGCCCGCACCGCGGGCTCGCGGTGAGCGCGGCGCTCTACCTCGGCTGCGCGCTCGCCGTCCGCGTCCGGCTGCCCCGGCTGGCGCCGGGAGGGGCCGGCGGCGCGCCCGGCCGTGCCCGGGGCGACGGCGGGCCCGTCCGGGCGAGCCTGCACGGCGCCGGACTGCTGCTGCGCGGACGTACGGTGCGACGGCTGGTGCTGGCCCAGTGGCTGCCACCCGCGTTCGTGGCGGGCGCGGAAGGGCTGATCGTCGCCTACGCGGGAGAACGCCACTTCGCGCCCGGCTCGTACGCGGTGCTGATGGGCTGTCTGCCGGTCGGCATGCTCGTCGGCGACCTGCTGGTGGGCCGGCTGCTCCGGCCGCCCGCCCGGGAACGGCTGGTGGTCCCGTTGGCCGCACTGACGGGCCTGCCGCTGGCCGGCTTCGCAGCCGGGCCCGGAGTGGGCGTCTCCTCCTGTCTGCTGCTGCTCTGCGGCGCCGGGTTCGCCTACGGTCTCGGCCTGCAACGGCCGTTCCTGGACGCGCTGCCGCAGGACGGCCAGGGCCAGGCCTTCGGCCTGCTCGGCTCCGGCAGCATGACGCTCCAGGGCGTCGGACCCGTCTGCTTCGGCTCGGTGGCCGCCGGCACCGGAACGGGCGGCGCGATCGCCCTGGCCGGCGGCGCGGCGGCACTCACCGCCGGCTGGATCCTCACCTGGCACCCGCCCGCCTCCCACGCCTCCCTGACAGACGATCATTCCCGTTAGCTCCCGCAACCACGAACAGCCCATGGAAGGCTCATGCCACATGATCGATGAATTCGCGAAGAACGACCTGCACGGGAGACTGCGGCGGGACCGCGAGGCCCTGCTCTGGAAACTCGACGGCCTGTCCGAATACGACGCCCGCCGGCCGTTGACGGCGACCGGGACCAACCTCCTCGGCCTGGTCAAACACGTGGCCACCGTCGAGGCCAGGTACTTCGGCGAGGTCTTCGGCCGCCCGTCGCCCGAACCGCTCCCCCGGTGGCAGGACTCCGACGGCAGCGACCAGTGGGCGGCCGAGGACGAGACCCGCGACCAGATCATCGGGTTCTACCGGCGCACGTGGGAACACTCGGACGCGACGATCGACGAGCTCCCCCTCGACGCCCCCGGCCACGTGCCGTGGTGGCCGGAGCCCTCCCCCAACACGAACCTGTTCGCCGTCATGGTCCACGTCCTCACCGAGTCCATCCGCCACACCGGGCACGCCGACATCCTGCGCGAGGGCCTGGACGGCCGGACCGGGCTGCGCGCCGAACACGAGCAGCGGATCGACGAGGAGGCCCGCGCGGCCCACCGCGCGAGGATCGAGCAGGCCGCCCGGGCGGCCGCCGGCGGCCGGCACTGAGGGCGTCACGGGGTGCCGGCCGGTGACGGCCGCGCCGCCGACAGCGGCTCGGCGATGTCCTCCAGCGAGCGGCGCTCCGCCTTGACCGCCAGGAACGCCGCCACCAGGCCGGCGCCGCACATCAGTGCGGCGCCGATCCGGAAGGCGAGTGCGGTGTCACCGACCGCGCCCGACGCGGTGAGGTCGGCGAAGACCAGCGGGCCGCTGATCCCGCCGGCGGCCGTACCGAGGGCGTAGAAGAACGCGATGGCCATGGCGCGGGTCTCCATGGGGAAGATCTCGGAGACGGTCAGGTACGCGCTGGAGGCGCCGGCGGAGGCGAAGAACAGGACCGCGCACCAGCAGGCCGTCAGGGTCGTCGCCGTCAGCACGCCCCGGCCGAACAGCCATGCCGTCCCGAACAGGAGCAGGCCGGAGAGCAGGTAGGTGGAGGAGATCATGATGCGGCGTCCGACCGTGTCGAACAGCCTGCCGAGCAGCAGGGGGCCGAGGAGGTTGCCGGCGGCGATGACGGCGAAGTAGTAGCCGGTGCGGCCCGTCGGTACGCCGAAGAACGTGGTGAGGATGACGCCGAAGCCGAAGGTGACGGCGTTGTACAGGAACGCCTGGCCGACGAAGAGCGCCAGACCGAGGCAGGCGCGGCGCGGATAGCGCGCGAACACGGTCCCGGCGATCAGTCCGAAGCCGATGCTCCGGCGCTGGTGGATGGTGATCTCCCCGGCGGGCGGCGGGAGAGGCTCGCCCTTCTCCCGTTCGATCCCCCGCTCGACGGCGGACACCAGCTCCTCGGCCTGCTCCCCCCTGCCGTGGATGAGCTGCCATCGCGGACTCTCCGGAACGTGGCGGCGGACGAGGAGGATGACCAGGCCGAGGACGACTCCGAGGCCGAAACTGATCCGCCAGCCGAGGTTCGGCGGGAAGAGACCGGTGTCGAGCATCAGGATGGACAGCAGGGCACCGCCGATCGCGCCCAGCCAGTAGGTGCCGTTGATGACGAGGTCCACCCGGCCCCGGTACAGCGACGGGATCAGCTCGTCGATCGCCGAGTTGATGGCCGCGTACTCCCCGCCGATGCCGAAGCCGGTGAGGAACCGGAAGAGGAAGAACCACCAGGACTCGAAGGAGAGGGCCGTCATCGCGGTCGCTCCCAGGTAGACCGCCAGGGTGACCAGGAAGAGCCTCTTGCGGCCGTAGCGGTCCGTCAGCCACCCGAAGAAGAGGGCCCCGGAGCAGGCGCCCGTCACGTAGAGGGCGGCGGCCACGCCTGTGACCTGGGCGGCGGTGATGTCGAGGCCGCTGCCCGCCTCGGCCAGGCGGCCGGCGACGTTGCCGACGACGGTCACCTCGAGCCCGTCGAGGATCCAGACGGTGCCGAGGCCGATCACCACCATCCAGTGCCACCGGGACCAGGGCAGGCGGTCCAGGCGGGCCGGGACGGCCGTGGTGACGGTGCCCGTGGCGGTCGGCGGCGCGGACGCCGACGCCGACGGCACGGCGGCGGACGACGCACCGGATCCGGATTCAGCTGTCATGTTTCCGCGGTTCCCTCCTCCTCGGCGTTCCCCCCGCCCTCCCGTATGCCCGAGATCCGGCCCCGGCACCGTCAGACGGTGCCGAGAACCAGATCGGCGCGCGGGCGGCCCAGGGCGACGAGCCGGGCGTTGGGCTCGTCCGAGCGGGCCACCCAGGAACGCGCGTGGTCCGGGTCCTTGCCGTGCCTGACGTGACGGGCGATCAGCCGGTCCAGGCGCAGGGGCTCGGGCGGGTCGAGGTACCAGGCCTCGTCCAGCAGCGGCCGTACCGAGGCCCACTCCCCCGCGTCGTGCAGGAGGTAGTTCCCCTCGGTGATCACCAGCGGTACGCCGGGGGCGACGGGGATGCTGCCCGCGATCGGCTCCTCCAGCGAGCGGTCGAAGGCGGGCGCGTACACCGTGTGCCCCTGCCGCGGCGCGCGCAGCCGCCGTAGCAGGGCCACGTAGCCGGCGGCGTCGAAGGTGTCGGGGGCGCCCTTGCGGTCGGCGCGGCCCATGCGGTCCAGCACGGCCTGCGCGAGGTGGAAGCCGTCCATCGGGACCACGACCGCCCGCTGCGGCCCGAGCGCCTCCGCGATCCGGGCGGCCAGTGTCGACTTCCCGGCCCCGGGGGGCCCGGCGATGCCCAGCAGCCGCCGCCCGCCCGTGGCGGCCAGGACCCCGGCCCTCGTCACCGCTTCCCGTTCAGGTCCCGTCGTACGCATCCGCCCATCCTGCCCCAGGAACCACCCTCCGGCGGTGCGGGAGGCCGGGGTCAGTGGGTGGCGAGTTCCTCGATCTGTTTCGCCAGCTCTGCGGTGGGGGTGTGGATGCGGCCCAGTTCCTCGTGCCGGTCCATGCCGAGCTGCTCGACCGTGTCCTTGACGGCCTCGTCGGAGACGGGGACGTCGTCGGGGGCGGAGCGGGTTTCGTAGCGCATGGTGATGCCGGCCGAGGGGGCGGTGGGATGCGTCTGCTCGTGGGGTACGGGCCTGTAGTGCGTGATGTCCCCGTCGTCCGCGGCTTCGAGCTGGCCGATCTGGCTCGCCCAGTGGCCGGCGTCGCGCATCTCGCCACGGCGCAGGTGCAGGAGGTAGAGGCACAGGGCGCCGGTGGGGTTGCCGGCTCCGGCGGCGAACTGCCACCAGAACTGGGCGCCGTCCTCGACGTGGGCGAGGTCCAGGAGGCAGGCGAAGGCGAGGGCTCCGCCCGGGTCGCGTGCCTCCTGGAACCGGGCGATGTGGTCGGCCGCCCCGGTGCTGGTGATGACGTTCTGGGACAGGGCCCACAGCTGGTGGGCGGCCTGTTCGTGCAGGGCCGCGGGCCGGCTCGCCGGGGCGGCGGGGGCCGTGGGCGGTCCGGCCAGGAGGTGGCTCCAGCGGGCCTCGGTGAGGTGGGCGATCAGGCGTTCGCGTGCGGCTTCGAGGTGGGCGGGCGTGTAGTCGCCCTGGAAGACCCTGGCGCGGGCCAGCAGTTCGTCAACCGTGCGGGGGGTGTGGGGCACGGACTCATCACTCCTCATCTTCTATGCCCAGTTCGATGTCCAGGCCCATTTCCTTGGCGATCCTTCGGCGTGCGCTGCAGCGCAGGGTGCGGACGGTGGCAGGGGTGATCCCCATCGTGTCGGCGGTCTGCTTGGTGGTGTACTTCAGGGCGTAGCACAGGACCATGACATCGAACTGCCGCTCCGGAAGGCGGTCCATCGCCGCATAGAGTCCGATGCTGTGCTCAAGCTCGTCCATCTGTGCCCGGAACTGTTCGCGGAAGTCGCGCAGGACCGCGGAGGTCGCGGCGCGAGTGGCGCGGTCGAACGCCATCGTCGCGCTGGCCGCCGGCTCACGGCCGCTGATGATGAGCTCGTCGGCGACCAGCAGCTTGTGCTGCGCCCAGGCGTAGGCGGCCATGTTGGGCTGTGCCGTCAGGTGGGCCCATATCGCGGCGAGGTGGACGAAGGTGGCGTGGACGGCGCTCGCGGCCTCCTTCTCGTCGCCGAGCAGCACGCGGGCGTACTCCAGGTAGGGCTTGTGGTTGAGGGCGAGGAAGGCCCAGTACGCGTGGGGCATGACCTGGCTGGGTTCGCGTGTGCCGGCGGAGTCGGCGGGCGGCTGCTCCGTCACGACCGGCTCCCCTCGTCCAGCGCCTCGGGGCGAGCCGCTTCCCGCTGTTCGACCAGACTCGCCGCTCCCACTCGGACGCCGGCGCCCAGGAGCCGCCGCAGCAGGGACCGCACGTCGGGAGCGAAGGCGCGTCCTGCGGCGGCCAGGGCCAGCGCCAGGCTGGCCACGTCGTGGTTCATCACAGGGTGGTGGTCCATTCATGCTTGAAGGGGGTGAGTGCCGTTTCCCCAAGCGGCTCTCCGAGTGCGGTTGCTCTCGTGGAACAGCAAAGCGCGCCGACTAGGCCGTTCGTGGAGACGGCGGCCGACCAAAATTCTTCAACTCTCAGTTACTCGCCGGTCGCTCAAATCCCGTACTGGTGTTCACAGTTACCCTCCTTTGAGGGTCCTGCCCCATTTGGCGCCACGACCGCACCCCTGACCTGCGTCAATGGCGCATCCTGCGAACGTTCGCGTTCTCTTTGCTGAACGGAAGATGGACGCGACGCCCATCGGCGGCTGTGACGCAGACCACAGGGCGCGAAACGGCGGCGCCGCACGGCCCGCGCCGGCGCGCCGGGCATGCCCCGGCCGGGGAGCACGGCCGGTCCCCCGGACGTTGGACGTTGCAGGGAACGATCTCTTTGTACACACTGCACTACCGGGCGAGGAGGAGGAGCCGATGAGCGCGGCCCAGGAGGCACGGCGATGGCCGGACGAGGTCAGTGTCGACAACGCGAGGACGACGCTGCTCCAGCTCCTCGCGCGAGCGGGGGTCCCCGCCGGTGACGCGCGCCAGCTGATCGGGCTCGTCGAGGCGGGTGTGCTGGCCCTCGCGCACGCGGAGCTCGGCGGCGCCGGCCGGACCGTTCCCGGGGACAAGGGCGAGGAGTACCGCTCAGGCTGGCTCGACGGCGCCGAGGCCCTCCTGGAGGACCTCGGCGCCGTCGCCGAGCGGACACTGGCCGGCGTCACGGGGCCGGAGGGGGACCACGGCGGGGCGGGCGGGCACCCTCGGGCCCGGCGCATGGAGGTGGAGCGGGCCAAGGTCGCGGTCACCCCCCTCTACCTGTCGTTCACCGCGGCTTCGGAGCTGGACCCGGAGGTGACCGAGGAGGTGCTCGTCGCCGTCCTCGGGACGATGAGCCCCCGGCAGCGGGCCGGCTACGCCGGACGGCTGACGGAGTTCGCCGCACTCCATCACAGCCGGCTGGAGCGGCTGTTCGCGGCGTTCGGACCGGCCGGCGCCACCGCGATGCACGGCCGCTACTCGCTCCTGCACTCCGTGACGAGCATCGCCGTACTGGAACGGCTCCTCGCCTCCCCCGGGGCGCTGCGGGAGCAGTGGGAAGCCGCGGAGCTGCCGCCCGCGTGGCTCGACGGGCTGACGACCGCCTGGACCGCCCAGGCCTGAGCGCGCGCCGTCTCGCCGAGTGACCCGGCGGGGCCTACCGGGACGGGTCGGTCAGCGACTTCGACAGGCCTTCGGTCAGCCACTGGTGCGCCACCGTCATGTTCAGCCCCCGGCCGCCGGTCACCGTGTCGACCAGGCCCCAGTAGCGTTCCAGGCGGGGATCGAACCCCGAGGAGCGCGACGCCAGGCCGTGCAGGAAGGCGCGGAAGGCCGGTGTGTCGAGCTCCCGCCGTGCCCCTGCGTGCGCGGAGACGAACGCGTCGACCGCCGCCCCGGCGTGGGGCGGCCGTCCCGCGAACACCGCGGCGGCCGTCAGGGCGGCGGCCTCGTCCAGCTCCGCGTAGAGCGCCGGGGCGCAGCGCATCTCCTCCTCGTGGTCCTGCGTCCAGCGGGTGAAGCGGGGCGTGGAGATGAGCAGGTGGAGTTCGGCGTAGGCCAGCGCGGTGTCCGGCCCGGGGTCGTTCGGCGGCTCCGGGGAGAGCATGGCGACCATGCTCTCCAGGCGGCGGCGGGGCATGGTCCCGGACAGCTCGCGGAACCAGTGGCCGGTGAGGGCGAGGTGCGCCTGCGGGAGCCGCTGGACCCGGGAGAGGATCTCCAGCCGGTGCAGCCGCTCCTCGCTCGGGCAGTCGTCCAGGGCCTGGAGCGTGGCCTGCCTCCAGCGCAGCTCGACGAGTCGTTCCTGCACCGTCTCCAGCTCGGTCTCCACCAGCTCGTGCAGGGAGCACTCGCCCGTCACCACCCGTGTCAGGGTCGCGATCGGAGTGTCCAGCGCGCGCAGCCGGCGTATGAGCCGGATCCGCTCCCACGCCTCGGGTCCGTAGCGGCGGTGCCCGCCCGCGCTGCGGGCGGCGACGGGCAGCAGACCGCTGTCGGAGTAGTAGCGAAGGGTCTTGACGGGGACCCCTGTTCCGTCGGCGAGTTCACCGATACTCCACGTGGTCTGCGTCACAGCCCCTTGAACCTCCAGTGCGCGGGAGGTCCTAGCGTAAGCCGCAACCGAGCCCGGCCGTCCGCCCGTCGGCCACGGGCCGGTCCCCGCGCGGCACATGCCGCCCCCTGCGATACGAGAACGGCGGATACGTATGCCTCCGACCACGCCACCAGGGAGTCGACGCCACAGAGGCGGACTCGTCACGGCACTCCTCGCCCTGCTCTGCGCCCTCGCGAGCCTCGTGTCGATGACGGCCTCGCCGGCCGCCGCCCTTCCGGCGGCGGACCGGAGCGGTCCCGTCGTACGGACCGATCACGGACCGGTACGCGGTACGGCGCACGGCTCGTACGCCACCTTCGAGGGCGTGCCCTACGCCGCCGCGCCCGTCGGCCGCCTGCGCTGGCGGCCCCCAGCACCCGCCGCCGCGTGGCACGGCGTCCGGGACGCGAGGACGGCGGCCCCGCGCTGCGTGCAGATGCCGGCCCCGGGTACGCCCGCGGGCACGGTGACCGGGGCGGAGGACTGTCTGTACCTCAACGTCACGACGCCCACTCCGGCGCGGCCCGCGGCCGGGCGGCCCGTGCTGGTGTGGCTGCACGGTGGCGCCTTCCTGGGGGGCTCCGGCGGTGACTACGACGCGCGGCGGCTCGCGGTCCGGGGTGGCGCCGTCGTCGTCACCGTCAACTACCGGCTGGGGATCTTCGGCTACTTCGGACACCCCGGCCTGGGCTCCGCCCCGCCGTTCGGCCTGGCGGACCAGCAGGCCGCCCTGCGCTGGGTCCAGGCCAACGCCGCGTACTTCGGCGGGGATCCGGCCCGGGTCACCCTGGTCGGCGAGTCCGCGGGCGCCCTCGGCATCTGCGCGCACCTCACCTCTCCGACGGCGGCCGGGCTCTTCCAGCGGGCCGTGCTCCAGAGCGGCTCCTGCTCCATGTCCTTCCCGCGCGGCGCCCTCGGGCCCGGCTCACCGGCGTACGAGCCCTTCGCCGCGCAGCACGACGTACAGACGGCCGGTGCGCAGGCCGCCCGGCGGCTGGGCTGCACGGCGGAGCGCGACGAGGAGGTGGTGGCCTGTCTGCGCGGACAGAGCACGGACCGCCTCGCCACCGCCGAGCTGATGCAGTCCTTCAACCGGCCCGCGTACGGAAACGCGCTGCTGCCGACGGCGCCGGCCGAGGCGCTGAAGGCGGGACGCTTCCACCGGGTCCCGCTGATCCAGGGGACCGATCGCGACGAGATGCGCCTCTTCGTCGGCCTGTCCCTCGCCGCCTTCCCGATCCGCACCGAGGACGAGTACCGCGCCCGTCTGACGGACGCCTTCGGGAGCGCGGCCGCGGCCGTCGAGGCCCAGTACCCGGCGGCGGGCCACCCCACGCCCGCGCTGGCCTGGGCCGCAGTGCTCACGGACCGGTCGCTGGCGTGCACCACGCTGGCCGACGGCCGGACCGTCGCCGCCCACGCGCCGGGCCTCCCCCGCTACGGCTACGAGTTCGGCGAGCCGGAACCGCCCGTACCCGCCGGCCTGCCGCGGAACCCGGACTTCCGCTACGGCGCGGCGCACGGTTTCGAGCTGCCGTTCCTGTTCCCCTCCGTACCGACCGAACAACCCCTGACCGAGGCCCAGAGTGCCCTGTCCGACCGGATGGTGGACTACTGGACGGACTTCGCGCGCACCGGCGGCCCGAACGGCTCCGGGGGCCCGCTCTGGCCGGCCCTCAGCTCCTCGGGTCCCCGCGACCAGCCGGTGCAGTCCCTGGCCTCCGGACCCGGAGGCATCCGCCCCGTCGACGCGGACTCCGCGCACCACTGCCCGTTCTGGGACGCCGTCGGCCGGACCGGCTGAGCCGGGACGCCCGGGTCGCCCCCGCTCCCCGCCGGCTGCCGGGACGCCGGGGCGGCGGGGCCGGTCAGTCCAGGAGTTCGACGTATCCGTCGGTTCCGTGCACGCGGATCCGCTGCCCGTCCCGGATCAGCCGGGTGGCCCGGGCGACGCCCACGACGGCCGGCAGGCCGTACTCCCGGGCGATCACCGCGCCATGGGTCATGAGCCCGCCCACTTCCGTCACCATGCCCGCGATGCCGACGAACAGCGGCGACCAGCTGGGGTCCGTGAAGACGGTGACCAGGATGTCGCCGGCCTCGAGGTCGGCGTCCGCCATGTGGCGGACGACCCGGGCCCGTCCCTCGACGGTCCCGGCGGAAACGGGCAGGCCGACGAGGGCGCCGGCCGGCGCGTCGTCGCGCCGGTAGGACCCGGTGAGGGCCTCGCCGTCCGAGGTGAGGACGCGGGGCGGTGTGAGCGCCCCGTACGAGCGGAAGGCGTCCTTGCGCCGCTGGATGAGCCGGTCGTCGGCCCGGTGCGAGCGTACGAGGTCGTGCAGCTCCCCGAACGTGAGGTAGAAGACGTCCTCCCGCTCGGCGAGCACGCCGGCCCGTACGAGCCGCTCGGCCTCCGCCATCAGGGCCCGCTTGTAGACGAGGAAGCGGCTGACGATGCCGTACTTCGGGTACTCGCGGTACCCGATGAAGGTTCTGACCCGGTCGGTCATCCGCTTGGTCTCGTCGGCCTTCCGTTCCCCGTCCGGCAGGGCCCGCAGGCGGGTCAGCACCTCCCGCTCCTTCTCCCGCGCCGTCCGCAGGCCCTGCTCGAAGCGCCGCCGGGCGGCGCCCGGCCCGAAGTTCCGGACGTTGTCGAGGATCAGGGGCACGAGCGTGGCGGGGCGCTCGCGCCAGCGCGGTCGCGTGATGTCGATCTCTCCGACGCAGCGCATGCCGTACCGGCCGAGGTAGGCCTCGATGGCCTCGCGCGCTGCGGGTCCGCCCGCGAGCTCGCCCAGGGCGTCGAGGAAGCCGTCGTCCTCGACGTCCTCCAGGAACGCCACCACCTCCGGCCACGGGCGGATCACGTCCGCGACGTCGAGCAGCGCCAGCCCCATCTCCGACGTGACGTTGCCCGGGGCGGACAGCGTCAGCGTGTCGGCGGCGTTCTTCTCGCCCAGCCACTCCCGCAGGTGGTCGTTGAGCCACCAGGTGGCCTCCATCCCCGCCATGACGGCCTGGAGGCTCCGCGGATCGCCGAGGAGCCGCTTGTGCTCCTGGAAGGCGTCCAGCAGGAAGTCGAACAGCTCCGGTCCGGTCTTCGTCCGGACGTCCCGCTCCAGGGTGGCGAGGGACTGCCGGCTGCGCTCGATCAGCTCGGTGACGACGGCCGGATCGGTCGCGAGCGGGGCGGGCGCGCGGTGGGCCGGCGGCCCGCCGGGAGCGGCGCCGACGGGCTCGGGCGGCGGGGGGAGGAAGCCGTCGCGGTCGAGGACGCTCTCCAGAGCGTCCCTGACCAGGGGATCGCCCCGCCCGATGACGTCCAGGAGGCCGGCGCGAGTCGCGGGCGAGGCCAGGCGCCGGGTGACGTCGACGAACAGCCGGCCGCCGGCCTCGTGCATCGGCGCCATGGCCGTCAGCTGCCAGACGGAGAGCCCCAGGGGCTTCATGGGGTCGGTCATCATCTGCTGGTGGCCGACGGAGACGTAGACGCGGTTCTCGGACGCGCCGCTCTCAGGGCTGCCCCCGGGATCGGGGACGGGAACGGGCTCGGGGACGGGGAAGAGCGTCGTGATCGGCCGGCTCTGAACCACGTGGAAGTCGCCGTCGGCCAGGCACCATTCGATGTCCTGGGGGCACCCGAAGTGTTCTTCGATCCGCCGCCCGAGCCGGACGAGCCGGACGGCCTGCGCGTCCGTGAGCGCCGGCCGCCCCCGCCGAGCCACGTCGACCTCCACCTCCTGTGTACCGCCGCCTGCCCGGGCGTGGACGGCACGCTCCTTGGCGGCGATCGTCCTGGCGACGACCGCGCCGTCCCGCACCGTGAAGACGTCCGGGTTCACCAGGCCGGACACCAGGGCCTCGCCGAGGCCGAAGCCCGCCTCCACGGTGGCGGCCTTCCGGTCGCCCGTGAGGGGGTCGGCGGTGAACAGGACACCGGCCGCCTGCGGGAGGACCATCCGCTGCACGATCACGGCCATGTGGACCGTACGGTGGTCGATGCCGTTGCTCCGGCGGTACGACACGGCCCGCTCGGTGAACAGCGAGGACCAGCACCGGCTGACGTGCCGGATGACGGCCGCCGGCCCCACGAGGTTCAGGTAGGTGTCCTGCTGGCCCGCGAAGGAAGCGGACGGCATATCCTCCGCCGTCGCGCTGGACCGGACGGCCCAGGCGGCCCGCTCGCCGGACCGGGCGAGCTCGTCGGCGATCCGCCCCACGAGCCCGGCCGGGACGGGGACGCCCGCGATGGCCCGGCGAACCTCCTCGCTGAGCGTGCGGACGGCCTCCCGGTCGCGCGGGTCCAGGCGCCCCAGCCGGTCGATCCCGTCCTCGACGGACGGTGCTTCGCGCAGGATCCGCCGGAAGGCGTCCGTCGTCACGCAGAAGCCCTCCGGGACGCGTACGCCCTCGATCCGCGACAGCCCGCCCAGGTGCGCGGCCTTGCCGCCGACCACGGCGACCTGCGCGGGGCCGGCCTCTCGGAGATCCATCACGTACCGTTCGCTCACCGCTGTCCCACCTCCCCACTTTTTCGCGATCCGTTGGCTCCGGCCGCTGATTCTGCGCGGGGACGGGGGCCTTGCCGCAAGCCCCCCACCGCGCTATAGCTTGGAAAGGGAGGGACGTGCCCGCGCTGAGGCCTGCGATGGCGCAGCCCGGCACGCGGTCCGCAGAGGGATCCTCACTCGGCCGGGGCGGTCGCGTGGGACAGCGCCACTCCGCCGATGATCAGGGCGAGGGCGAGGAGGCGGCCCGGGGTCACCGGGTCCTTGTGGAGCACGATGCCCAACGTGATGGCGCCCGCCGCCCCGATTCCGGTGAAGACGGCGTAGGCCGTGCCGACCGGGAGGCCCTTCATCGCCGTGGACAGCAGGTAGACGGCGACGGCGGCGAGCGCGAAGCAGAGCAGCGTGGGCAGCGGGCGCGTGAAGCCGGCCGTCGGCTTGATGCTCTGCGACCAGGCGACCTCCACCAGCCCGGCGGCGATGAGGAGGAGCCAGCTCACAGGAAGACCCCTGCCGTGCGGGCGGCCGCCTGCCGCGCGGCGGTGCGCACGGCCTCCCGGCCGAAGGACTGGCGGCGGGCGCAGGCGTCAAGGTGCGGCAGCGTGGTCATGCGGGGCCCCCTCGGTGACGGCCGGAACAGTATCCGGACACGGCGTCCAGTTATACCGGACGAAGCACTCAACCGGACAAGCTGTCCGCTTATTCCGGTAGGCTGGGGCGCCATGGAGACGAGGGAACGCGCGGACGCCGCCCGCAACCGGGCCAAGGTGCTCACCGCCGCCGCCGGGCTGTTCGCCGCCGGAGATCCGCGGTCGGTCACGATGGAGGACGTCGCCCGGGCGGCCGGCATCGGCCGGGGCACGCTCTACCGCCGCTACCCGGACGTCACGTCCATCGCGGCGGCCCTCCTCGACGAGCACGAACGCCGCCTGCAGGAAGAGCTGTTGCGCGGCGCTCCCCCGCTGGGCCCCGGCGCACCGCCGCTGGAGCGGCTCACCGCGTTCTACGCCGCCATGGTCGACCTGCTGGAGACCCACGGCCATCTGGCGCTGGCCGCCGAGACCGGGGAGAAGCGCTTCACCATCGGGGCGTACGGCTTCTGGCGCGCCCATGTCCTCGTCCTGCTGCGCGAGTCCGGCAGCCCGGACCCGGAGGCGCTGGTGGACGGCCTGCTCGCGCCGCTGGCACCGGAGGTGTTCCTCCGGCAGCGCGCACAGGGGGTGGCACCGGACCGGATCAAGGCGGCGCTGGGGCGGCTGGCGAGCGGGCTGCGGGCCGGCTGAACGGCCGCGCGGGCGCCGGGGCCGCCGGCGGCGGCCAGGACCGGTCAGCCGGCGCGGGCCCACGGACGGGCGGGGGCCCGCACCGTTCGGTGCGGGCCCCACCGCTGCCGCCTCAGGGCGGACCGGCCGCGGCTACCAGCGGTACCAGCGCCCGCCGCCGGTCCTCGGCCGGGCGACGAACCCGAGGAGCCAGATCACCAGCACGGCGATCGCGACCCACCAGAGGACCTTCAGTGCGAAGCCGGCCCCGAACAGGATCAGGGCGAGCAGGAGAACGAGGAGCAGGGGAACCATGACTATCACCTCCGGGCTCGCACATGCCCCCGGAACCCCCGCGCATGCGCGCCCGTCCGAAGGGCCCGGCGGCGGGGCGCCGTACGGGCGTCACCACTCGGGGTGGACCTCGTGGCTGTCGTAGCGTTCGCCCGAGGCCGACTGCCAGGGGCGGAAGCGGCCGGGGCCGCTGCGTTCGCCGGTGTAGCGGACCGCTTCACCGGTCTCGTCCGTGACGACGACCGCTCCGGCCTTCTGGGCGCTGCGCAGGGCATGGGTCCAGTGCCGGCCGCGGTGGCCGGTGCGGTAGTCGGGGATCTTGCACTGGGACATCGGTGTCACCGCCTCGTCGTGTTCCCGGCGCCGGGCGCGCCGCCGGGTCAGGGCGGCGCGGTGCGGCGCGGGCCGGACTGACCGTTCTACCCGGAATGCGCCGGTTCGAACGTCGGAGGAGGCCGCCAGGGGCCGGCACCGGCCAGGGAGCGGTCAGGACGGTCCCGGGGCGGGTCAGGGGCGGTAGAGGTTCCAGCGTCCCAGGCGGGCGAGCTCGCGGCGGGCCGCCGCTTCCGAGAGGCCGAGCGCGACGGCCGCCTGCTCCGGGGTGGCGTCGTCCTGGGTGGCGCGGGCGGCCCAGTAGCCGGCCGCGCCGGCGGCGCTCTCGATCCGGCGGACCGCCCGGACGGCGGCCAGGGGCGATGAGGCGGCGAGTTTGCCGACCTCGGCCTCCAGCTGGTCCAGCAGGGCGGTGATCGCCTCCGGCAGCGGGATCGTGGCCGCTTCGACCGTGGCCGTGTGGCCGTCCCAGTCGTCACAGCACTCGTCCGCCTGCTCCCCTCCGGCGTCCTCCAGGTCCCGCTCGCCGATCGCCTCCCAGTCCAGGCGGTGCTCCGGGCCGCTCCACCCGCACGAGCACATCCCGCGCAGGGCGGCCGCGCGCGGGATGTGCGCGAAGTGGCCGTCGTAGACGGACCAGTGCGACGTCTGGTGCACGTCCGATCCCGACCCGGTGTCGAAGACGGCCGGCGGCGGGACCGTGCCGTCGGCGACCAGCACACCGACCCAGCCCTCGTGGGAGGTGCCGAACTCCTCCGTCGTCCACGTCTCTCGGTCGTACGCCATGCCCGCTCCCCACTTTCCGCGTAGTGGCCCGCCCCGGTCGGCCGGGGCGGGCCCGGTCCTGCTACCCGTCGACGGCGTCGGTCACGCGCAGCCAGCCGTCCAGGTCCGCGATCCGGGCCTCCAGCGCGGGCCGCATGACCGTCGCGCTGGAGACGCCGAGGGCCAGGCGCAGCGGCGGGTTGGGGCTGTCGACCGCGGTCCGGATGCCCGTGGCGATCCGTGCCGCGGCGGAGAACGCGGAGGCCGGCAGCTCTCCGATGCCCTTCTGGACCTCGCGCACGGTCGGGTCGTAGTCGCCCAGGCCGGCGGCGACGTCGAGGTTGGCGAGGAAGGGGGTCGCGGTCAGCCCGGGCTGGATGACCGTGACCTTGATGCCGAGCGGCGTGACCTCGGCCACGAGCGCGTCCGACAGCCCCTCGACCGCGTGCTTGGTGGCGGCCAGCAGGCCCACGCCGGCGTGGGCCGACTGCCCGTAGACCGACGAGCCCTGGAGGATGTGCCCGGACCGCTGGGCGCGGAGCACCGGCAGCGTCGCGCGGAGCACGTTGAGCACGCCGAAGACGTTGGTGTCGAACACCGCGCGGGCCTGCGCGTCGGAGGCCTCCTCGACGGCTCCGAACAGTCCGTATCCCGCGTTGTTCGCCACGACGTCGATACGGCCGAACCGCGCGACCGCGCCTTCCACGGCGTCCCGGACGGCCCGCTCCTCGCGTACGTCCGCCGGGACGAGGAGGAGGCGCTCACCGTGCGCGCCGGCCAGTTCGTCCAGCGGGGAGGTGTCGCGGGCGAGGGCGGCGACGTTCTCGCCGTTCTCCAGTGCCTGGAGCGTCAGTTCGCGGCCGATGCCGGACGTCGCGCCGGTGATCAGCCAGGTGCGGAGGTGGGACTGGTGGGTGAATGTCTTGTTCATGTTGCGACCGTAAGTCGTTAGCTCGCAACACGTCAACCCTGTCCTGGCTGAGCGTTGCCCACTAGACGGGTTAGCGGCGGGCTGATGTACCGTGAGCAGATGACGAGTACGGCAGCCGGATCGCCCAGACCCAGTCCGCGCACGATCACGCCGACGGTGGAGACCGTCCTCGCGTACGTGAACACGCGCGCGGACGGGTCGGGCCGCCGCGAGCTGTTCGAGAACGCGGACTCGTTCGCGGCGTGGCTGGCGGAGCACGACGAGTTCGGCGGCGAGAGCGTGGTGACCGACGCCGACGCCGCGGTCGCGCGCGAGCTGCGCGACGCCCTGGTGACCGTGCTGCTCGCGCACTCCGGCGACGAGGAGAGCCTGGGTGAACCGTTGCTGCGCGCCGAGCGGCACCTGCGGCGCGTGGGTGCGCTCTACCCGCTGGCGACGGTGGTCACGGCCGGCGGCGTGGAGCTGACCTCGCCGCAGACGGGGGTGCCGCGCGTGTTCGGGACCGTGCTGGCGGCGGTGACGACCTTCGCGCAGACCGGCGACTGGGGGCGCGTCAAGGCGTGCCGCAACCCCCCGTGCCATTTCGGTTTCTTCGACCGCACCCGCAACGGAGGAGGGCTGTACTGCAGCACCGGCTGCGGCTCCCAGGTGTCCATGCGCAAGCACCGCCAACGCCAGCGTCACGGTGGCGGCGCACCGTCCGGGGAGTGAGGCGACGGCCCGGGCGACGATACGTCGCCGCCGGGCCGGTCAGGCGTGCGGACCGCCGTCGCGCCGGCTCACAGCCAGCCGTTGCGCTGGGCCTGGAGGGCCATCTGGAAGCGGTTCTCGGCGCCCAGGCGGGTCATCAGGATCTGGAGCCGGCGGAAGAAGGTACGGCGGCTGATGCCCAGTTCGCGGGCGATGACCTCGTCGGCCGCGCCGCCCGCGAGCAGGCGGAGCAGCCGGCGGTCGGCCGGCGGCAGGCCGGCCGGGCGGGTGGCCCGGCCGTGGAACGGCAGGGCCTGCCGCCAGGTCTGCTCGAACAGGGCGATCAGTGCCGAGAGCAGGCCGCACGGCTGCACCACCAGCGTCGTGTTGTGCACGTCGGACTCCCTGATCGACAGGGACACCAGCGCGTACGCCTCGTCGATGATCAGCAGTTTGACCGGCACCGTCGGCGCCACCCGGGCCTGCTCGCCCGCCTCGATGCACGGCTCGACGGCCGTCTCCAGCCGTCCGGGCGTCTCCAGTGACGCCTTCGAGTAGACGACCCGCTGCGTCACTCCGCGGGCGAGGGTCGCCAGCGCGTCGTCGAGCGCTTCGGTCTGCGGGAAGTAGGGCGGCGATTCGAGCTGGCGGATCTGCTCGCGGGCGCTGGCCCAGGCCTGGCGGAGCCTCGGCCCGACGGCGTCGCCGGTGACCACTTCGACGAGGTTGTCGTCGTGTGCCGTGAGCCGCCGGCGGCGGAACGATTCGAACGCGCCGCCCACGGCGATGCGGGAGGCCTCCAGCTCCGCCGCGCGGCGCCTGGCGAGGATCTCCAGTCCGGCGGCGGGCGGGACCGGCGCCACCACGTCCACGCCCTCCCCGGCGGCGCCGGCCAGCCCGGCGTCTACCAGCTCGCCGTACGCCGCGGCGAACCCGGTGCCCTCCAGCCCGGCCGCCCGCCCGATCTCGGCGAGCGGCGCGGGGGCCAGTTCCAGGAGCGCCAGGTACACGCGGCACGCCGCGGGGCCGACCCCCAGCATCCGCAGGGCCTCGTCCAGTCTCGCGTTCGCCATGCACCGCATTATCGACGGCCGCGCGGGCGCGGGTGGCCGATCGGTGCCACTGGCACGACCGGGCCTCCGGGGGCGCGCCCGCGCAGTACCGTCCGGGAGTCGCCGGGGCCCCTCGGCGGTCGAACCCGTCCGGAAGAAGGAGCACGACGTGGCGAACGCCCGGAAGAACGGCCTCTACTCGGAGATCTCCGGGGAACTGTCCGCGCTCATGAAGACGGGATGGGCGGACACCGAACAGCACGGCCTCGCGCTCGACGAGCAGGCCCCGTACGCGGCCGGCCGCCGCGCCGCGCTCTCCGGGCTCTTCCCCGGCGAGCGGCTGGTGGTCCCGTCCGGCAACCTCAAGACCCGTTCGAACGACGACCCCTACCCGTTCCGCCCGTACTCCGGCTACGTCCACCTGACCGGGGACCGGGCCCGCGACGGCGCGCTCGTCCTCGAACCCCGCCCGGACGGCGGCCACGACGCGTACTGCTACCTGCTGCCGCGCGACGGCCGGGACAGCGACGAGTTCTGGCTGGGCTACACCGCCGAGCTGTGGATGGGCCGCCGCCGCTCCCTCGCCGAGTCGGAGCGCGTCCTCGGGCTGTCCTGCCGTGACGTCCGCACGGCGGCGGCCGACCTGGCCGCCGCGCACGGCGTGCCCACCCGGATCGTCCGCGGCGTCGACCCGGCGCTGGAGGCCGCGGTCACCACCGACGCCGGCCGCGACGCCGAACTGGAGGAGGCGCTGAGCGGGCTTCGCCTCGTCAAGGACGAGTGGGAGATCGGCGAGATGCGCAAGGCGGTCGACTCCACCGTGCGCGGTTTCACCGACTGCGTCGGCGAGCTCTCCCGGGCGGTCGCCTCCTCAGAGCGGTGGATCGAGGGCACCTTCTTCCGCCGGGCGCGGCTGGAGGGCAACTCCGTCGGGTACGGCTCCATCTGCGCCGCGGGCGACCACGCGACGATCATGCACTGGACCGACAACGACGGCCCGGTACGCCCCGGCGACCTGCTCCTGCTCGACGCCGGCGTGGAGACCCACACCCTCTACACCGCCGACGTCACCCGCACCCTGCCCGTCAGCGGCACGTTCACGCCGGTGCAGCGGACGGTGTACGACGCGGTGTACGAGGCCCAGGAGGCGGGCTTCGCCGCCGTGAAGCCGGGAGCCGCGTACCGCGACTTCCACGTGGCGGCGCAGCGGTACCTGGCGGAGAAGCTCGTCGAGTGGGGCTTCATCGAGGGCCCGGCGGACCGCGCCTACGAGCTCGGCCTGCAGCGCCGGTTCACCATGGCCGGCACCGGTCACATGCTGGGGCTGGACGTCCACGACTGCGCCCAGGCCCGCACGGAGGAGTACGTCGAGGGCGTGCTGGAGCCGGGCATGGTGCTCACGGTGGAGCCGGGCCTGTACTTCCAGCCGGACGACCTCACGGTGCCCGAGGAGTGGCGCGGGATCGGCGTCCGGATCGAGGACGACCTGCTGGTGACGGCCGACGGGCACGAGAACCTGTCCGCCGGTCTGCCGCGCTCGGCGGACGAGGTCGAGGCGTGGATGGCCCGCGTGGCGGGCTGACCGCTCGCCGGCGGGAGGCCGCCGGCCTCAGTGGCCGGCGGCGCCTCAGTGGCCGGCGGCGGCCTTGACCACCGCGACCGCCGTTCCGATCGCCGCGTCGATGACCCCGGCGAGGAGCGCGAGGGCCGTTCCGCCGCCCATCCGGACCCCGCCGTAGCAGCCCCACGCGAACAGGGTGGCGACGTTGACCCCGGCCGCCGTGTACAGCGCCGTCTTCAGCTCCATCGCGCCCAGTTCCGAGACGCCGATCAGGAGGAGCGGGCCCACCGCCGACAGGAGCAGGGGGCTGCTGACGAAGAGCATGGTCCGCAGGTCCCGCCCCCGGGCGAGGGCGCCGTGCGTGACGCGGTGGGCCTGCTGGTCGGCGACGAACGCGGCCAGCCACAGGCCCGCCGCGGCGGTCGCGACCGTGGCCGCGGCCCCGGCGGCGTCCGGATGGCCGGTGCCCGCGAGACCGATGACGACGGAGATCATGGTGATCGTCGCGTAGAGCCGCTCCTTGAGGTGCGCCGCAGCCGTCGCCGTACCCACCACGTCCACCACACGTTCCGCCACGGGCTCCACCGTAGGGCGCGGCCGGGGCAGGCCGGCGGAGCGGCGCCATACGGACGTCCCGCGCCGCGCCGGCGTCAGCCGTCCGCCGCCCCGGACGGCCGAGCGTGACCCTCTTCAGCTCAGCAGCCGGTCCCGGACCAGCTCCATCACCTCGGCGCGGCTGCGGGTGCCGTGGTCGGCCGCGATGAAGTACTCGCCGATCCGTACGGAGCAGACGAGCATGCAGCGGACCTCGACCTCGGCCTCGTCGGGGCAGAAGGCGCTGAACAGCGAACGCAGGTAGTCCATGCGACGGTTGTCCACGCGCCTCAGCCGCTGCGCGACGGACGCGTCGCGCCGGGCCCAGTCGCGGACCGCGAGCTCGGCCTCGACGCCCCGCGTCGGCCCTTCGGCGGCCGAGGCGATCGCGAACAGCCGCTCCAGCTTGGCGCGGGGCTCTCCGCCCGCGCTCTCGACCTGTTCGATCACGGCCTCGGCGACCGCGTGCTCCCAGGTGTCGAGCATCTCCCCCAGCAGCGCGTCCCGGTTGCGGAAATAGCCGTAGAAGCCGCCTTTGCTGACCCCGAGCGCCTGTGCCAGCGGTTCGATCCGCACGGCCTCGGGGCCGCCGGAGGCCAGGGCCCGCATGCCCTCCTCGATCCACTTGCCGCGTGGTGTGCGGGTCACGCCCACGATCTTCCTCCCTCGCACCCACCCGTCTATACGGTGCCGTATAGACGGGTGTAGCCTTTTTCTATACGGCATCGTATAGACAGGGGAACGCCCGTGAGACTCCCGAAATCCGCGCACACCTCCCGTCCCTGGCGCATCCATGAGATCACCGGCGACTTCCGCGTCGAGGACGTCTGGGAGCTGCCGACGCCCGGCGGTCCCGACGATCTGGCCCTGCTCGTCGACCAGTTCGCGCACGGCTCGGGCGACCCCGTTCCCTCGCCCGTGGCACGGGCCCTCTTCGCGATCCGCTGGAAGCTCGGCGCCCTGTTCGGCTGGGACGAGCCCTCCGGCGGCATCGGCGGCCGGGTGGACTCCCTGCGCGACCGGCTCCCGGCCGACCTGCGGGAAGGCCCCCGGGGGCCGGACGCCACGTCCGTTCCGTTCACCTCCGTCTTCCTGACGCACGACGAATGGGCGGCGGAAACGGCCAACCGGACCGTGCACGGGGTGCTGCACATCGGCTGGGTCCCGGACGGGGCCGGGGGCCATCACGGCCGGATGGCGGTGCTCGTGAAACCGAACGGCCGGCTCGGCGCCCTGTACATGCTGGGCATCAAACCCCTCCGCCACCTCGGCGTGTACCCGGCGCTGATCCGCGCCATCGGGCGCGACTGGGAGAAGGGCGCCGCCGCCCGCCGGGCGGGCGCACACGGAACGGGGGTGGGAGAACTCGGCTGACAGATCATCCGCGACATGCATATGATGCCGCCGATGAACACCTACTCCGCTACCGGATTGGGGGAATCGTCCACGCAAGGTGAGTGCTGATGGCGACTCACTTCGTGGAACCGATTCCCGCCCGCCTGCTCATGTGGCAACGCGTACGCGAGTACGCCGTGCCACCGTCCATGATCGAGAACGCGACGGCGCGCCGAGCCGTCGGTGACTGGGCGGGGGCCTGCGCCGCCGCCCGGATCGACGTCGATCTCGATCTGCGCGCCGTGCGCGACCGCCACGGCACCGACCTCACCTCCCGCCTGCGGGCCGATCTGCGCCGTCTGGCGCCCGATCTGCTGCGCTGGCACATGCCCCGCACCGCCCCGGACGGACGTCTGCGGCCCGGCCTCACCCTCTGCCTGGCACGCTACGGGGCCCACGGCCGGACCACGCCGCAGCTCGTGGTGCGGACACCGCCCGCCTGGGCGGACGCGGGCCAGCGGATGACGCTGGCGCTCTGGGAAGGGCCCCGGGACCCCGCACCCGCGCTCCATCCCCACCCCCGCCCCGACCGCCGCTTCCGGCTCGACCTGCACCGGCACCTCTGGGACGCCACGCGCGGCCCCGAGCTGGCCGTGCGGTGCGGGGACGGCGTGGAGTGGCGCGGGACGGGGGACGACGGGCCCCCGCACCCGCCGGAGCACTGGACCGCCGAGGCCGAGCTGCTGCTACGGGCCGACGGCCACGCGCCTCGCGGGCCGTTCACCGTGCGGTTCGGTACCCGCAGCCACGGCTTCTACGAGCTCGTCGCCCCCGACGACGGCCACGCCCCCGTGCTGCGGCCGCTGCGGGAGGTGCCGTCGGCGCGGGCGCGAGCGGAGCTGCCGGTGCTGCCGGAGGCCGCGGCGAGGCCCCTGCCCGACCTGGAGCTGCTCCGGGCCGGCCTGCTGCGGGCCGACCGGCTGCACCCGCTGGTCGCGGACGCGCTGTCGGCACGGGATGCCGTACGGCCGTCCGTTCCCGGGCCGGCGCGGGACCACGGCCCGGACGCCTCCCGAGGTACGGACCCGCACCGGGTCGACTGCCTCGGGGAGGTCCACCGGATCGCGCTGCGGGACGGGACGCTGACGGCGGTCGACCACGAGCCGGCCCAACTGGCCCGTGAGGAACTGCTCATGGCACTCGGCGGCCCCGGCCTGCCCTGTCTGCGGGCGATCGACACGGTCCACCGCAGCCCCGAGGCCCTGCCCGCGGTCCGCGAGCGGCTCGGCCACGGCGACGTGACCGGCGCCCTGGCCGTGGTCGAAGGGCTCCTCGGCCCCGGCGCGCTGCTGCGCGAAGGGCCCCTGCGGGACGCCCTGGAGGCGGCGGTGGCGGGCCGCCTCGACGACGGGCTCTTCCGCTCGGGTCTGGTGCCCGTGCATCCCGCTGCCCTCGTGGCGGACGTCGCAGGCCGCCGGCCACGGCTCGACCGCCGCCTGCCCCTGGTGCTGCGCCGGAAGCGGGGCAGCCGTACCCGCCCCCGGACCGGCCTCCGGGACTGACGGCCGGTCACGGCCCGTACAGACCCTCTCCCTTGCCCTCGTCGCCGGCGGCGGCGACCGGACGGATCTCCCGTCCCCGAAACCCACACAGGTGATGCCCCATGTCCTCCAGCACCCTCCTGCCCACCCTCCCCTGCCTTTCGGAAGCCGGGGACCGGTCCCAACTCTCCCTCGCCGGTGACCTCCTGACGCTCCTGCGGACCACGACCACCGAGCCGCGCGCCGACGAGCAGCTGGAGGCCCTGACCCTGGCCGTGGCCGCGGACCTGCCGGTCCTGCTCTGGGGCGAGCCCGGTATCGGGAAGACCGCCGCGCTGACCCAGCTCGCCGCCTCCCTGGACCTGCCCCTGACCACCGTGATCGCCAGCGTCCACGAGCCGACCGACTTCTCCGGCCTGCCCGTTCTGGGGGAGAACCCGGCCGAGAACGGGGTGCCGATGGCTCCCCCGCAGTGGGCCGTGGAACTGGTCCGCGCCGGACGGGGGCTGCTCTTCCTCGACGAGCTGTCCACCGCCACGCCCGCCGTCCAGGCCGCGCTGCTGCGCGTCGTACTGGAGCGGAGGGTCGGCGCGCTGCAACTGCCGCCCGGCGTGCGGATCGTGGCGGCGGCCAATCCGCGCGCCTCGGCGGCGGACGGCTGGGAGCTGAGCCCGCCCCTGGCCAACCGTTTCGTGCACCTGTACTGGGTGCACGACCGCGAGGTGGTGGTGCGCGGCCTCGGCGGGGTCTGGCCGCGCGCGGAGCTGCCCCGGCTGGACCCGGCGGCGCTGACCGGGGCGGTGGCGTTCGCCCGTCGCGCGGTCTGCGGCTTCCTGGCCGCCCGGCCCACGCTGATCCACCGGCTGCCGACGACCGAGACCCGGCGCGGCGGCGCGTGGCCCTCGCCCCGCAGCTGGGAGGCCGCGATGACGCTGCTCGCCTTCGGCACGGCCGCCGCCGTCTCCCGTGACGTGCTGGCGCTGCTGGTCAGGGGCGCGGTCGGCGACGGTCCCGGCCTCGAACTGCTCGCGCACATCGACCGGATGGAGCTGCCCGACCCGGACTCCCTGCTGGCCGATCCGGCCGCCGCCGAACTGCCGGAACGCGGAGACCTGCGCCAGGCGGCCCTCGAAGGCGTGGTGGCCGCCGTCGGGGCGCGTCCGGAACGCGAGCGGTGGGAGGCCGCCTGGGCGGTCCTCGTCCGGGCGTTGGAGACCGGAGCCCCGGACCTGCTGGTCGGTCCGGCGAAGGCGCTCGCCGCGCTCCGGCGCGACGGCTGGGAGGTTCCGGAGGCGGTGGAGCGGATCGCCTCGGTGGTCGGACTGTCCCAGCGGGCGGAGAACTCGGTGGCCCGCTGGGCGAAGGCCGCCCGCGGGAGCGGCACGGGTGTGCGCCGATGACCACCCCCGCAGACCCGCGCCCGCACCCGCGTCCGATGGCCCCTCCTCCGCGTCCGCGCCCGATGGCCCCTCCCCCGCCCCCGCGTCCCGTGCGCGCGGCGGTCCCGGGCCCGCCCTCCGGCGGCCCCGCGGTCCCGCTGGACACGGAGAAGCTGCTGGCCGCCCGGCTGCACGCGGCCACGGTCCGCCCCTACCTCGCCGGGGCGCTGTTCGCGCTGCACGTGGTTGAGGACCGGTCGGTGCCCACCATGGCGGTGGACGCCCACTGGCGCTGCTACGTCTCCCCGTCCTTCGTGGCGCGCACCCCGCTGGAGCAGCTGGCGGGCGTGTGGGTGCACGAGGTCTCCCACCTGCTGCGGGACCACCACGAGCGCGGCGAGCGGTACGCGCGCGAGCACGGGGAGGAGGGGCCCGGGCAGCGGCTGCGGCAGAACATCGCCGCCGACTTCGAGATCAACGACGACATCTACGGCGACGGGCTGCCCATGCCCGCCGGGGCCGTTCGGCCGGCCTTGGCCGGTTTGCCCGAGGGGCTCTTGATGGAGGAGTACCTGCGCGGCTTCTCGATGATCGACCACACTCCGCAACTGGCCTGGCTGGACTGCGGCAGTGGCGCGGACGGCTGGACGCGTCCCTGGGAGCTGGGACCGGAGGGCGCGCACGGACTGAGCCGGCAGCAGCGGGACGCGGTGCGCTTCCGGGTGGCCGAGGCGATCACCGGCCGGCCCGGGGACGCGCCGGAGGGCTGGCGGCGGTGGGCGGACGAGGCCTTCCATCCGCCGCAGCCGTGGCGGCAGTTGCTGGGTGCGGCGGTCCGTGCGGCCGCCGGCGGGCCGGGGGTGGGTGAGGACCACAGCTATCGGCGGCCGTCCCGGCGTTCCGCCGGGGTGCCCGGTGTCGTTCTTCCCAGCCTGCGGCGGATGCCGCCCCGGGTGTGCGTGGTGATCGACACCTCCGGGTCGGTCAGTGACGCCGAACTCGGGACGGCGCTGCTGGAGGTCGCGGCGATCTCACGGGCGGTGGGCGGCCGCCGCGATCTGGTCTCGGTGATCTCCTGCGACGCGGCGGCGGGGGTGGCCGCACCGCTGTGCCGGGCCGAGAACCTGGAGCTGATCGGGGGCGGCGGCACGGACCTCCGGTCGGGTTTCGCCCGGGCGCTGCGCTGCCGCCCCCGGCCGGACGTGATCGTGGCCCTGACGGACGGGCAGACGCCCTGGCCCTCCGCCCAGCCGTCCTGCCGCACGGTCGTCGGCCTCTTCCCCCGCCCCGCCCCCGCGGACGACGAGGAGGACCCGGACTACGTCCCCACCCTGCCCCCGTGGGCCCGCGTCGTCCACCTGGGCTGACCGGTCTGAGGCGGCGCCACGCCATCCTGCCCCGGCGGCCGCCGCCTTCCCGCCCGTGCGGCCGGGGGACGTCGTCTTCCGCCGACTCCCGCACGACCATGGGAACTTGCACCACTCATCAGTAACATCCGACCGGCCAGTGACACGCCGCCCGAGAATCCGCCCCGAAAGGGTCTCCCGCATGCGCCGGTCCTCCCGTTTCGCCCCCGTCGCCCTCGCCGTGGCAGCGCTCCTGCTCGGAGCCCTGCCCGCGCAGGCCCAGGCCCACCCCGACCGCTCCCCCGGCCGCGCCCCCGACCGGGTCACGGTCGGTGACCGTACCTTCATCGCCGACGGCCAGGGCCGCGCGTTGCAGTGGCGCGGATTCAACCTCGCCGACAAGAGCGGCCGGGGCGCCGACGCGTTCTCCGGCATCCACGAGAGCGACCTCAGGGACATGTCCGCCCGGGGCTTCAACCTCGCGCGCCTCGCCTTCTTCTGGGACGACCTCGAACCCGCCCCGGGCCACTACGACCGCGGTTACCTCGCCAGGATGCGGCGCATCCTCGACTGGGCCGACCGGTACCACGTCAAGGTCATCCTCGATGCCCACCAGGACGTCTACGGCCCGCACTTCGGCTCCCGCGGCGTTCCCGGCTGGGCCACCCGCGACGAGGGTCTGCCGTTCACGCCGATACCCGAGGACTGGTTCTCCGAGTACTTCGAGCCGTCCGTGCAGGCCGCCTTCGACCACCTGTACAAGGACGCCGACCTCCGTGCCGCGCACGCCCGCATGTGGATGACGGTCGCCTCAGCCCTGGGCCGCCACCCGGCGCTGCTCGGCTACGACCTGATGAACGAGCCGTTCGCGAAGTTCCTCGAGGGCGAGGACCTCCCCGCCGCAGCGGCCCGATTCGAGGCGGGCGAGCTCACCGAGATGTGGAACCGCCTCGCGCGGGCGGTCCGCCTGGTCGACGACGCGTCGTGGGTGTTCGTCGAACCCACCGTCATCGTCGGGCTCGGCGTCCCCACGCGCATGGGACGCATCGACGACCCGCACGCCGGGTACGCCCCGCACTTCTACGAGACCGCGATGGAGACCGGCGGCGACTACGACCCCGACGGCACCTTCATCCCCGCCTACGAGGCCGCGATCAGCGACTACCCGGCCCGCAACCGCATGCCGGTGATCGTCGGGGAGTGGGGCGGCAACCCGTACGTTCCGCACGCGCGCCGGTTCGTCACCGATATGACCGCCGCGCTGGACCGCTTCTCCAGCGGCTGGACGTGGTGGCAGTGGTGCCGGGGCGGCGGCTACTGCTTCCTCGACCGGACGGGGGCGGCGAAGCCCGAGGCCCGGCTGCTCGCCCAGCCCTACGCGCAGGCGGTCGCGGGTGACCCGCTCGGCTTCGCGTACGACCCGGCCACCAGCACCTACAGCCTCACCTTCCGCACCCGCGAGGGCGCCGGGGGGCCCACCCGGATCACCGTGCCCCGGGACGCCTACCCGAACGGCTACCGCGTCACGGTCCAGGGCGGCGACTCCAGCTGGGAGGGACGCGGACAGACCGTCTCCGTGAACACCCGCGGCCGCGCCGGAACCACGTACACGGTCACGGTCAGCCCCCGATAGCCGTCCCCGCCCTCACCGCGCACCTGACCTGGCCGACGGTCACCACGTGGTCAGGAGGAGGGTCACCAGCCCGCCTGCGGTGAGTGCGGTCCCCAGGACCGTGAACACCCTGTACGCCGTCGTGGAGTCCCAGCCCTGGATCGCGAAGCGGCTGGGGTCCTCCAGGTCGTACCGGAGCGTGACCGAGTTCCCGACCGGGATGCGTGGGGTGCCGCGGCCGAGCCTGGAGGAGTGCTCGCACGCGCGGCCGTCGCGGGTCGTCCAGGCTATGACCGGGTGGTGATACGTGGCGCCGTCGTGGTCATCCCGGGTGCGGTATCGCACGACCCGCCCCACCGCCGTGACACCCGTACGACGGAGCTCCCCGGCGAGGCGGAGTCCGTGGACCCCGAAGCCGAGGAAGATCACCCCGATCAGCAGGGGTACGAGCGAGAAGAGCTGTTCACGTTCCATGTGGTGTTCGACGCGCGGGGGTGAGCATCGGTTGCCGCGCCGGGGATCCCCCCCGGCCGGACCGCCCGAGGCGTGGTCGATGATGAGGCACCTGTCCCCGGCACCAGTTTGAGAGGCCATGACCGACTACTTGAGAGCCGTCATCGACATGATCGGCCCGTCGAATGACTTCCGGCCCGACGCTGCCGCCTGGCTGCGACTGGAAGGAGAGCTGGGGCGGTCGCTGCCCGAGGACTTCAAGGCGATCGCCGACAGGTACGGGGCCTGTCAGATCAACCATCACCTCAACCTGCTACGACCGACGGACGGCTGGTGGGATCTCGGGACGTGGATGCGGCAGATCTCCCGGCTCTGGTCACAGGAGAAGGTGGTGCAGCAGGACGTGGAGCCCCGTCTCGACCCCCGCGTCATCTTCGGCCTTCCCGAGATCACCTTCGGGTCGGCCCAGGGCCTCATCCCCCTCGCCGGCACCGACCAGGGCCACCTCGTCTTTCTGGCTCCCCAAGCCCACGGAGTCCCTGACGGGATCGCCGTCATGAACAGGGAGGGCGAGTGGGCCGGCTACGCGCTCTCCTTCGCCGAATGGCTGTACCGCTACCTGGCCGGTGAGGAGATGTTCGGTGGGGACAGCGCCGTGTTCTATCCCGGTCCCGTGCATCGCGAACACTTCCCCGCGGGACCGGGACAGGGGTCACGTGTGGTCCACGGTCCGCCACGAGGCATGGCGGACTCGGCCGTCGGGCCTGCGCCGGCCCGCTCGGAGCGGCCGCGCCCCTGACTTGGTGCGGCGGCGAGAAGAAGGACGCCCCGGGCGCGGGGTCAGGCGTCTCCGAGGGCCAGTTTGATGCCGAAGCCGACGAGTACCGTGCCGGTGATCGCGTCGATGGCCCGCCGCACCGAGCCGCGGTTCAGCCACCTGCGGACGAGGCGGGTGCCCCAGATCAGCGCGCTGAACCAGATCAGCCCCTCCAGGTCGTGGACGGCCGCCAGGACAACCCCCATGAGGAGATGCGGGGCGCCGCTGGGGATGAACTGGGGCAGCATCGCCATGTAGAAGACGCCGTTCTTCGGGTTCAGCAGGCTGGTGCCCAGCCCCCGCGCCCAGCACCGTGCCCAGGTCGACTCCGGGGACGCGGCTCCCGTCTGGTCGGCGGCGTGCTCCGGCACCGGCCGGCCGCGATCCTTGAGCGTCCGGCGGAGCATGCCGATCCCCAGCCACCCGAGGTATGCGGCGCCGGCCACGCGCAGCACGTCGTACAGCAGACGGGAGGCCGTGAGCACCGCCGAGGCACCGGCCGCCGCGGCCACACCCCACACGAGCACGCCGCACAGGATCCCCACCGCCGTCGCGAAGGCCCGCCGCCGGCCCAGGGTGAGGGCGGAACGGAGCACCAGCGCGGTGTCCAGTCCCGGCATGACGGTCAGCATGCCCGCCACCACGGCGAAGGAGGCGAGCGCAGAGGAAACGGTCATGCGGCCATCCTGGAGCCGCAGTCGTGATCTCGTCCAACGCGGTCTGCTTCACCGCGCATCAGCAACACTGATGGAACCGCTCGCCGGCCCGGTAGCAGGGCGGCCTGAGGGGTGCAACGGGCGGGAGGTACAGGTCCGTTCGCGGCCTGTGGGCCGTCACACCATTCTCGGACGGCGGCGGCCGCCCCTACGGTTGCGGACACCCGGCGAGGCGTTCACCCGGGCGGACGGCCGGTTCGGGCGCGCCACCACGACCGGCGGCCCCGCACACGCCGAAGGGATCACCGGCCGGGGTGTGCCGCCCGGTCCGCCCTGGGCCGCCCGCCGCCCCCGGTCACCGACCCATCGGAGGTATCCCGTGCACCGACGACCCCGACCGCGGCGCGTGTCACGCCCCGGCGCGCTGCGCAGGGCCGTCGCGGCGGCG
>NZ_JBEPFL010000009.1:0-247592 GCF_040301925.1 Streptomyces sp. NPDC000075
GTACCCGCTCCGCGGGTACCTACGCGCTGCGCGCGTAGGAGAGAACCGCCTCGCTGCGCTCGGTCGGCCCGGCTTCGCCGGGCCAGGGCCTGCCTTCGGCAGGGGTCCTCCGCTTCGCTCCGGACAGGTTCAGGGCTTCGCTCTGAACGGGCCGCTACGCGGCCGTAGGTGACCCCGTTTCACGGGGTCCGGGCCTATGGCCCGTTGGGTGGGTCCGCTTCGCTCCCCCACCCAAGTCCTTCCGGCTTCGCCTCCAGGACCAGCCCGCTTCGCGGGCGGCTGGCAGTAGCGGGAGGGGTGCGGGTGGCCGGGTGAACTGACCGACCACCCCGCGCCCCGAGGAGGTGATTCAAAATGTTACTTGGATTGACTCTGGATTTGAGGTCATGGTCCGCTGGGCTACCGCCTCGGGGCCGCTACCTCGCGGCGAGATCTGCGATCAGCACCGTGGCGTTGTCGGCGCGGCCGTCGGCGTGTGCGATGGCGGCCGCTGCCAGGGCCCGGGCGGCCCTGTGAGGGCGTCCCATCAGGTAGTCCGTGATGGGGAGTTGAGCGTCTTCGAGAGGCTCGTACGCGCCATCGCTGGCGAGTACGAGCCTGCCGTTGTTGGGGGCGCGAACCGATCCGAGCGGTGGGTTGGGGCTGGTGTCGCCGAGGTAGGACGTCACCCGATTGCGGGCGTACGGTCCGGGCTCAAGCTCCATGTCGATAAGGACCTGTCGCATGTTGTGATCGGTGGTCAGCCGTTCCAGGTGGCTGCCGGTTTCCGGGAGGAGGTAGGCGCGGGCGTCACCGCACCAGGCCACCTCAAGCGGCTTGCCGGGCTCGGCGACGGCCACGACGGCCACGGCCGTGGGCATGTACTGCGCGTACCAGCCTTCCGGGGCCACCTCGGCGGCCCGGGCGGCGTGGATCTGCCGCAGGCCTTCCAGTGCCCCGGCACGTGCGGCAGCGCGGGCCAGTCGGCGGGCGGCCGTACGCGTCCACGTCTGGACTTCTTCCGTGCTGCCGATGCCGTCGAGCAACGCGTATGCGCGGCGCTCCTGGTGGGTGTAGGTCGCCGTGGCGTCGCACTGGTGGGAGCGTCCGCCGATCAGCTGGGCTGCACTGTGGGTGCTCATGGGTGGTCCTGCCTTTGGGGGGTGGCCGGGGCGGGAGGGGTTCTCCCGCCCCGGGAGAGGTGCTGTCGAGCTGACGCGGGTCAGACGGTGATCAGGCGGAACGCGCGTTCCATCACGTCATCGGCGGTGCCCGTGATGACCCGCTCGGCGCGGGCGGCGCTCTTCAGGTCGGGGCTGGCGCCCCGCGCCGGAGCGACGTGGTTGGCGTACTCGGTGATCGCGTTGTAGCCCGCCCAGGCGGTCCCCCGGATGCCCGCCTGCGTGTCGGCCTGCTCGAACAGGTTCCGGATGGTGTTCCAGCGGTTGACCTGGTTGGTCTTCTTGCGGGCGCTGTCCGCGTTGGTGGCCGGCCAGAGCTCCTCGACGATCGACCGGAGCATGGGCGTGGTCATCTCCGTCTCCAGCATGCGCTGGGCGGCCTTCTCGAACTCCTCGGCGTACTTGAACGTGAGGCCCAGGGCCTGGCGGGCCTGGGCGATGCGGCCGCGCGCTCCGGAGGTGTGGCGGACCGTGTAGCTGCTCTTCGCGCTCCGCAGCCCGGCGCGCAGCGTGTTGGCGCACACGACGCGCACCGGCGTGACGACGATGCGGAAGGCGCTGCTGCCGTCGTGGGAGTTGAAGGCGGCGATGTACAGGTCGACGTTGTCGCTGGCGCCGATGGTCATCGTCTGGGGCAGCTTCATGGTCAGGAACACCTGTCGGCCGTTCCGGAGGGATCCGGCCGTCTCGAAGTGGGCTCCGGACTCGTCGGCGAGGAAGTTGAGGAACTCGGCGTGTTCTTCGTTCTGTACCGGGGTGTAGTCGGGGCCGACCACGCCGAGGGTCTCGGGGCGTCCGGTCTTGGGGTGGGTGCGCACGCTCGCCCGGTGGTTCGGCACGTCCAGCACGGTCGCGCCGTCGGGGGTCAGTTCGGTGGCGTGCAGGCCGATCAGCCGGACGTCCCAGTTGTCAAGGGCGGCCAGGCGCATGGCGTCCTCGGCGGTCAGCGCTTCGGCGGTGACCGTGCCCAGCCGGTGCCAGGCGCTTTCACGTGCACTCACGAACGCGGCCGTGCCGTCGCTGAACTGCTCGATTTCGTGTGCCATGGGAGTTTCTCCTTCTTGGGTGTTCTACGGATGCGGCGGGGGTGCCACTCCCCCGCCGCTGGCCGTGCGTGTTCAGATCTGCGGGGTGCTCGCTGCCGGGCCCGGGTCAGTCGAGTGCGGGGGCGTCCACGAACGTCACGCCGGGGACCAGGTCCGTGAGGTCGCGGTTTTCGCCGAGGCAGTACGCGATGAAGCTCTCTTCGGCCGTGGCGGGGTGCGCGACGAGGTCGCTCACCGCCCACGACCTGTAGGTGACCTCGCCCTGCGGGTCCAGGGTGCGCGCCGTCAACATGGCCTTCGCGCCCATCGCGGTCCCGGCCAACAGGTAGGCCACGTAGACGAGCGGGTCGGTCGGGTCGTCCTCGTTCGGCACGGGGCCGGTGATGACGCACTCGGCCTCGGCGACGCCGCGAGGTGCCAGTGCGATGACGGTCAGGTGGTGGAGTCCCTCACCGGCGGTCCGGCCGACAGCCCGCACGAGAGTCATGCTGCGGCGGGCGAGCGTGCGTGCATGGTGGGAGGTCTGGAACTTGGTCACGAGCGTGCCCCTTCACGGTTGTCCTGCGGCGTTCGGTCGACCTGTGGGGCTGGTGCCACTCCCGGCCCCACAGGCGAGACGGTCGGGGCGGAGGGCAGTCACCCTGCTGGCCGTTCTGGGTCTCAGCAGGTGCGCTGCTGGGGGACCTTGACGGCGGCCCGGGTGAGGTACTGCTCGATGAGCGCAAGGGCCTGGTCCTCCCTCAGGCCGTTGGCTTCGCATGCCGTGTCGTGGTCGGTGGGTCCGGTGAGCAGGACCGCGCCGAAGTAGGGGAACTGGATAGCGCCGAGCGACCGCAGGACCGGGGTGGCCGGAGCATTGACCGGCCTGCCGTTCATCAGGGCGTCTTCGTCCACCCACAGCGTGATCTCACGGCTGAGGGGGATGGGGTGGGTGAGGTCGCAGCCAAGGGTGGCGGCCGGAGTCGTGTTGGGGGTCCAGTCGGCGAGTTCGAACCAGCCGTCGGGCTGGATCACCAGCCCGAACTCGACGGCCTTGGTAGGGGACATGGTTCTCCCTTGGATAGGGGGTGGGTTCTTCGGCCGGTGGGCTTGCCACTTTCTCTCACCGACAAGAGAACTCTACCGCAATCAAGGATCATCCGAGGTGGGATCAGCCCCTCGCGGCCGACTCGAAAGAGTGATGTATCCGCAGGTCAGACGTGGTTACGGCCCGGTGGGGGCGGGCATTGCGGGTCCGGTGCCGGCCAGCCCCGTAGCGCGGAGCGCGGAGGGCAAGGGGTGGGGAGGGGCGGGAGATGCGGGGGTGCGCGCGGAGCGCGTACGCTCGCATCTCCCGCCCCTCCCCACCCCGCAGCGCGTGCCGCCGAGAGTGCACGGCTGGTGGAGCGAAGCGGAGCCGGGCGGGCGCTCTACGCAGCGAAGCGGAGTGACGGAGCGCAGCGGAGTGCGGCACGCGGCCACCGTGGTTGTGGCGGGGAAGGCCCCGCGGGAGGCGTGAGAGCGCGCAGCGCTCGTTCCGGACGCAGCGAAGCGGAGTCCGGCACGTCTTCCGCGGGGCCTTCCCCGCCACAACCACGGTGTGGGGTGGCCGGCGCAGCGCAGCGGAGCCGGCCACCCCACCGGCACCGGACCCGCAACGCCCGCCCCCACCGGGCCGAGAAAGCCCGGAGGGACCCGGCCGGGCGGCCAGGCCCCCTCCGGGGTCTTGGGGTGTCAGTGCTTGTCGTGAAGCTGCTGGGCTGCCTTCACGGCGCTGCGGCGGAGTGCCGGTGGGTAGCCGAGGCGGTCTGCGGCCGCTTCGGCACGGAGACCAGGCTCGGTGTGCATCTGTGCGGCGATGCGTGCCGCCCGCTCGTGCTGGAGGTGCTTCTGCGCGGTGGAGGTGGAGACGCCGAGGACGTCGACGGCGTGGGCGGCAGTCACCGCGGGGTCGGCGTCGAGGAGTTCAGCGATGCGTCCGGGGAGTAGGTCCCGGGGGACCATGTCGCCGGATCCGGTGGGTCGGCCGCTGGGCGCAGTCATGGTGCCTCGGGTGGCTCCGTAGGCGCGCAGCACGCCGCGGGGCCAGTGCTCGACCCCGCCCACCACAACAACGTGGTCGGCGAGGCGCGGGTCGGTCTTGTAGCTGTCGATGCTGCGCGGCTTCACGGCCAGCACAACGGCGGCCTCGCGCCGGTCGAGCAGGTCCTCGTCGTCCTCTTCGGGCGGAAGGGCCGGCTGCGGTCTGCCGTCTCGGTGGGCGGTGATCTGTTCCAGGTCCCACAGCAGCACCAGTGCCCCCTCCGAACTGACCGGCTCGGGGAAGCCTTCGGCATCGTGCGGTTTGAGCCGTCGGAACGTCGGCCATGTCATCCCCAGCGCGTCAGCAAGCTCGCGCCGGCCCACGGCGGTCCGTCCAGCGCGGATCACGGGTCTCGACCTCCGGAGGGTGAGGTACGCCGGCGCGCACCGTGCCGTGAGGGTCCGACGAGACCCCTACGCAAGGAGAAAAATGCTATCGCATCCAAGGAGCGTTGGGGTGCGTGCCTGCACCCGGGCCGGGCGCTATGCTCGCCTTGATGATGCACGCGGGTTCTCTCGTGGTGTGTTCTTCGGTCGGCCGGCGCCCTTGCCACCCGCTTTGCAGCGGAAGTGGGCGTCGGCCACATTGGTTTCGCCTAGAAGCCCCCTCGTCGCACAGCACGACATCAGCACCCGCACGACCAAGCGGCTCCTCCCCAAAGCCCGGCCGGGCCAGCGGCATAGGCACACCGGCCACGGACGCCGCCGGCACGACGTCGGCCGCCACACTTTCGGTGTCGACCGCAACTCCCTCGCGCCCGCGGGGATCCAGCTGCTCCTGGTCGACGCCCGCCACGTGACCGCCCGCCGATACCAGCACCAGCCGAACGCCAAGGCACGAACCCTGGCCCCGGTCGAGGACCCCTTCACGCAGTACCGCTCCCGGCTCTCCAGGAGGAACTGCGCTGCGACGCGATCGGATGCGACCCTCAGGCTCGGCACCGTCCCGACGCCACCCAGCCTGACCGCCCACGGGCGGCCAGCGGGAGATGGCTAGCAGCTGATCGCAGCCCACCGGGTCGCTTCCGGTCCCGCCTATCCGTCAGGCGCCCTGCAGAAGCCAACCACCTCCATTCCCCCAACCACTCCCTCCCCTACTCAAATAAAGTCTGGCCGGTCACCACCACCGAAAAGGGCGCCTGACCAGTGCAAATGCAAGGTCCGGAATCAGGTCGGTGTCCCGGTCAGTTTCCCCCTCTTGCGTCCCCCTCAATATCCCCCTCCTACCTCCCCCACTGCTTCCCCCTCAGCCGCGCAGGTCGGCAGGGGGTGCGGCGAACCCCGTGGACAGGGCCAAGGCATCGCGGGCGCCGATCACCGTGTCGATGGCAGGCAGTCGGCTTGCGGCGGACGGCCACCTCGGTCGGGCCGCGCGCGGCAGCGGCCTTGTGTCGGGGTGGCCTCGTGCTGGCCTGTCACGCCCACGGCGCAGCGACGCCGCTCGGTCAGGAGAATCCGGCGACTTCCCCCGCTGAGCCGGCACCCGGACCCGGTCGGTGCGCTGTGCGACTCCCTCTCAGAAGGGCGGCTCGTCCGGGTACGCCGAGGTGTGGGTCGGGGACGGCCTGGGCGGTTCGTCCTCGGCCGGGGAGCCGGCGAACGCTGCAGGGACGGCACAGGTTGAGCACTCGTCGTGGTCGGGCAGGGCTCCGCAGGTGCACATGTGTCCTCCACTTCGGGCGGCGGCCAGTCGGCGCTGGCCGGGGTGGGGGCAGTGGCCGGGGCTGTAGGAGTTGGCTCTGACAAGGTATCCGCCGTCCTGCAGGCGCGATGCCCTGCGGGATGAAGGAGGCCCCGTGATCGGCCGCACCGCTCGTCGCTTCGGCCGCAGGCGCGCCGGATCGGCTCCCGGCCGGCCCGCGGTGGTGGGAGCGGTGAGGTGGTTGGTGAGTTCGCCGGGGGCCGGGTTCGTCACCGGTGAAGTCCTGTCGGCAGGGCTCTGACCTGGGGTGGGGAGTTTTCACTGGATGGCGTGAGCTCACCGGTGACTCACCAGCAGCACTGTTTCCTTCCCGTGACGCCGGGGGGCTGGCAGTGGTGAGCTGGCCGGTGAGGAGACCGCCGTTTCGTGGGGTGCAAGAAGAACGAGCACCTCCACGGAAGGCATTGTCATGAGCCCTGTCCCTCGGCCCTCGCGTCGCCTACGGCGAGCGCCGCAGGCCGCAACCCCGCAGCCGTTGCGCCGTTCCCGTCCGGAGACCGTTCCCGTCAGCGGGACCGTCTCGACGAGCGGTCCGCGTCTTGCCCGGATCGGGGCCTGGGCGGCGCTGGCCGCTGGGCCGCTGGCCCTGGCTGTCGCCCTCGTGATGCCGCGAGGCCCCGTTGCTCAGGCTGCGTCGGTTCCGCACGCCGACAGCGCATCCAGGTTGCCGGCCGACCCGGCCGGTACGGCGGCGCTGTTCGTGGAGCTGTGGCTGCGCTCCGATGCAGCAGAGACCGACAGCCCCGTGGCTGCGGCCCTGCGGTCGATGGCACCCTCCGTACAGCTCCCCAAGCGCGTTCGCGGCGAGGCGACGCCTGGTGCACTGCGGGTGGTACCCGTGCGGACCGTGTCCTCCCCCGACGGCTGGACTGTGGTCGTCGCCGCCCTCACCAACGCCAGCCCTCTTGCCCCGGCGGCTTCGAGTCCGGCGCCGGAGCCTGCGGCAGGCACCGGGCCGGTTGTTCGGTACTTCGCGGTGTCCGGTACCGGGGGCCGGGACGGCGGGCCGCTGAGTGTCTCCGCTTCGCCGGCGGAGGTGTCCGCCCCCGAGTCCTCGCCGGAAACCGCGGCCGGCCCGTTCTCCCACGCCGTCCCCTCCGGGGCAGCCCTGTCGGCGTCGCTCGGCGAGTTCCTGCGCACCTACCTCGCGGGCGGGCAGGGCGCGGGACTGGAGCGCTACCTCTCGCCCGGCGTGCGTCTGTCGGCTCCGGCGGCTGCCGGCTACGTGCGGGTGGACGTCGAGGACGTCATGTCCGACACGGAGCGGGCCGCGGGGAAGGAGGTTCCGGCCGACGGAACCCGGGCGCGGGTGCGGGTGCGGGTCACCGGTGAGGACCGGGCCAGAACACGGTGGCCGCTGGTCTATCAACTGGAGGTGACCACGCGGGCCGGGCGGTGGGAGATCAGCGCCCTGAAGGGCGGGGCCGCTGGTGCGGCAACGCCGGCCGTTGCCCCGTCCGGTTCGGTGGCCGCGCCGGTCGCGGGAGGTGCGCGATGAAGCAGTTCATCCTCGCGGGCCAGCTCGACAAGCTGGGCGACTCCCTGATCGGGACGCTCGCCGGGTGGAGCGACAAGGGCCTGAAGGTCGCGCTGACGGTGGTGGTCGTGGTGACCGTGGCCCGCCGCTTCTCGCTGAAGGCCGGGATCGGCGCGCTGATCGCGATGGTGCTCGCCCTGGGCCTGTACGAGGCGCGGGAGTCGCTGTCCGGCGCGGTGAAGGACGAGATCAACAACCCGGCCAAGGGCGCTGGCGCTGTCACCGTCGTGGTCACCCCTGACCCTGTCGCTGGCGGCAGCGGAGGGGTTCTGTGAGCGGGGCCGAGCGGGTGCGCGTCGCGCGTGCTTACACCAGTGCGCGCCGGCATCCGTGGGTGCTGGGCAAGCTCGGTGACTGGACGCTGCCGTTCGGCCCTTACACCCCGGCGCAGCTGGTGGTGCTGGGCGGCGGGGCCTTCGCCTTGATCAAGACGTTCGACTGGTGGTCGTGGGCGGGACCGGTGCCGATCGCTCTGTGGCTGGGTGCGGTGTGGGCGGTGCGCGGGGCGCAGATCGCCGGGCAGAACCCGTTCACGGCTGTGCTCGGGGTGGGTTCACTGCTGTTGAGGCATCCGGCCGGGCGGATTGGGGGGCGGGTGGCCCGTGACCGGCAGCCGTCCTGCCTGCGTGCCCGGTTCGTCATCACCCCCGCCCTCGTGACCGGTCCGGCGGGTGCCGGGACGGTGGCCGTGGTCGAGGTGCCTGCCGGCGGGCGGGCGGCTGCCGGTTCGGGTCTTGCGCGGCTGCTCGCCGACGGTGCGGGGAGGGCGGCGTGATGAGGACGCCTTTCCGGCATATCGCGGGGCATCTGCTGTGGTCGGCCTCGGGCCGGGTGTGGGCGGTGTGGCGGGTGGCCGCGCTGCCGGGCGGCTACCTGCCCGCCCGGGTGCACCAAGACCTGCTGGGGCGGATCACCTCGCTGGTGCGGTCGATGCCCGGGATGGAGCCGCGCCTGTTTGTTCTCGCGGCCCGGACGGATCCCGGGGAGATCGCCGAGCGGATGGTGGCCGACGTCGACTGGCAGCGGCTGCCCGCGTGGGCGGAGACCTGCGCGGCGACGGTCGATCTGCTGACCGGTCAGGAGATGCACGAGCGGACGCTGTGGCTGGCCGTGCCCCTGGCGGCCAAGGGCGGATCCGCGAGCGCTTCCCTGACGGCTTTGTACGCGGAGCTGTCGGCTGCTCTGGATCTCCCGCCGGTGCCAGTGGCCGAGGCGGAGGTGAAGGCGGCCGTTGTGGAGGCTGAGCGGATCCAGACCTCCCTGGGCGGAGGGTTGGGCCTTCGGCCCGCGTCGGCGGCCGAGATCGTGTGGATGCTCCAGCACGCGCTCTGCCGGGGCCTGGCGGAGGAGCCACTGCTGTCGGACGCAGAGCACAGCCGGCTGTATGGCAGCAGGGTTCGGGAGGGCAGTCTGCTGTCGCCCTCGTACGCGGATCTGGGGATGGTCCGCCTGGCCGAGGGCGGCCAGGAGATGGGCGCCGGCGCCAAGGAGGCCAAGCCGAGGAGCCCGTGGTGGCGGTCGGCGGCTTCGTCGCCGCTGGGTCGCCGGTGGCTTCAGGTGGAGTCCGAGGCCGGCACTGGGTACCAGGCGCACTTGGTGCTGGCGGAGATCCCGCCGGCGGTGTCGGTGCGGGCCGCCGATGTCCTAGCCCAGCTGGAGGCCCTGCCCTTCCCGGTCGATGTCACGGTCGATCTGCGGGTGGTCACCGCGAAGAAGGCGCGGGCGCAGGTCCAGCGCAAGAAGCGCGAGCTGCTGGACCAGGCGGATCAGTACGGTGCGCAGCCGACTGGGATGCCGCACTCGTTGCCGGATGCTGCGGGGGATCTGGCGGAGCAGGACGCGCGGATGGCCAGGACGTCGGTGGAGGTCGAGGTCCAATCGGTGACGGTGCTCAGTGTGTGGGGGCCGGACGCGGGGACGTGTGATGCGCGGGCGCGGGAGCTGTCGGCGGCCTTGTCGGGTGGCGACTACCGGGTGGAGCGTCCGTACGGCATGCAGGAGGAGCTGTTCGCGCTGGGCCTGCCCGGGACGGTGCGAGCTCCGAAGCTGGGGCAGTTCACGCAGCACCAGTTGTCGGAGGACTGGGCCGCCTCGGGTGCTCTGACGCTGTCGCGGGTGGGTGATCCGGCCGGGATGATGGTGGGTTACGACCTGGACTGCGGCACGATCCGCCCGGTGCTGCTGAATCCGGCTGATGCCCCGCAGGTCAACGCGTCGGCGTCCAGCGCGGTGATCGGTGATCTCGGTGCGGGCAAGAGCGTGCTGGAGAAGCTGGTCACCGAGGCGGTGGTGGACCGGGGCGGGCGGGCAATCGTCATCGACCGGACCCCGATGCGCGAGTGGGCCGGCTTTGCGCGGACGGCGATGGGTGAGCGCTGCCAGATCATCGACGCCGCGGAGGCCCGGATCTCCATCGACCCGCTGCGGGTGTTCGGCGGGCCGGTCGGCGCCCACTACGCCCTGTCCTACCTCACTTTGCAGTTGGGGGTGGGGGCGATGACGGCTGCCGGGGCCGTGCTCCACCACGCGGTGGAGGAGGTCAGCGGCGGGCCGGAGCCGTCCATGGGCAAGGTCCTCGACGTCCTGGCCTCGCTCGCGGCCTCGGGCGCCGGCTCGACTCGGGGGGATGCGGCCGCCACCATGGCGGATCTGCTGCGGATCGTGCGGACCAATCCGCTGGCGGCGATGGTCTTCGACCCGAGTCTGCCGCCGGTCACGCTCGATGGGGATCTCGGTGCCGACATGGTGGTGGTGACCACCACCGGCCTGACCCTGCCGCCGCGGGAGGCGTTCGCCGATGTCGAGGTGCTGCGCCAGCAGCCCTTGGAGGCGTTGATCGGGCGGGCGGTGCTGTATCTGATCGCGGCCGTCGCCCGGCAGGCGGCGTTCACCGATCCGTCGCGGTTCTGCCTGGTCTCCCTGGACGAGGTGTACTGGCTGACCTCCTCTGCGGAGGGCTCGGCGCTGGTCCACGAGATCCTCCACGACGGCCGCAAGCACGGCGCCGGTGTCTTCCTCGGGGCGCACGACGCCGACGAGCTGGGCAAGGACGCGGGCCTGGTCGCCTACCGGTTCCTGGCCCGGACCGCCGACCGCGCCCGCGCGGTCAAGGGATTGCGGTTTCTGGGCCTGGACGGCGAGGACGAGGACCTCATCCGGCTGGTCACCACCGGCCTTTCCCCGGTCGGTCAGGCCGGCCGCGAGGGCGAGATGCTGCTGCGCGACCCGCGCATGCAGGTCGGCCGGATCAAGGTCGTCGTCCCGCCCGTGCCCCGCATCAAGGAATCGATCTTCACCACACCCGGCCGCGCGGCGCAGCCCGCGGCCACCGGGGGGACCTCATGACGTACCGATCGGGTGTGCGGCTGCTGCTGGTGGGCGCCGTCACCGCCCTGCTGTTGGCCTGCACCGTTGCCGCGTGGGCCCTGCCCCACACTCCGACCGCTTCACCTGCGGCCGGGGTGGATGCCGCCCGGGCGGATGCCGGATGTGCACGGGGCGCCGGGGCGGTGCCCGGGCCGTGTGTGTCCGAGCCCGTCAGCGCTGTCGCCGCGTCGCAGCCGGCCGGGCCGGGTGTGGCCGGGCTGCCGGGGCTGGATGCGCGGTCCGCGCTGCTGCTGTTCTCCACTGTCGCTGTCGCGGCCGCGATCGCTCTGGTGAGTGCCGCCGGGCGGCGGCTGTGAGGGGCCGGCGCAGGCTGGACCGGGGGACGCTGCGCGCCGCCGGGTTCGTCGCGCTGCTCACCGTCATGTTTCTGGTGACGAACATGGCGGTGGCCGCGGCCGCGACCGCGGATGGGTCCGGCGCGGGCGGGGGCCTGCTGGGGCCGTTGGACATCATGACGGGCGAGGGGGTGCCGCTCAGCAGCTATCAGCTGGAGGCCATGCCCGTCTCCTCGCAGCCCCAAGGGGGGATCCCGGCGGTCGATCTGGCTGTGACGGGGCGCATGCCGGATCTTGATGTGGTCGGCGATATCCAGCGCCTGGTCCTGGGCGGGCTGTTCACCCTGGTGCGGCTGCTGGTCGGCCTGTGCGGGTGGCTGATCTCCTTCGTGTTCCGCTTCCCGCTGATCACCTTGCTGACCAGGCCGGCGCAGCAGATCGCCGACGCCTACGAGCGGCACGTGGTCGCCCCCCTCGGCCTCGAAGGCTTGTTGTTGGCGTGGGCGTTCGTGTTCGGGCTGATCTTGTTCGTCCGGGGGAAGGCCGGCACCGGGCTGGGGGAGATCGCGCTGACCCTGGTCATCGCGGCTCTGGCCGCCGGCGCGTTCGTGCGGCCTGACTACCTGCTGGGCAAGGACGGCCCGCTCGACCAGACGCATCAGGCCGCCGTCGAGGTGGCGTCCATCACCACCGCCTCCTACTTCGGCACACCCGCACGCGGTGGCCGGCCCTGTGACAGCGCGGTGGGACCCGCGCACGAGGCCTGCGTGCAGGAGAAGGCCGAGGCGAAATCGGTGGTCGACCCGGTCCAGCGCGCGCTGACCGACAGTCTGGTGGTCAAGCCGTACATGCTCCTGCAGTACGGCCGTGTCCTCGATCCCCACAAGGCGGGGGAAGCCGACGCCTACAAAGCCCATCTGAAGTGGGTCGAGAGCAGCCGGCCCAAGCAGAAGCAAGAGCAGGGCGAGGTGGACCTGTCGAGGTGTTCCGGGACCTTCGGCCCCATCAAGGAGGCGTGCGAGCGCCAGGTGAAGGAAGCCGGCGGCAGCCAGAAAGGGTCGGCCAAATCGGAGTGCAAGCTGCTGCACGGGTCGGCCAAGGAGTACTGCGAGAACCCCTGCGCGCGGATGGACGATGTCGAGAAGGACTTCTGCGAGAACGGGAACGGCCCTCGCGGGGCGGACACCAAGGATGCCGCGTTCTTGCAGCTCATCAAGGACCTGAAGGATGCGGGGTCCGTCGGGGAGCAGGCGGCCGAGTACGCGCAGACTCCGACCTGGGATCGGGTGTGGTCGGTAGCTGCCCTGCTGGTCGCGGTGCTCGTGGTCACGCTCATGATCGTGTCGATGTCGGTGGTCATGCTCGGCGCGCAGGGCGCCGACGCGGCGGCCGCCGCCGGCGGTCCGATCGCCTGGGTGTGGTCGATGCTCCCGGGCCCCTCCCGCATGCTGCTGTGGCGGTGGCTCGGGGTGTTCATCGCCTCGGCTCTGGTGTCCTTCGTGGCCGCTTTGTGCCTGCCGATGTTCGGGATCGCCGTCGACGCGATCCTCTCGGACAGCGACGCCGACCTGATGGTGGAGCGCCTCCTGCTGCTGGACGCGATCGCTGTCGCGTTCCTGGTCATGCACCGGCGGGTGCTGGCCGCGGCGTCCGGCCTCGGGCAGCGCGTGGCCACCCGCATGCGCTACCGGAAGGTCGGCGGCAGCCACCTGCGCGGTGACAGTTCCGAGATCGGCGCCGCTCTCTCCGAACACGGGTCCGCCAGCGGCGGAATCCGCCACCGGGGCGGGCAGTCGTCGGCGCACGGCACGTTCGGCGCGCGGCTGGCGTCCCTGGGCAGTCTCACGGCGATGAGCGACGGGGTGGGCATGCCGATGTCCCCCGGCCGGTTCATCGGCGATGCCCTCGCCGAGGGAAAGCGCGGCCTGGCGCCGTTCGCCGTCGCACTGCGGATGGGGCACGCGGCGCTGATCGGGCCCAAGCCGGGCCAGCACCCCGCGTCCCACGCTCTGGCCGGCGCCGCCCGGGGCAGCGGCGGCGGGGCGGGCGAGGTGGTCGCGGATCAGTGGACTGGGGAGGTCTTGCACGATCCGGCGACCGACCGGCCGTTGCTCGGATCCCGGATCCATGCCCGCGCCTCTCGGCTGCGCGGCTACCGGGTCGCCTCGCGTACCGCGCGCCTGGCCTACGGGGCGACCTTCGGGCTTCCCCGCAACCTGGGCCGCGCCCGCGGGGCCGCCAGCGAGTTCACCGATGACGCCCGGACGCAACTGCGTGTGGCGGCGCACCAGGTCCGTGAGGACGCCGATCGCTGGGCGGAGGGCGGCCGCATCGTGCGGAACGGCGTCGACCACGCCGGGCAGCGCCTGGCGACCGCCTGGCAGGTCCACGACCCGATGGGGTCGGTACGGGACACCGCGATGGCCGCCGCCATCGCCACCGCCCCCCTGTCCGCCTCCTCCAGCGGCCGCGAGAGCACCCCGCGCACGAGCATCTCGGCGCCACGCGCCGAAGCCGGCCGCGAGCCCGCGCCGCGGCGGCGGCCCGCCGCGCCCGCCGCCACTGCCCAACAGGCCGGCACCCGGGACGCGGGCAGCAGCCAGCCGGGGGCGGCTGACGGGGAGGCACGGGCGCAGGCGGCGAACGCGGCGCGGCTGCGCGCGATCTTCGACGCCCGCGCGGCGGAGCGGCGGCGGCGTGAAGGCGGTGAGCGGTGAAGAGGTGGCAGAAGCTGGGATGTCTGGGGGTGCTGCTGATGGTGGCGGCGTGCTGCACCGCTCCGGTGCTGGTGGTGGCCGCCGCCCGGGCCCGCGGGGGCGCGCCTGCCGGCTCGTCGGTGAGCGCGGCCGCGGCCGGGATCCCGGAGAGGATGTTCGCCGCCTACCTCACCGGCGCCGCCCAGGTCACGTCCTATGTGCCGGGGTGTCGGGGGATGCGGTGGCAGGTCCTCGCGGGGATCGCCCGGGTCGAATCCGACCATGCCGCCGGGCACCTCGTCGGGGCGAGCGGGGACATCTCTCCGATCATCACCGGCCCCCGTCTGGACGGCTCCGACGCGGGCGGGAACACCACCGCGATCCGGGACACCGACGGCGGACGCTGGGACAACGACAGCGCCTTCGACCGGGCGGTGGGCCCCTTCCAGTTCCTGCCCGAGACGTTCCGCGCCTACGGCAAGGACGTCAACAAGGACGGGCAGATCAGTCCGCACAACGCGGACGACGCCGCCGCATCGGCCGCCGTCTACCTCTGCGGCGACGGGCGCAACCTCGGTGACCGGGAGCAGCTGCGTGCCGCGATCCACACCTACAACCTGTCCTGGGCGTATGTGGACGACGTCATGTCGGGCATCGACCGCTACGACGCCCTCGGCACCACGCCGGCGCTGCCGTCGGGGAACGTCGGGGCGGTCGTCCAGGCCGCGCTGGCCCAGCAGGGCATCCCCTACTCCTGGGGCGGGGGCGGGCCCGAAGGTCCGAGTACGGGGATCTGCTGCTCGCCCGGCGGGCAGGACGGCGGCACCGTGGTCGGGTTCGACTGCTCGGGCCTGACCCAGTACGCCTACGCCAAGGCCGGGATCATGCTGCCGCGCACCGCGGCCGAACAGGCCGGCGCGGGCCGGCGGATCCCCGCGTCCGCCGGATTCGGGGCGCTGCGCCCGGGCGACCTCATCTTCTACGGCTACAGCCCCACCTCGGATTCGACCATCCACCACGTCGGGATCTATCTCGGCGACGGAAAGATGATCAACGCGCCCCGTCCTGGGAAGCAGGTGCGGATCGACCCCGTCACCGCGATGCCCGACTACGCGGGAGGGGCGAGGCTCCTGTGACCGCACACGCGTGGTCGGGCGGCCGCCTGATCGCCGCCGCGGCCGTCCTGGCCGCCGCCGGGCTGGCGCTGCTGTATGCGGGAGCACACGGCATCCGGCCCGGCACGGATGCAGCGGTGCCCAGGGTGACGGGCCCCGCCCGACCTTCGGGCCCGGCCGCGCCGTCGGCCGCCGCGTCCGTCGCTCCCCCGTCACCGCGGGCCTCCGCCGGCTCGGCGTCTTCCGCCGCTCCGGTGGTACCGGGCCCCACCGGGCCGTCGGCCGGGCCCGGTGCCCGTGATGGCGGCGCGGTGGCGCGGGAGCTCCCGCCGCCGGGGTCCGGGCCGACGGCGGACCCGATCATCCAGCAGGCCCTGGACCAGGCCAGCCCACCCGATCTCCCGCCGGACGACGAGCGCCAACTGCTCGAGCTGGGCCGCCAGGCCTGGACGGCGGAGACCGCCGGCTACACGCAGGTGCGGGTCCAGGCCGCCACCGCCCGCCGCGACACCCCAGCCCCCGCGGGCGGTGAGCGGACACAGGCCGAGGCCGTGGTGCGGCTGGTGTGGGCCGGCGCGAACCCGGCCGGGACCTTCCTCGACGGTCGCACCGCGACCCTCCACTACACCCAGAACGGACAAGGATCATGGAACCGCACCTGACCGCCATGGCGGTCCTGCCCCTGGGCGCCGCGCTGTGGGACGGGCTGGCGGCGCTCGCTCGCTGGACCTTGGCGAACTCCTGGTGGCTGGCCTTGCTCACGGCTGCCGCCCTGATCGGATGGGAGCACCTGCAACGGCGCCTGAGCGCCGAGGCCCTGTCGCGGCGCACCTACCTCCAGCTGGAGCCGACGCCGGCCTTCGAGCCGGATGCCGAGCAGATCTGGCGGCAGGGCATGCAACTGGTGCGGGCGGCTGGCTCGGGTCCGTGGTGGACGCCGCGCCGGGCGCGCTCGGTGAGGCTGCGACTGCGCGCCGACGGGGAGCGACCCCTGGTCTACCGGATCGAGGCCCCGGCGACCGCGCATGCCTTGCTGAAGCAGACCCCCTACGGGGCCCGGGTCGAGGTGAAGCGGACGGCCCCGGTGGCCGACAAGCGGCGCGCCCACGTCGTACGCGCGGTGTTGACCCTGCACGGGGAGCCCGGCTCGCGCCTGCGCGAGGTCCCGCTGGACCCCGATCCCCTCCAGCCTCTGATCGACGCGGTCGCCGACCTGAACGCGGAGCTCGGCGACGTCGCCGAGGTGTGCGTGGATCTCTCCCCCGCGCCGCGCTGGCACCTTGCCGTACGCCGGATGCAGGCTATGCAGCGCGCCCGCGACCAGGCCCGCCGGGAAGCCCAGCGTGAGGCCCGCTGGCTGACCCGCGAGCCGGCCGACAGTCTGCCGGTCGCCATGGGAAAGCTGCTGGACCCGTCCGAGTGGCGCGGCAGCCCTCGGGGGCAGATGGTGATGTCCCCTCAGCCCCGTCGCGTCGAGCGGGAGGCGGTGCTGGGGAAGCTCGCGCACAGCCCGGGTCTGGTGCGGGTGCAGATCCTGGTGCGCTGTGCCTCGGATGCGGCCGGGCGTGCGGAGGCACGGTTGGCACGCATCGGGGCGGCCATGGACGTCTACGCGGGCCCCTCCCGCCTCGCCACGCTCGGCTGGTCCGCCGGTCCTCTGCGTTTCGGCCCCGACCGCCGGCCGTGGCGGCGCCGGTTCGATGAGCAGTGGGCGACGGCCGTGATGCGCCCGGCCCGCGGCGGGTGGGCGCACATCGACGAACTGGCCGGGCTCTTGAAGCCGCCGACCACCACGGCCCGTCTGCCGCTACTGAAGACCGAGATGCCCACCTACGCCCTCGGGGAGAATCTGCTGCCCCAGGGCTGGTACCGGGGGACGGACGGCCGGGAACGGCTGCTGGCCACCCACGAGGACGACACCCTCTTCGAGATTCAGTCGGGCAAGGCCGGCTGGGGCAAGACGATGCGCGCCCAGGTCCATGCCGTCGCCAGCGCCCACAACGGACGCGGGCTGGCGTTCGTGGACCCGCACGGCGACTCCTTCACGGACGTCGCGCGCTACCTCGCCCACGAGGACATCATCGACCGGGTCGCGCTGTTCGATCTGACCGTCCGTAAGGACGGGGACATGCTCAGCTGCTGGAACCTGCTGGACATGACGGCAGGGCAGCCGCCGCACGAAGTGACCACGGCCACCGTCGAGGCCTTCGCCGGCGTTCTGGGGTGGGGGGACGTCACCGCGCCGCGCGCACTCACCATCCTGACCAAGGCCGTCGAGGCCCTGGTGGCCGTCAACTCCCAGGCCGTTCTCGCGCAGGTGCCCGAACAGCAGGCGACGATCTTCCAGGTCCGGGCGCTGCTGACCGACCCCACCTTCCGCCACCTCGCCCTCGCCGGCCTGGACACGGAGGGGCGCAAGTGGTGGACGGCCACGTTCCCCGACATCCCCCGGGACGCGCTGCTGACCGTGCTGAACCCGCTGGAGCGCCTCGCGGCCTCCCCCGTCACCCGCGCGTTCCTCGGATGCCCCGTCAGCGGGTACGACATCCGCTCCGCCATGGATGAGGGCCAGGTGCTGTGGGTCTGCCCGCCGGGCACCGGCCCCACGGACCGCCTCCTCATCTCCTTGATCGTCCACGACTTCCTGCGCGCTGGCCTGTCCCGCGGCGATCTGCCCGAGGCCAAGCGGCGGGCGTTCCGCTTCTACCTGGACGAACTGATCTCCCTGGACGGGTCTTCCACCGTGCTGGCGGAGATCACCGAGCAGTTGAGGAAGTTCGGCTGTCGCCTGTACGGGATGACCCAGCTGATGCACCGCCTCAACCCGGCCACCCGCTCCGCCCTTCTGCAGAACGCCTCGTGCCTGTCCACCACGGCCGGATCGATGGAGGCCATCGCGCAGATCACCGACCAGTGGCCGGGCACCGTCAGCCCCCGCGACGTCGCCGATCTGGAGCGGTTCAGGCACTACGCCTCCTTCACCGTCGCCGGGAAGCGGGTCGGCCCCCTGCCGATCCGGGGCCCCGAGCTGGCCGAGGTATTCGGCGACCTCGCGCGGCCCGGGCAGGTCGGCGCCCTGCGCAAGGCCGCGCACGCCCACACCGCCGCCCTGCCCCTGGCCGAGCGAACCGCGATGGCACTGGCCCAGGAGGAAGCCGTTCGTTCCTTCCTCACCACCCGCACCGCACCCACCGACACCGACAACACGGGAGAGCAGTACGCATGACCACGGCCGTCTTCCAGCCCCCCACCGCGGACACCCACGCCCACCAGGTCCTGGCCCTGATCGCCCAGCACCGGCTGCTGACCAGCACCCAGCTCCACCAGATGCTCATCCCCAACACCCCGCCCCGCAAGATCCACAACGTGCTGGTTCCGCTGCGTGAGCAGGGACTGATCACCCACGCCGTGCTCCCCGGCCGCCTCCAGGCCCACTTCCTCACCCCCGCCGGCCACCAGACCGTCGGGGACTGGCCCGAACTCCGCGGCCGCACCGCCACCCCGATCCCGTCCGCCCAGGCCGCCTCCCTGCGCGCCGCCCACATCCTCACCGGTGTCCGCGCCCACCTCGCCTTCCTCACCGACGCCCGCGAGCGTGGTGACGAGTACCAGCCGCTGGACTGGGTGCCCGAGGTCACCCACCGCCTCCCCGACACCGCCGGCGAAGACCGGCTGATCGCCGACGCCGTCTTCCACTACACCGCCACCAGCCCCCGACGCCTGCAGTACCGGGCCTTCGTGGAGATCGACCGCACCACCATGAGCAGCGAGCGCCTGGCCCGCAAGCTCATCACCTACGCCCGCTTCCACGACTACACCCCCCAGCCCCTGGGTCGGCGCGGCACCGTCGCCGACCAGGGCGCCGTGCTCGCCTGGCAGCGCTCCTACCCCCGCTTCCCCAGGGTCCTGTTCATCCTCACCGGAGCGTCCCGCACCACCCTGGCCAACCGGATCGCGGACCTGCGGCGCATGACCGCCGACCACGACCTCGTCACCCGCCTCAGCGCCCACGTCCCCCTCGGCGCCGCCATCCTCGAAGACATCGAGGCCCACGGCCCCCAGGCGAAGGTGTGGACGCCCCTGGCCGGGAGCAGCGAGCCGCGCGGCTGGACCCAGCTGTGACCGGGCCCTGGCCCGCCGGCCTGTCCGCCGCCGACCTCGCCGACTACCTCCAGGCCCAGACCGAACACGAGGAAGAGATGCGCGAAATCGCAGACCGCGAGTTCCAGATCGAGACCGGCCAGATCAACAGCTACGAGGAGTACCGCTTCAGCTGGCAAAGCGAAGGGGACACGCCGCCGCAACCACCCTCCGCCGTCCCTGGCGAGGAAGCGGACCGCAGAGCCTGGGCCAGCTTCGACGGCGAGGACTGCCCCCCGTTCTGACCGGCGCACAAAACAGCGGAGGCCGCGAAGGCCGAGCCTCCGAGACCCCCCGAGCCGTTCGATATCGGGGTGCTGGTGAGTTGCCGGCCTGATCGTGACCCAGGCCAGCCTCCATCGGTGAGAAAACCGGTGAGCAGTATCAAGAATCATTACCGGCAGCAAAGAACAAGCCATCGGGCCGCATTCAGGACACGACCTGCCGGATTCACGCCAAAATACCGGGCGTCAGCCACAACGACAGACGGAAACTGCACGTCAACGCCGCCAAGGCACAAGGCGGCCAAGGCTCCACACGCAAAAATCACGTCCAGCCACCTGCACCCCAAGAACCCCTTAGGAGCTGCAGCGTTGACGTCATATGGTGCCGGAGAGAACGACACCGAAGTGTTACACGATGCGTTGCACCAGCGATTTACGCGAGTTGGGCCGTGACCCGACCGACAAGGCAACCCGGGGAGAGCCCAGTGGCAATGACACGACAGCACCGCACCGGAAACCGTCGACTGCTCGCGGCGGCAGCCGCCGCCGCGACCGTCGCGGCCCTCACGGCCGGATGCACCAGCGGAAGCAAGAACGACAAGAACGCCGCCCCCGTGCCGAGCCTCTCCCCCAGCGGCACCACGGCCGGCGCCTCGCCCAGCGCAGCCGCCGACCCCGAGGCGGCCGACAAGACCGAGGTGCAGGCGGCCTACACCCGCTACTGGGATGTCCTGACCGCGGCCTACGCCAAGCCCGATCCCGACGACCCCAACCTGGCCAAGGTCGCCACTGGTAGCGCCCTCGTACAGATCCAGCAGGACCTGGCGAACCTGCGTAAGAGGGGACACGTCTTCTCCGGCCAGCCGCAACGCTCGAACTCCGGGATCACCTTCAAGGCAGACACGAAGCTCAAGACCGCCGTCATCACCGACTGCCTGGACGTCTCCCATTGGAAGCCGGTGGAGAAGAGCGGCGGCACGGAGCTCCCGCTGCCCAGCACGCGGCTCTTGCGGTACGTCAACACCGTGACGGCCGAGAAGTGGCCCACCGGCTGGATGGTTCTGGAGGACAAGCAGGAGGGGAAGGCGTGCTGAGACGACGCGCGGGGGCCGTGGGTGCGCTCATCCTCTTCGCATCCAGCCCTTCGACAGCCAGCGCGGACGACCCTGTCAGCGTGGGCAACTGCTACCTACACGTCTGCGTTGAGGTCAACGTTCCGGGCCGACCCCCGGCCCACTCGAACACGGGCCAGCAGACCGGCGGCTCCTCAACGGGTTCCGGGAGCAGCACCGACGGCTTGGGCCGGGACTGCTCGTTTCGGCCGATGGATCCTCCTCCGCCGGCGGGCAGCGCTCTGTGGCAGGGCCACTCGCCCGGCGACGGGGCGGTCTACCTGGACCCGTGCGGGCTCGGAAACGGCATCACGGACGGCGACAATCTCGCGGGAGCGGGGCGGGCCTTCTGGGCGCAGAACCCGCCCGGTGCGGTGGTTGTGGACCCCGCTGTCCTCGCGCAGCGCGCGGTCGACTCGATGCTCCTTCGCCCGCCGGCCATCGGCATCGTCCCCAAGCCCGGGGGCGTCGGTGTCGTCGGTATGCCCGTCTACATGTGGACGGCGACCGGCCCCGAGACCTACGGGCCCAACGTGGCGTCCGCGTCCGCCGGGGCCGTAACGGTCACCGCCACGGCGAGGGTCGCCAAGATCGTATGGGCGATGGGTGACGGCACGACGGTCACCTGCACCACCCCGGGCACCCCCTACCGGGCCGAGTTCGGCAAGAACCCGTCGCCCGACTGCGGTCACAGCTACCGGACGCCTGGCAAGTACCACGTGACGGCGACGTCTACCTGGGCGATCGACTGGACCGGCGGGGGCCAGAGCGGTCAGCTGACCGAGGTCCGCTCCAGTGGCGTGGACATCGCCGTGGGCGAAGTCCAGGTCGTCGGCCAGTAGCAGTCCCCTCCGCCGTTGCATCTCTTCCTTCCTCTCTCCTGGAGGCACATCACGTGAGCACTACCACCACGGCCACGCAGGGCCGTGCCGCCGTGCCCGGGCCGGGCGGGCCCGCGGACAGCCCGGCAGCGGCGCCCCGAGTCGTTCGCCAGCGACGTCGCCGTCCCGGGCTGATCGCCCTGTCCGTCGCGCTGATCGCGGCCGGAGGCCTGTCGGGGGCGCTGCTGTTCACTGAGTCGGGGCAGCGGTCGAGTGTGCTGGTGGTGGCCCGGGACGTGGCTGTGGGCGCGACGCTCACGGAGGCGGACCTGGCGCCAGCTTCGCTGGCGCTGGATCCGCTGGTCAAGGCTGTGCCCACGACGAAGAAGGCGGGCCTGGTCGGGCAGCGTGCTGCGGTGGCCCTCAAGGCCGGATCATTGCTGTCGCCGGGACAGATCACCGCCGTGTCGTTGGTGAAGAACGGTGAGCAGTTGGTGGGTGTGGCGCTCAAGCCGTCGCAGCTGCCGGCGTCGCGGCTGGCTCCGGGGCAGAAGGTTCTGATCGTCTCGACGCCGGACCCGGCGCAGGCGGGGGCTGCCGTGAGCCCGGGCGCGGGCAAGTCTTCGGAGCCGGCGCCTGCGCCGAAGACGCTCGCGGCGACGGTGGTCGCGGTCGGGGTGGCAGCGCCGGCGACGGGTGTCGTGGTGGTGGATGTGGCGGTGCCCGCCGCTGACGGGCCGACGCTGGCGTCGCGGGTGGCGACCGGGGCGGTGGCGTTGATCGTCGCCGCGCAGGAGGGGGGTTCCTGATGGCGGTGGTAGCGCTGGCGGGCGGGCTGGGAGCGCCGGGGGTGACCACGGCGGCCCTGGCTCTGCTGATGACGTGGCCGATGCCCGCAGGGCATCGGGTGGTGCTGGCCGAGGCCGATCCGGACGGCGGGGCCGTCCTGCCAGGTGCGCTCCAGGGGACTCTCGACAACTCGCGAGGGATGCGGAATCTGGCGATCGCGGCCCGGCAGGGGCAGGGGCAGTTGGTGGAGGCGTTCTGGCGGCAGCTGGTGGACGTCACCGATGCGGGGACGCGTGACCGGCTGGTGCTGCCCGGTCTCTACGACCCGGCGCACGCCTCGGCGATGGAGCCGGTGTGGCGGCCGCTCGCCGCCGTGTTCGCGGGGATCGAGCAGCACGGGCACGACGTGATCGTGGACCTGGGCCGGCGCGGCGCTGTCGGTGCGCCGGGGGTGCTGGCGCAGAAGGCGGACGCGGTGCTGCTGGTCGCGCGCAATACGCTGCGCGGGCTGCAGAGCGCCCAGGTGCGCCTGGAGGCGCTGCGGGAGTCGCTGGGCGGGGCCACGGAGCTGGGGATACTGCTGGTGGACCAGGGGCCCTTCTCCAAGGAGGAGGTGCGCAAGCACCTGGGGGTCACGGTCACCGCGGTGCTGCCGTGGCGGCCCAAAGAGGCGGCGGTGCTGTCGGACGGGGCGGAGCAGCCGCGCCGCTTCGAGTCCGGTGAGCTGATGCGCTCCGCCCGGTCGGCGGCGGTGCGGGTGCAGGAGCTGGTGGCGATCCGCCGCTCGCGCCTGGCCCCGCCCAGCGCGGATGCGGCCCAGGCGGTGAGCGGTGCGCGCTAACCCCCTGCACAACGACCCCCGCGTCGCCGGGTCTCTGGAGAGCCGACTGGGCGCCGCCCGCGGCGTGGGCGTGATGCCCTCGCCGGAGGCCCTGGATTCCCGCCCGGTCAATCCGTGGGTTCCGGCCCCCACGGGCCCCGTCGCCGGCACGCAGTACCTGCCCGAGCCGGCCGTCGTGCCGGTTGGTGATGTGGTGGTGGATTACGGGGCGGTGCGGCTGATCAAGAAGCAGGTCGGGGAGCGGCTGACCGAGCTGCTGCGGGCCCGGCCCGGGCTGGGTCAGGCCGCGCAGGAGCAGCAGGGCCGGCACCTGATCAACGAGCAGGTCGCGGTCTGGTCGGACGCCGAGGCCGTCAAACGCGGGGCGGCCACCAGCCCGCGCGAGGACGCGCTGATCGCGCAGGCGGTGTTCGACCTGCAGTTCCGGGCCGGGCGGCTGCAGCAGCACCTGGACAACACGCTGGTGGAGAACATCTTCATCAACGGGTACGCGGACGTGTGGCTGGACTTCACCGACGGGCGGCGGGTTCGGGTGGCGCCGGTCGCGGACTCCGACGAGGAACTGCGCGAGCTCCTGCGGGACCTGGCACGGCGCACGACCGGGCAGGCCGAGCGGAGCCTGTCGACCGCGGACCCGTTCCTTGCGCTGCGCCTGGCCGACGGGTCGCGCCTCCAGGCGGTCATCGACGTGACGCCGGGGACGTATGTGACGATCCGCCGGCACAGCATGCGCCACGCCGACCTGCCCGAACTCGTGAGCCGGGGGATGCTCGACTCCACGCTGGAGGCGTTGTTGCGGGCGTGTGTGCGCGCGGAGAAGAACGTCATGATCGTCGGCGGGCAGGCCGCCGGGAAGACGACGCTGCTGCGGGCGCTGCTCAAGGAGATCGACCCCGACGAGCGGTTCGCCACGCTGGAGACCGAGTACGAGCTGTTCGCCCACGAGAACGGGCACCACCGGCAGGTCGTGCCGATGGAGGCCCGCGAGTCCAACGGCGAGATGGTCGGCGGCGTCGCCGCCGGTGAGATCACGCTGATGGACCTGATGTACCGGGCGCTGCGTATGACCTTGACGCGGATCGTGGTCGGTGAGGTCCGCGGGCCGGAGATCGTGGCCATGCTCCAGGCGATGACGAACGGCGCGGGCGGCAACCTGTGCACCCTGCACGCCATACACCCGAGCGTGGTGTTCGACCGGATCGCGGAGCTGTACCTGCTGGCCCAGGCGAACATGTCGGAGTCGCTGGCCTACCGGCAGGCCGCGAACGGGCTGCACTTCATCGTGTTCGTCTCCTCCGTGGACGAGACGAAGATCGGCGGGCACCGGCACCGGTTCGTCTCCCACGTCCTGGAGGTCACCGGCATCGGCGAAGGCGGACGCCCGGAAACCAACCAGATCTTCGGGCCCCGCCCGGAGTGGGGCGAGCACCGGGCGGTGCCGTTGGTGCTGCCGCGGTGCATCAACGACCTGCGCCGGGCCGGCTTCGACGCCTCGCTGCTGAACGAGCAGGCCGGGGCCTGGGGCGCGGCGCTGCCGCTGCTGGTGAGGGAGGCGGCGCTGTGACCGTGCTGTGGTGGGTGCTCGCGGGGCTCGCCCTGGCGGGCGGCCTGGTCGGCCTGGTGGCCGGCGTCGTCGGTACCAGCGCCCCGAAGGGGCCGGGGCTGGGCGCGCGGCTGCGGGCCGGGCGGCACCTGGCGAGCCGGGATGAGCGGATGGCCCGCCGTACCCGCCTGGCCGGCGGGGCACTGGGCGGAGTCTTGTTGTGGCTGGTGACGGGGGTGTTCATCGCCGGGGTCATGCTGTTCCTGGCGGTGGTCGGGGTTCCGTGGCTGCTGTCGCCGACGAAGTCGGCCACCGCCCGCATCGGGAAGCTCGAAGCCCTGGGTGACTGGACGCAGCGGCTGGCCAACGTGCTGCGGCTGGGCCGGGGCCTGGACGAGGCGCTGCAGATCTCGCGCCGTGGGTGTCCTGAGGACATCGCCGGTGAGGTCGCCGATCTCGTCGACCGGCTCCAGGTCGGGTGGCGGCCCACCGACGCGCTGCGCTCCTTCGGCGATGCTCTCAACGATGTGACGGCCGACAAGGTGGTGGCGGCGTTGGTGCTGTCGGCGGCCGACCGCGGGCCCGGGCTCGCGCAGGCGCTGGACGACCTCGCCGAGTCCGTGCACGAGGAGGTGGGACGGCGCAGGGGAATCGAGGCCGACCGGGCCAAGCCGCGCACGACGATGCGGTGGATGACCATCATCACCCTCGGCGTCATCGGCGCCGGATTCCTCGTCCCCTCCTACACCGCCCCCTACGGGACGCTGGTGGGCCAGCTGGTCCTGGCCGTGCTCCTCGCGGGGTTCGTTGGGGTCCTGGTGATGATGCGGCAGATCGCCGACATCAAGCCCGTGCCCCGGTTCCTGATCGCCGACCCCCGCAGCGCCGTCACTCCCGCACCCTCCCCCGAAGGCGTTGAAGAAGCATCCGACTCGGCTGTGGAGGTGGGCGCATGATGCCGGTCGCGGCGATCCTGTCCGGGGCTGCCATCGGCGCCGGCGGCGCCCTGCTCATCCGCGAGATCCTGCGGCCCGCGCCGGCGCTCGGGCCGGCACTGCGCCGCCTCAACCAGCCCGCGCCGCCGCCCGCCGCCGCAGGCGAGGGGGTTGTGGACCGGGATGAGCGGTGGGGGCGGTGGCTGCTTGAGCGCCTGGCCGACGTGCCGGGTGTCCGGATCCCGTACAAGGACCTGGCCCTGACCGGCAGCACCCCCGCCCGCTTCCTCCTGACCAAGGTGGCGCTGGCCGGCGGCGGTCTGCTGCTGCCGCCCCTGTCCACCGTCCCGTTCCTCCTGCTCGGGCTGCCCCTGTATCTGCCCGCGATCGTCGCGGTCCTGGCGGGGGCCGCGCTGTGGTTCGCTCCGGATCTGGCGCTGCGCGACAAGGCGAAGCGGGCCCGGGCGGAGTTCGCCCACGCCATGGCCGCCTACCTCGACCTGGTCGCGCTGCGCAGGGCCGGGAACGTCTCCGCGGAACAGGCCATGGATCAGGCCGCGCAGGTCGGCACCGGGTGGGCGTTCCAGCGGATCCAGGCGGCACTGGCCCGCTCGCGGGTGGACAAGGTGCCGCACTGGGAGTCCCTGACGCGCCTGACCTCGGAGCTCGACCTGCCCGTCATGGACGACCTCGCCGCGATCATGCGGCAGTCCGCCGACGACGGCGCGTCCGTCTACGCCACCCTGCGCTCGCGCGCGAGGAACCTGCGCACCGAACTCCTGGCCGCTCAGGCGGCCGACGCGAACGCGAACAGCGAGAAGATGACCGCCCCGGGCGCCCTGCTGGCCGTGCTGGTCATGCTCCTGATCGCGTTCCCCGCCATCATCCGCATGCTCACCACCTGACAACCCTGAGGGAAACCCTGTTATGACCAAGCTCGCCGTCCGCCTGTCCGTCGCCCTGCGCTCCCACTGGCAGGAGATCAAGGAACACAGCTCCAAGGACCGGGGCGACATCTCCATCACCACGATCATCATCTGGGTCGCCGCCGTCGCCGGGGCCATCGCCATCGCGGGCACCATCGGCATCGTCGTCAGCAAGTACAACAGCAAGCTGTCCGGCATCTGACAGACCGGCAGGTGCGTACGACAGATCAGAGGAAGGGGGGCGAGGTGGCAGAAGGCTGGGCGCCGAGCCAGCCGGCACAAGGGCGCGTTCGGGGCCGCCCCGGAAGGGGTCCGGGCTGGCGGGGGCGGATCGTGGGCGGGTGCAGGGACCGGGGGGAGGCCTCAATCCAGATGGCGATCGTGTTCCCGTTCGTCATCCTCGTCACCGTCGCGGTGGTGCAGGCCGCGATGTGGTTCTACGCCCGCAACATCGCCCTGACCGCCGCCCGTGAGGGCGTCGCCGCCGCCCGCGTCTACCAGGCCCCCGAAGACGCGGGCGCCGCCCGGGCCCGCGAGACCCTGGGGCGGATCGCGGGCGACAGCCTCGCCGGGAGCACGGTCAGCACAGCGGGCAGCAACGGCGCGGAGGTCCGGGTGACCGTCACCGGTCTGGCGCCCTCCCTCATCCCGGGGGTGTCGGGCCTGAGCGTCTCGCAGTCCGCCGGGGCCCCGCGAGAACGGTGGACCACCCCATGACCCCTGGCATCCTCACCACGCGGGCGGGCCGATGGCTGGCGCTGGCCCGGCAGGACCGGGGCAGTGAGACCATCGCGGCGGCCATCGTGACCCCGCTGCTGATCATGCTGCTGTGTCTGGCGATCGCCGGCGGGCGGATCGTCACCTCCGGCGCGAAGATCGACGCGGCCGCCGAGGACGCGGCCCGCGCCGCCTCCATCTCCCGCACTACCGCAGGCGCCCAGGCCGAAGCATCCGCCGCGGCTGCCCGCTCCCTGCGCGACCAGGGCATCCACTGCACGTCGGTGAGCACCAGCGTGGACATCTCCGGCCTGACCGTGCCCCTCGGGCAGGCCGGCACCGTCACCGTCACCATCACCTGCAACGTCACCATGGCCGACCTGCTACTCCCCGGCGTCCCCGGCACCAAGACCCTGACCAGCCGTTTCACGTCCGTCGTGGACGCCTACCGCTCCAGAGCTCTTGGGTTCGCGAATTCTGAAGGGTCATGGACGGCGAACCGAAGTACGGGGGCCGTGCAGTGAGCGCGCGCGAGTACTTGGGTTCATGCTCCGCTCGTCGAGCGATTCCGAGCTCCTGCTTGGCAGGCTGTTCGTGCTGCGAGCCAGACGCTCTCGAACTCTTTGACGATGAGATCGTGCGGCTCGTATCCGTCCCACTCATGGACAGGCACCTCAGCAGTGGCGCCGAACACCTTCTCGTAGTCCGCCAGTGTTCCGGCCGCCTGGGCGGCTTGCCATTCGGCCAGGGAAGCTGCGGCGATCGGCTTCTCAAGGGGGCCTTGGAGTTCAACCTGGCGGGTGACCCAACCGTCGGCGTCGACCTCGAAGTGGAACCAGGTGTCTTCCTCGGTCCAGTAGCTGCGGAACCAGTGCGTCACGCCGTCATTGTCCGCGACGCCGCCGCCGTCGTAGGCTCAAAGGTCCTGAGTCCATACGCCGACGGGGTGTTCGTCGGGGTGCAGGTGCAGCCGGGGTTGGTGGCTCAGGAGGCCTTCCCCACCGGGCTGCCAGGGGAAGGCTCCGTCGCGGTTGGGCCAGACGACCTGGAGGACTGGGAACGGCGGCTTGCGGTAGTAGCTGATCGCGGTTCCGAAGAACGCCTTGTACCAGCGGTAGTCGACGGCTCTGAGTACGACAGGGACACTCGCGACGTCGTTTCGTTCCTGGCCGGCCTCCAGGGGCTGTCCTTCAACGGCTTGCTGGGCGAGGTCGTTGAGGACTGTCTGCATCAGGTGGATGTCCAGGCCGAACATCGCGATCTCGGGCATCCGGTGGCTGTGCCACAGGCCGATGGTGTAGGCCCAGCCGGGTCCGTGATCATCGGCGGGAATCATCGTGACTTGCCAGCCGCGCTGCTCAATGACATCGACGGTCGACTGGGTGCGGGGGTCCAGTTCGATGATGTCCTGGCAGACGACGCAGTGGCAGGGGGTGTGACCGGTGGGCATAGCCGTGAGGTTACGGGAGCGGTTCGGCCTCAAGTTCGGCGGGATCAGTCAGCCAGGGTCGATGGCGGTGAAGCCCGGGTGGTCGACGACGTCGGTGTAGCGGAGGCTGGCGTTGATGGACAGGCCGAACATGATGTGCAGGCGTTTGGCGTCTCCGTGGCTTGCCAGGGCTTCAGCGAGGATGCGGTCTTCGCGGATGGAGCGGCAGCTCACTCCGGGGCCGAGGAGGAGTTTGATCCAGCGGATGCCGACGTTGCGGGTCTCCATCGCGCTGCGGCGGTTGATGAACAGGTGCGGGTTGGCGGTGTTGGGCCAGGTGGCGGTGCGGTAGTCGAGGTAGGCGGCGATGCGCTCGCGGACCGGCGGGGCCAGGGGGATCTTGCGGTCGTCGATGTGCAGCCAGCCTGCGCTGATGTCGATGAGCTGGAGGTTGCGCACCTGGCCGGTCGCCAGTCCGTGGAAGGCGACGAGTGCGGTGACCGCAGCGCGAGCGGGGTCAGATTCGTCGAGGAGGGCTTGGATGGCGGCGGTTTCGACGGGCAGGGGCTCTCGGGACGGGTGGTGACCCAGGCGCATCCGGGAGGTGGGGTCGGCGAACACGGTGTGGTCTTGCTTGAGCAGGCGGAACAGCGAGCGCAGGCCCTGGCCCGTGCGTGCGGGATGGCTACTGGCAGCCAGCGCCGCCGTGACGTGTTCGCGGGTGATCTCGCGCAGGGAAGTGTGGCCGTCAGCCGCCCATGCGAGGAGTACGGGGCGGGCCCAGGAGAAATGCAGACGGATCGTGGTGTCCTTGCGGGGCTTGCGCCTCGGCGGCCGGGGACGACCATTGGCCATGACGTCGAACCAGATGCGCACCTCGTCAGCCATCTGCCCGGGCAGCCCGGTCAGCCGTTGTTCGAGCCATCGATTCAGGACGTTGTCGCGGTCGTCGATGAGCAGGCCGGCCTCGTTCAGGACAGCAGCGACGTGCTTGGTGGTCAGATCGATCTCGGTGAGGAACTCCAGACTGCTGCGCTGAATGGAGGCACCGGGATCGTCCTGCAGGCCCAGGACGATCCGCAGGCCGGCACGGCAGCGCATCCTGACCGGTTGGCTCCAGCCGAGGCTGGCAGCCCGCTGGTCAGCGAGGCTCCACAGCCTGCGAAGCAGGGTGGGGTCGGCGGGCCAGGGGTAGTCCCGCTGCCGCAGGCGGGAATGATCGCGCTGAGCGGGAAAGAAGGCGAGCTGTTCACTGCGGGCGGGAACCGGCGTGCTGCCGGCTGGCGCGTGACGCGGCCGCGGGATGTCCAGGAGAGCCTTGAGGTCGTTCCTCATGTTCGGCGGGATGTCCGAGGGGGTGGTGCGGGCGCGTTGTTCGGCCCGACGGGCCTTTCGCGAGGATCCCTTTTGCTGGGTGAGTCCGGCGAAGAAGAGCTGCTGGCCCTCTTGGTTGGCCGCGGCCGGGTCGAACCGTCCCAGTACGGAGATCAGGTTGCGAGCGTGGGCGAAGCACAGCCGGCAGATGCCCAGTTGGGTGTGCAGGTGGGCCGGGGTTGCGCAGGTCTGGCAGACGCCTTCGTCGGCATGGGCAGCACGCCAGCCATGGCAGGCCTGGCACACCCATTTGGTCTTTCTAGTGGTGCCCCAGGCCAGGCAGTCTGGGCAGGCCTCCATGGCGGGCTGTCCGTACAGGTGGCACCGGCGGCACTTGCCGGTGTTGTAGTAGTCGAAGGAGCCGCAGACCAGGCACGGGGGCGGGGTGACCGGGCCGCCGGGCCAACAGCCGAAGCAGTAGCCCGTGCTCGTGATGGCTTCGGGCCTTTCGCGGCAGACGGTGCACAGGTTGCACTTCGGCCGGGTCACAGCGGCGGTGCCGATCGCGGGCGGCCGGGACTGGGCAGGACATCGTGGGCCCTGGACGGGGCCGTGTCGTTCCCGGTCGCGCGCATGGGTGCCTGCTCAGGTTGCGAGGCTGGCAGACCGGTTGGCACGAGCAGGTCGCAGGGCGTGCAGCCCAGCACCGTGCACAGGACCTCGAGGTCGTCGAGCCTGATCGTGGTCGGAGTGCGCGACCACAGCATCGACATCTTCCCGGCGCTGATCTCCAGTCCGGCCTCCGCCAGGCGGCGCCGCATCTGGGTCGCCTGCCAGATTCCGGCCTCGGCCGCCTTCATTCGCAAGTTCCACTGCATCTCTGACTCCTTCGGCTCAGCCCAGCAGCCGCAGCGCGGTGCGGTCGTTGGCGTGGAGCCATTCGTTCTCGATGTGCTGCGTCGGCACGTGGATGTAGTGCGTCGTCGTCGACAGCCAGTTGTGGCCGAGCAGGTCCTGGATCGCCTTGAGGTCCACGCCGCGGCCGTAGAGTTCGGAGGCGCAGTAGTGCCGCAGGCCGTGTGGGGTCAGCCGCCCCTTCCAGTCGGGCAGCCAGGCTCCCACCGCTGCGGCCAGACCCGAGCGCAGGGGGTCGGTGCCGATGCGGGTGCAACTTCCCGTCATCTCGTCGCGTCGTTCACTGGGCAGCAGAGGGGCATCCGGGTTGCGCCAGTCGTCATCGAACTGGTGGCGTACGTCCGTCAGCCACCACTGCATGAGTGTGTCGATCCCGTCGATCGCCGGGATCAGCCTGGTCTTGGGGCCTCGACCGCGGCTTCCCTTGCCGTAGCGGATGTGCAACTTGCCCCATCGTCCCAGGTCCGGCCGCCAGTCGCGCATGTCCAGCATTGCCGTCTCGCGAATCCGCAGCCCGCCTCGTCGCCACAGCGACGCCGCCAGGTAGTCGCGGGCGGCCGGCAGATACTTCCGTGTGCTGGGCAGATGCGCAGCCCACTGGCCGAAGAGCTCCTCCACCTCGGCGCGGGCGGGCGGCACCCGCACGCTAGCGTGATTGGCCTTCGCCGGCCGGTTGAACTCGTCGATCGGCTGTGTCACCACGCATCCGGTCAGCGCGTGGATGTCGCCCTGGTACCGGCTGACCACGAAGTCGTAGAAGCGCGCGATGGCTCCTGCGTAGCCCTGAACCGTCGAAGGCTTGCGTCCTTGTTCCCGGCGCAAGCGCACCAGGTACCGATCGGCGTCTTCCGCCCCGACCGCCCACAGGCGTCGATCACTGGACCGCACGAACTCCACCGCCGCACGGCAGTTGAACTCCACCGAGCCGTCCCCAGCTCCCGCAGCCGCAAGGGCCAGCGCGTACTGGTCGACGATTTCCTGTTCGAAGTCCTCTTCATCAACCGCCGAGCTCAAGACCCGCGGCGAGGCCAGGTTCCGCACGGCCGCCAACGTCATGACTGCTCCAGTTCATCGGGAGTGCCGATGCTTCAGGAATATCGGAAGGCCTACATGATTCGTGGAGATGCTTCAAGAACTTCACTCCATCGAGGCACGCCCCTGGCCAGCACCGGAGCACGACCTGCCAAACCGGGGGCTGCCGAACCTACGACTTTTCCGACACGGGAGGGCTAGACCGTGCACAACCGTCTGCGGCGGGCGGCCGGACATCTGCGTGAGGACCGGGGCGGGATCGCCGTCTACACCGCGATCGTCACCGTGGCGCTGCTCGCGATCATCGGCCTGGCCATCGACGGCGGCGGGAAACTGCGGGCGACCGAACGCGCGGACGCGCTCGCGATGGAGGCCGCGCGTGCGGCCGGGCAGGCCATCGACCCGGCCTCGGCCGTCACCGGCACGGACGTCCGCGTCGACCCGGAAGGGGCCCAGGCGGCCGCGCAGGCCTACCTCGCCCGCGCCGGCGCACAAGGCAGCGCCACCCTGTCCGCCGACCGGAGCCGGCTCGACGTCACCGTCCACGGCTCCTACCCGACCGTGTTCCTGGCCATCGCCGGGATCACCTCCCTGGATGTCACCGGCCACGGAAGCGCCCGCATGCTCCACGGCATCACCCAGCCCCAATAGCCCCGCCAACCACCGTGAGAAGGACCCGGCCGATGCCGAAGCCCACCCCCGTCCACACCAGGCCGTCCCGCAGGGGCGGCGCCCAGACAGCGGCCGCGCTGCTGCGCGCCCTGCTCTCCCTGACCGTTCTGGCCCTGCTGCTGGCCGGTCTGCCCGTCCTGCTGTGGTGGGCCACCAGCCTGGTCGGGCCCCCGGGCTTGGCCGCCCTCTCACATCTGCTGTCGACCGAGGACTCGGGGCAGGTGTTCCTGCTCGTCCTGGCCGCCGCCGGATGGGCGGGATGGGCCTGCTTCACCGGCGCGGTCCTGCTGGAGATCCCCGCCCAGCTCCGCGGCCGCGCGGCCCCGCAGATCCGGGGGCTGGTCGGACAGCGGGCCGCAGCCGCCCTGGTCGGCGCCGTCCTGCTGGCCCTCCCGGCCGGAACCGCGCTTGCCGCTCCCAGCGCCGCCGCCGCACCCGCAGCCGCCGCTGTCGGCGTCAGCGCCTCCCCCATCCCCGGATCCGGCAACGAGGCCACACCGCACGCCGGCACCCCGGCCGACGCGTCGAGCACGGCCGTGACGTACACGGTCCGCGATCTGCGGCCCGCGGAGAGCCTGTGGTCCATCGCCCAGCAGACGCTCGGCAGCGGGGAACGGTGGACGGACATCGCCGCCCTCAACGACGGCCGCACCATGGCAGACGGCACTCTCTTCGACGCCGAGCGGCCCATCCAGCCGGGATGGGTGCTCACCCTGCCCGCCGGCGCCGCCATCCCCTCCGCCCCGGCAACGGGCGCAGCAGGAGAGGGGAGCGCGTCGCACGGCGCCGGCCAGGTCCGGTACACGGTTCGCGACGGGGACAGCCTCTCCTCCATCGCGGCCGAGCAGCTGGGCGACCCCGACCGCCATCAGGAACTCTTCAACCTGAACCAGGACCAGCCTCTTCCCGGCGGCGGCACCTTCACCAACCCCGATCTGATCTATCCCGGACAAGAGCTCGCCCTCCCCCACACCGCAGGAACCGGGAGCCCCGCCCCGGCCCCGCGGACCCCCGAGACCGGTCCGGCCACGCCACCGGCCACCGCCCCGCCGGTGGCGACGGCGCCCCCGCAGACAGCGCCGCCCACCCAGGCCCCTTCGCCTTCCGCACCAGCCGCCACACCATCGGCCCAGCCCACGACGCGGACACCTGCGACCTCCTCGCCGACCCCGAGCTCCTCCCCCGCCCAGACCCCAGCCCCGGACGCCCCGCATGCGCAGAGCGCCACGGCCGGCGTGAACTGGGCGCTGGTCGCCGGGGTCGGGACGCTGCTGGCCGCGTCCCTGGCCAGCGCTCTGGGCGTGCGCCGGATTCTGCAACAACGTCAGCGCCGCGCGGGCCAGACCATCGCCCAGGACCACGACCCCAGCACCCTCGAACAGCTCCTGACCGCGGCCGGCGAGCCCGCCGGCGACGAAGTCCTCGACCGCATCCTGCGCGCCCTCGCCCACCAGGCCGCCACCGACGAACGCGTGCTGCCCGCCCTGCGCGGCGTGCTCCTGGGGGCCAAGGAGGTCCGCCTGTTCCTGGACGAGCAGGTCGACCCCGTAGCCCCGTTCACCGCAGGGCCCGACAGCCGCACCTGGACCCTGGACCCCGCAGCCGTTCTCCCCGATACCGACACACTCCACGAGGTCGAGGCCCCCTACCCGGGCCTGGTCACCCTCGGCGCCTACAAGGACGGGCTCCTGCTCGCCGACCTGACCACCTGCCACGTCCTTCTCCTGGACGGCACCCCGGAGGAGGTCCTCGAAGTCGCCCGCGCTCTGGCCCTGGAGCTGGGGACGTCCGGCTGGACCGACTACAGCGAGATCCTCACCGCTGGCCTCGGCAGCCGCCTGGCCCAGCTCCTGCCGCAGGGCCGGATCCGCACCATGCCCCACCTGCCCGCCGTCGCCGCCGACCTCGGCGAACTCCTCCTCGAAGCCCACCAGAGCGGCGAGCAGGTCCTGCCCTGGCTGATGATCGGCGTCGGCGACCACGACGGGGAGCACCTGGCCCAGCTCGCCGATGCCCTCGCTGCCGCCCGGGACCTGAAGACCGCCGTGGTCCTGCCCGCGAGTGAGGCGGCCCGGCGCGTCTTCCCGCACGCCGAGATCATCGACGTCACCACCGGGCAGGACACCGTCCTCGCCCCGCTCGGCCTGCCCGTCACTCTGCAACGCATCACCGACGAGCAGTACCGGCAGTACGTCCACGCCCTGCAGGTCACCACCCAGGACCCGGCACCGGCCACCGGAGCCTGGGAATTCGCGGAAGCCCACGATCAGGCGGCCGCGTGCGGACAGCCCCTGACCCTCCGGTCCACCACCGCCGATGCCCAGGACCCCGGCAACCCCTTCCCCGCGCTGATCGCCGACTCCCCGGCCACCGCTCCCCAGCCCGTCGGCCACCCAGGCACCCCCGAAACCGGGCAGCCAGCAGCAGACGGGACAGAGACGGCGACGACGGACACGGTAGAGTCCAACGAGGCCGGCCAGGCCGCCACCGGCACGGCGCCGGTACCCGCCAAAACCCCCGCCGTGCCCGCCCAGGCCAACGGTGAAGAACACACACCAGTCCGCATCGACATGCTCGGCCCCCTGCGCATCACCGGCACCGCCGCCTCCGCCCACGGACCCCGCACCGCCGCCGTCGCAGCCCTCCTCCACCTACGCCCCGGACGCGGCACCGACTACCTGTGCCAGGCCATGGACCCCGTCAACCCCTGGTCCACCCGCACCCTCCACTCCCGCCTGTCCGAACTCCGCAACGTCCTCGGCCTCACCAGCGGCGGCCTGCCTCTGCTCCCCCGGCCGAAGAACGGCGCCGGCTACGTCCTCCACCCCACGGTCACCTCGGACTGGGCCGAGTTCAAAATCCTGGCCTCCCGAGGCCTCGCCGCAGGCCCCGGCGCCGGCACCGCAGACCTGGAAACCGCGATCGCGCTGGTCCGCGGCCGCCCCTTCGAAGGCCGGACCCTGCCCTGGGCAGACCCCGTCATCCAGGAAATGCTGGCGCGGATCACCGACACCGCCCACACCCTCGCCCGCTGGCACACCGACGGCGACACCCCCGACCTCGACGCCGCCCGCCGCACCGTCCTCCAGGCCCTCGAAGTCGAGGAGACCTCCGAAGTACTGTTCCGCGACCTGCTCCACATCGAAGCCACCGCCGGCAACACCACCGCCATCCGGAAGGCCGTCGCACGCCTCCAACAGATGGCCCGCACCTACGACATCACCCTCGACGACACCACCGAACACACCATCACCGAGGTTCTTGCCGGGACTCTGCCTCGTGTATCAGGGGCTTGAGAAGGGGGCCCGCTCTCATATGCGGACGAGGCTGGCTCGGAGCGGCTGTGAGTCCGCTCGCGCACGAAATGGCCGCTGCTGAGGAATGCATCGGAATGCCGGGGCCCGTCACTCTCAGTCCTGATCTTGCACCCTGGCACCATCACCGCTCGGTGGCGGCGCTACGGGCAGGGCACCGAGTCACCCGGTCTCATCCTGGCGGACCGCCCAGGTACCGGGCCCGTTTGTGGTTCTGCTCGGCGACGAGGTATTTGCGCAGCCGTGAGCCCTGCGGGCACCACATCTCGCGGGGGCACCGGTCGCAGGAGGCAACGTGCCTCGTGTAGTTGGATTCCGCCACTGCGGAAGCGCGTCCGCCCTCATGCCCCCCGGCTGGCACAGCAGCTGTGTCGAGAGGCCTGCCACGCCCGATAGCCGACGGCAAGGCCCCATCCACCTGAGGCTGATCCACCGCCTCATCCATCTCCTGGTGAAAGGCTGGGTGAAACCTGGTAGGGGCGTCAGGTGACGCCTTCTGACCCGTCACGTGACGCTCTCTGGCCGCGTCATGTGACGCCACTTCAACCTCTGCTCCGGCGGGTACGGGACCGTCACATGACGCCGCCAGCTCTTGCACGGGACTCCGGTCAGGCGGCATCACGTGACGCTCCGGACCCTTGGCCCGCTTGTGCCGGAGCCTTCGGTCGTGCTCTGAACTGGACAGCACAGCCGCCGCCTCTCCCCAGGCGATGCCGTGGCCTGTCTCGGTGTCGGCGCCGAGCGGGAGTGTGCACGCGTAGGTGGCGGGTTTGGGGTGTCGTCCTCCCCGGGCATTGGCTGTCTTGCGAATCAGGCAGACAGCCTCCGCGGCGACGAGCACCTTCTGCACGGTTTCCTTGCTGCACCGGCCGATCGCCATGAGTGTGTCGGTGCCGAGGAAGGCGTTCGTACCGTCCTCGTTCGCCGCCTGGCCGACCGCCTGCAAGATCGCGAAGAAGGACGCGCCGAGGCTCTTCCATTCGGGCTGGTCCCTGGTCGCCTTCGGAACATGCTTGGCGGAACGGAGCAAGAACCAGCGCCAGGCGTGGGCAGGCGCCCAGCCAGGCCGGATCCCCGCAGGCATGACGTCATTCGGTCCGTCAGTCATGCTCCAAAACTAGCAACACGGTTTCCCTGACAGCAACCTAGAAAGCCGTTGGGATACGCTGATTCCAGTGAGGTGGACTTGGTCTCCGACGTCGAAGCCGGGATCGATAGGATGGCCACATGGAGAAGACCGCGAAACAGCAGGCCCGGGAATCCGTCACCGACCTCGAACTCAGATTCATCGAGGCCGTAGAACACGGACGGCTGCGCGCGGAACTCACCTACGAGCAGCTCGGCCGCTACCTCGGCATGTCCAAAAGCCAGATCAGCAAACGCCAGGACGGGCAGATCACCTATACCCTCCGCGACATGCACCACATCAGCCAGCTCCTCGGCATCGACCCCCTCGTCATGACAGCCGGACTCGGCACCTGGCTCAACGACATCAACCCCACCGAAGTCCAGCGCCGCCTCAACACCAACCCAGACACCACCCCCTGAACACACGCGAGCGAACTTCGCGCACGCCTTACAACCCCGGCCCCTCAGCTCCTGCTACCGCCTCGCCTCGGCGGCGTCGCGGACCGGGAACCTGGAGCTGATCCGAAACTGGCTGCGTCGCACCTTGCGAGGATGTGGGGCCCTTGTCGCAAAAGCCGCCCGAGACGGACACACGGCCACGCGCGCCAGCTCCTGGCCGTGCGGGCCCGTACCGTTACCTGACAATGACTTCCTGCGCTCAGGAGTCACGACCGGTTCAGGCGGGCCATTTGCCGCGCGTGCAGCCGTAGGCAGGCAGTGTCTCCAGGCTTTTGCGGCGGACGGCGGTGCCGCCGTCCGCGCACTGCTCCTTGGCCGTCGCAAGCCAGCGAGCCACCCCGTCAGGCCGGTCGGAAGCCTCCGCCCTCGATCGCAACCAGCTCACGCACGCCATGAACACGAGGGTGACGTGCACCGAGCTCGGTGACGATCTGCCGGATCGGGGGCCGGTCGCGTACCTCTGCGACCGACACGCGGGCCGCCGCCAGGAGCTGCGCGGCGGTTTCCTCGGGCTTGCCCCACTGCCACCACGCCCGCGCGAGGTCGGTGTGCATCCGGCCTTTCCGCTCGGCAGTGGTGAACTGTTCGGCCCGGAGGTTGCGGCCGGCTTCGAGGGCGGTGCCGGCGTCGCCGAGGGCCCAGTGCACGCCGACGGCGTAGAGGTCCACCGAGGCCGGGGTGATGGGAAACAGACGGCCCGTCGGGGCCTGATGGGGCAGGTTGCGGGTGGCGCGCGAGGCTTCGCGGATCATCGCCAGGGCCTGGTCGCGGTCCCCGGCGACGGCGGCGGTGTACGCGGTGGTGCACAGCATCTGGGCGTACGCCGCAGCCTGCGCGTCGGCCGTCAACCCCGTAGCCTCCACACGCGAGGCGGCGGCCTCGATGTGGCGCTGGGCTGCCGCCTCCTGGCCCTGGTGGCGTAGGACTGCGGCGAGTTCGCGGGCGGCGGCCGCGGCCGCGAGCGGGGATCCGGAGACCTCGGCGTAGGAGGCGGCCCGGTCCGCGGTGATCCGGGAGGTCCCGTAGGCGCCGAGCTTGTTGAGCAGGGTCGCGGCGAGAGTGTAAGCGGAGGAGAGACGGGCGTAGTCGAGGTCCCGGCGGCCGGCGGCGGCTTCGTGGGCGTCGCCGAGCAGGCCCGGCAGTGCCTCCAGCAGCTTCGTGTGGCGGCCCGTGTCGAACAGGTTGCGCGCGTCCGCGAGGCGGGCGTCCAGCGGCCGGGAGGAGCCTGTCGGGTCGGGCGGGCTGGCGAGAGCTGTCTCCAGGCCGCCCAGAAGGCTCACGGGCGCGGCGAGGCCGACGGCTGCGAGGACGGTACGGCGGCGCATCGGGTCCTCCTGGGCAGGCAACGGATCACGCTCAACTGTAGGGCGCGGGCGGAGCCTTAACCCTAAGGAGGAGGCGAGCAGGTCACCGGGAACTCCGACTTCTTCGGCGGCGCGGCGCAGCAGGCGGAGGTCGTTGTGGCGGCCGGCTTCGAGGCGGGAGACGGTGGAGGCCGAGCATCGCAGCCGGGTTCCGAGGTCACCCTGGCGCAGCTTGAGGGACTCGCGGCCGATCCGCACGAGCCCGCCAGGGTCCTGGTTCTCCACCAGGGCGAGGACACGGCGGCTGTTCCAGAGCGGATCGGTGCTCATGGCGCGCCCTTCGTCGGTCGGACCACGGGTCTGCCGACCCCACCTTAGACGGAGTGACCACCCGTGCGCAGTGCGTGTGCAGGATCCGCAAACCGCGTGCGCGAACGGTACCTCGCACCCCCTGCTCGGCACGGTATGTGGTGTGGTGGTCACAGGCCGCCGCGACGACGAACTGCCGCCGCAGGCGCCCTGTAGAGGCACCATCACCTACGTGAGGGGAGCACACCATGAGCAAGGACAAGGGCGGGAACGGCGGAAGCGGGGACGGAGGCGGCGGGAGCCACGCCCGGCCGAACCCGCCGCTGAGCGGCGGCACCCCGCCGCCCGGGAACAGCGACGGCAAGGTCGACTCCCCGCCACCTCCCACCGGCAAGCGCAGGGGCTGACCCACCGATGACCCTCGTGCGTCTTGAGGAGCGCCGCCGCGCGCTGGCGGAGGCCATGGACGCGAAGGGATGGCCGGCGGACTCCGAGTGGGTCCGCCGCGCCATCCTGGACACCGTCCCCCGACACCACTACGCCCCCGACCGGCTGTGGACCTGGAACGGCCGGGACGCGTACGTGCCCGTCGACCTCGGCCGCGAGCCTGACACCTGGGCCGACCTCGTCTACGCCGGCCCGAACGACTCGGCGATCACGCAGATCCTCGACGGCCTGCCCAGCTCAAGCCTGTCGTGCGTGTCCGTCGTCGCCGACATGCTCGACTCGCTGGAGCTCCAGCCCGGCCACCGGGTCCTGGAGGTCGGCACCGGGGCGGGCTGGAACGCCGGCCTCCTCGCCGCTCGGGCAGGTGCCGGACAGGTCACCAGCGTCGAGGTCGACCCCGGCCTCGCGACGGCCGCCGAGCGGCGTCTGACCGCAGCCGGTCTGGACGTGGACGTGCACACCGGCGACGGACAGGCGGGCTGGCCCGCCGGCGCGCCGTACGACCGGCTCATCGCCACGTACGCCGCCCAGCGGGTCCCCTGGACGTGGATCGAACAGACCAGACCCGGCGGCATCATCGTCTTCCCCTGGGGACGTCTGGGCACCATCGCCCTCACCGTCGCCGACGACGGCAAGTCGGCGACCGGCTGGGTCCACGGCCTGGGGATGTTCATGCCCAGCCGCGGCACCGACCAGGGCAGCGACTTCGGCCAGATCCAAGGCGATGGGGAACCTGAGCGCGAGGCCAAGGCCGACACGGACCTGGAACCGCTCACCGGGCCCGACGCCCTCTTCGCCCTGCGTGTGTCCCACCCGGACATCCGGATCACCACCGAGCACGGCGAGCGGGGGCTCACCGTGCGGCTCCACGACGGCATCAGCTCCTGGGCCACCGCGGTCACCGATGCGTCGGGCACCACTGTGGCCCACGAAGGTGGCCGGCGGCGCCTCCTGACGGAGGTCGAAGCCGGTCTTCAACACTGGGGCACGCAGGGTTCCCCGTCCTTGTTCGACTTCGGGATGACCGTCACATCAGGCACGCAGTACGTCTGGTCTGGTACTGCGGAAGCAGGGCCGTACAGGCCGTGAGGCACCGTGTGTAGGAGCCTACTAACGGCGGCTGTCCACTGTCAGCCCCTTGAGGCACCCTGGTCGGATGGCGTGCCCTCCCCGATACCTGCGGGGAGGGCACGCCCGGAGACTAGCGACCGCTGGTGTGCGCGGTGAACGTGGACCAGGCGGCCGGTGAGAACGACAGAACCGGGCAGTCGAGCTCGTCCAGCCGCTTCGAGTCACGGATGTAGATCGCGGCGGGCTGCGGGCACGCCTCGACACACTCGCCGTTCGGGTTGCCGCTGTACGACGACTTGAACCACTCGCCGTGTGCGCGGCCGTTGGTGGTGCTCATGTTGATCAGACCTCTTTCTTCAGGCGCTGGAGAAACTTCGGGGTTTCATGGGCTGGTAGCGCGCCTCGGACGAGTTCTTCGAACCGGCGCGCGAACTGATTCGCTTTTCGTTCCTTGGACGTGACCCTCGTTTCCCCGTCCACCGTCCCGGACGCCACACTCGGCTTGGGGAGCTCCTTGGGGTCGAACCCGAGAATGAAGAAGTCGCCGCCGGTTGCCCGGTATGTGTTGGCGGACTTAGGGATGATCTGCACGGTCACGTTCGCGTGGTTGGTCATCATTTCGATGATGTAGTCGTACTGGGCGTGGAGGATCTTGCTGCTGCCGACCATGTTGGCCAGTGCCGCCTCATCCATCACGCAGTTCAGCTTCATCCCTTGCTCTGTGATCCGTTTCTGTCGGGTCATGCGGATTTCGACAGCGCTTTCGACGAAGGAGTCGGTCGTGTCGTTGGCGGCCTTCGCCTTGCTGATCAGGGCGTGTGCGTACTCCCTGGTCTGGAGCAGGCCGTTAACGACACCTGGAACCCAGGCGTCCACCGTCTTCGCTCCAGACTCCATGGCAAGGAAGAGGTTCATGCCCGACGGCATCGTGCTGATGTCCGTGGTCCACCAGTCATCCCCCTTGGACTGCCGGTGCATGTCCATGAGCATCGTCTGGCCGTCTTCGTCGACACCGTACGCCGCTAGGAGTTTGGCAAGGTGCTCTATGCGGCGGAACCCGGTTTTCCCCTGTTCGACGCTGCTGATGGTCGTTCCGGAGCAGCCGGCCAGTTTCGCTGCTGCGTCACCTGTCATACCGGCTGCATCGCGTAGCCGGAGAAGCTCCGCGCCCAGCACGATCCGAAGGAACGTGGAACCCACGTTCGCCGCCATCCAGACACCCCTTTCGGTAGACCTGTCCCTCGCGCCGGGTTGCCTCGTGGATACCCCCGGTTCGCGTCAGGACTCCACCGGTTCACGCCGAAACGCCCCCGGTTCACGTCCGATCGCCCCCGGTTCGCCTCGAAGAGCCCTCGGTTCGCGTCAAGTTGCTGTCGGTTCGTCTCCTTGCATATACCAATCCCGGCTCGACACGCAATCAGATCCGGATTTGGATTGCGATCCGACTCGGCTTGGGAGGAAGGTAGTTGTGCCACCAGAGGACAAACGAATCGCTCTGATGGCACCCCACGGGGACCAGGTCCCGGCGCGCCCTGACGGGCCCGGCCCCAACCTTCCTGCCACTGTCCTGCTGAGGAGTGTGCCGTCATGGCCCTGACCGCACCGCACATCGACCGGCCTGTACGCCCTCTGGCACACGTCGTCTGGCAGACCGGCTACCAGGGGGGTGAAGGGAGGGGCATCGAGGTTGATCCGTTCCGCCGGCTGATGTACCTGCGGCAGCACATGCTGACCGAGGCGACGGCTGCCGCACGTCGTAACGGAAGAACACCCCGGGTTGCGCTGTACGTGTGCACGAAGGCGTCCGCCCCCGACCCCGGCCCGGTTTTCGACCGGCTGCGGACGGTGGCCCGGGTGCGGGGCATGCGGGCCGGGGCCGAGTTCACCGACGCGACGGCGCCGACGATCCCGGGCCGGGGCGGAGGGTTCATGAACATGCTGGAGCACGTCCAGCACGGATACGCGGACGGGATCCTCTGCATCTCCTACGAGCACGTCAGCCCGGACCTGGAGGAGTACGAGGAGGTGCTGCGGTCGGCGACCTCCCGTCGCTGGTTCGTGGCGTTGGCTGCCCCGGAGACGGGCGCGTGAGCGTCGGTCAGGTCGGGGGCAGGGCGGCACTGATGGCAGTCAGAATCTCATCGATGGAGGACAACTCATGTTCGAGGGGTACGCGGACCGGCGGCCGCCGACGCCGCTGAAGAGCCAGCCGGCGCGGCCGCTGCCGGTGCGGGAGCCGGGCGCGGCGCTGGTCGAGGAGCCGCAGCTGCCGTCGCAGCAGGCGCTGAACATGTTCCGGCCGGCGGCCATGGACCTGGGCCTGCTGGAGCGGGCGGAGGAGCCGAGGTGAGCGTTGAGAGCGAAGCGGTTGAGGAGGAGGTCGTCGACCTGGCGGCGCCGCCGTTCGGTGTGCCGGCGGTCGCGTTCGCCACGCCGATCGACCGGGACCCCATGTGGGACAAGAAGAACGACCTGCTGCTGCTCCCGGTCGATGTCGTCTACCGGGACGCCACGAAGGCACGGACGGTGCTGCGGATCACGCCCGGCCGGGTGGAGCTGCTGTACAGCCAGCTCGACAGGGCCTTGAGGGAACGCGACAAGGCGAAGGCGCCGCACGAGGACGACGACGAGTCGTCTGACGGGGGTGCCTGGTGAGGCGACGTCGGTGGGGGTGGAGGCAGTCGGCGTTCCAGCTGCTGATGGTGGTGGCCGGGATCGCCGTGGTGCTGCCGCCGCTGATCTGGGTGGCGGCCAGCCGGTGAGCCTGCCCAAGCGGGTGTCGATGGCGAGACGGCCGGAGGGGTTCGCCCCGCCTCCCGTGATCGGCCTGGATCTGCTCAGGCCGTCGGTGTGGCCGTGCCGGAACTACGTGCTGACGGACAGTCGGGAGGCCATCGAGCGTACGCGCCCCCACTACCCGGTGATGTCCGAGGAGCAGATCGAGGCCTCGGGCAAGGACTGAGCCCACATGGAGACGTGGCCGGTCGGCCCGCGGCCTGTTGAGACCCCGTCCCGGGGCTGCACAGGGGCTGGTCCCGGGACGGTTCCGAATCCGGTCGAGGGCGCATCCACATCACCCGGTAGCTGCCGGTTCCGGCCGCTCTCCACTCTTCGGCGGGGCGGCCGGAACCGCGGGCCCGCCCTGTGCCGTACGGGGAGTCCGACCCCCGCGGGCGGGCCTGCGGTCGTCTTCAAGCTCCTGTCTTCTGGCCGTGCGGGTACGGACCAGCCGAGAGGGCAGACCCAACCTTCCTGTGGATCGTCGGTGATCCACAGGGGGTTCCGGCATCCTCCCCGTTCCGCCGGTGGCGCCCGCCAGGGGGAGGGCCTTCCGTGCACGTCCGTCTCCAGGTCAGGTCACTCCTGGGGAGGCGGCGGGCACGGTCACCCCCGGACCGCAGATGCTCCTCACGGTCCCGGAGTACGGCCGCCCGGCCGTGCGACGCGGAGCCACGCGACTGTGCGGATGCAGCGACCGGGCGGCCGGCCCGCCAGGGTGTTCGGCCTTGACCTTGCTGGCCGGCACTAAACCAACCGGGCACTGAGCGAGCCCGCGCCCGTTGCGACAGATCAGGAGGCGGTGTTGTCCCACCACAAGCCGATGACGTTGAAGGACCTGCTCGCCCGACTGGACGTGCGCGAGGGTGTCTGGGACCGGCCGGACGGCTGGTTGCCCGGGCCGGTGACTAAAACCCAGCGGAGGGCGAACTCGCTCTACCGCCTTGGCTCCAAGGCACTGCGCCGGAACGCAGTCGAGGCTGCGGCCCGCTGGCTGGCCGAGGCCACGCGAGATGAGCACCCCGGTGCGGTGTTCCGGCTGGCCGCGGCCGCATCCCGGATGGAGTCGCCGAACAGCGACTGGGCCGTACGCATGCTGGTGGGATGGGCGGCCGTTCTGAAGCACCGCGACGCCGTCCAGCTGGCGCCGCTCCTGTCCAACCGCGACGCGATGCTGAGCGTCGGGGCCTGGGACGACCCGGAGTTCACCCCGGAGATCCTTCAGGCACTTCGGCACCCGCGCATCCTGCCCGCTCTCGACTTCCGCAGCCGGACCGCCCGCCGCTCGGGTGCGCCCAAGCCGCCGCTCGTGGGCCGGTTCCGGCGGCGGGTGCGTGGGGCGGGGCGGAGCCGGCCGGCCTAACCCGGCCAGCGACGCAGACGGGACCACAGCCTTCGGTCCGTCGGATGCCTGCGCCTTCACTCCAACCCGTCTCCTGGGGGCAGCCACGACACGCACCACCAACCTGCCGATCTGTCTCCTCGCCCCCACGCGGAGGAGTCCCTGGCCCGATCGCTCTCGTATCAGCCAAGCAACGGAAAAGGTGCCATGCACAAGATCGCCCTGTACGGGCTGCCCGGTGCCGGGAAGAGCACCGCGGCCCGAGTACTCACCGAGGACCTCGCCTCCGAGGGAATCAAGGTCGCCCGCTTCAGACTGGCGGAGCCCCTCTACCAGGCGCAGCGAGTCATCTACGCGTTGGCGGATCGGCCGCTGGCCGACGAGAGCCAGCAGGACGGCCGGCTCCTGAACATGCTCGGCACGGAGATGCGGCGCATCAACCCGGCGGCGCTGACCGGACCGTTCGTCTTCCGGGTGCGTCAGGCCGAGAAGGAGAACTCGCATGCCGTGCTCTTGTGCGACGACCTGCGCGCGCCGGACGTGGAGACCGTGATCAACCTCGGGTTCCGGCTCGTCGAGATCAGCGCGCCGGCCGCCCTGCGCGGGGCCCGCAGGCAGGCGCGCGGTGACCTGGCCACCGGGGACGAGAACCACCCCACCGAGGCGCCGCTGACGGTGGAGCCGTGGCGCAGGATCGACAACGCCGGTGACCTCTTCGAGTTCCGGACGCGTGTCGGCCTGCTGGTCAAGGAGCTCAGGCCGTGATCCTGACCGGGCCCGAGATCCAGCACCAGCGCGGCCTTGGCGCGCTGACCATCGAGCCGTTCACCCCCGCCCAGGTAAACCCCGTCTCCTACAACTACCGCCTCGGCCCCCTGCTGCGCACCCACCATTCGGGGACGGCCGACACCCACGGGCACCTCGAACTGGACGAGGTCGAGATCCCCGAGGAGGGGATCGTGCTGTGGCCGGGCCGGGTGTACCTGGGGACCACAGTGGAGAAAATCGGGGGCCGCGACTTCGTGGTCTCGCTGATCGGCCGCTCCTCCGTCGGCCGGCTGGGTCTGTTCGTCCAGTACAGCGCCGACCTGGGCCAGCTCGGTGCCTGCCACCGCTGGACCCTGGAGCTCAAGGCCGTCCAGCCGCTGCGCGTGTACGCGGGCATGGTCATCGGCCAGGTCAGCTTCTGGACGGCCACCAGCGGCCGCCTGCCCTACACCGGCCGGTTCGGCCGGATCGACGAGGCCACCGTCCCGCCGCCCGGGCTACTGGCCCCGGCCCTGCTGTCCCACACCTGAGGAGACCTCCCGTGATCCTGACTGGACCGGACATCGTCGCCGAGCGCGAACGCGGCCGCCTCGTCCTGGAGCCCTTCCACCCCGCGCAGGTCCAGCCGAACAGCTACGACCTGACACTGGGCCCGACCCTGGTCTACTACACCGGCGAGGTGCTCGACACCCGCGCCGAGAACCCCTTCGTCGAGGTCGAGATCCCCGAGGACGGGTTCGTGCTGGAGCCGCACCGCATCTACCTCGGTGCCAGCGTCGAGGTCATCGGCAGCAACTTCTACGTGCCGAGGATCAGCAGCCGGTCGGGCGCGGCCCGGCTGGGCCTGTTCTCCCACTGCACGGCCGAGCTGATCGACATCGGCTCGATCGGCCAGACCACCTTCCAGTTCCACACGGTGGAGCCGCTGAGGGTGTACGCCGGTGACCGGCTCGGGCAGGTGGCGTTCGTCCGGGTCCAGGGCGACGTCGTCCTCTACGACGGCAAGTACCAGGGCAGCCGCGGCCCGCAGCCCTCCAAAATCCACCACGACGCGCCCGCGACGGCAGCGTGATGAAGGTCGAGGAGGTCCCGAACCCGGCCGCCGGCTGCACCGACCTCGTCGCCCGGGACTTGGTGGCGGCCGCGTTCGAGGTGATCCGTGACCGATACGTGCTGGCCCGCCACCAGATCGCGGCCGCGGTCCTGGACGCCGACGGGCGGGTGCACCTCGGTCTGCACGTGGACGCCATGGTCGGACGGGCGGCGGTCTGTGCGGAGGCCGGGGCGCTGTCCGCGGCCCGGCTGGTGACCAGCGCCGGCCTGCTCGCGGTGGCCGCCGTCCGCTTCCCCAAGCCCACCGAACCGCCGCTCGCCCGCATCGTGCCCCCGTGCGGGCTGTGCCGCGAGCTCCTCCTGGACCACGCCCCGCACATCCGCGTCGTCCTGCCCGGCCCCGTGCCCGCGCTGACCCCGCTGGACGACCTGCTGCCCCACAAGTACGTGGGCACCAAATGGCCGGCACCGCCCACCCACCTCTGAACCCCGACCAAGGAGACCCGTCATGAGCCGGACCGACTTCCGTACCCCCGCCCTGGACGCCCTCGCCAAGAAGGTCATCCCCGCGCGGCACTTCGAGTTCTCCACCGAAACCGCCCGCGACCGCTTCTTCAACGACACGCGGATGCTGGACGTCAAGCAGGACGTCCACAACCGCTTCCGCACGAACCCGACGTCCATGGTCGGCCACATGATCGACAACCTGGCCCTGACCGGGACGGAGGACCTCCTGGACCTCGGGTGCGGCAACGCCTTCGTCCTGGAGCACCTGCGCCCCCACCTCGCCGACGGCACGATCACCGGCCTCGACGTGGCGCCGGCCGTCCTGGAGGCGGCCCGGGCCCGGATGCACGGCACCGCCACCGCGTGCACGTGGATCGAGGGCAGCGCCGATGACCTGTCGATGCTCGACGAGGACTCCTTCGACCGGGTCATGGCCAACTACATGATCCACTACGTGCCCGACCTCGACCGCTGCTTCTCCGAGGTCCGCCGCGTCATGCGCCCCGGCGGTATCTTCCAGCTCACCACGGACCGCCCCGACAGCATGCTGGAGATGTATCAGGTCCACTTCACCGCCCTGAAGGCGATGAACGCCCCCGACTACCTGTTCAAGGCCACCCCCAAGGGCCGGCTGTCCCTGGACAACGGCACGGAGCAGCTCGCCGGCCACTTCGAGACCGTGAAAAGGGTCACGTGGCAGGACCAGCTCCGTTTCACCGACCCCGCCCCGTTCCTGCGCTTCTACCAGGTCGGTCACAACCACTGCTGCGCCTCCTCCGAGCCCGACGCCCGGCTCGACGGGGCGTTCTTCGCGGAGTTGCGCGAGCGCGTGGCCGAGCAGGTCGCCCAGGCGATCATGGAACACGGTCACTTCGCGGTGACGAAGTACACCGGCAGCTTCCTCTGCTCCTGACCCCACCGGTGTGCCGCCCGGTCGGCGGCCGATGGGGCGCGAGGGGCGTTGGTAGCGTCGGGGGGTGCCCCGCCGGCCGGTGCGGCACGGGTCTCCCGACGGAAAGAGCTCCTGATGCCCGCGAACCCGACGATCCGCAGGGCCGTGATCCCTGCCGCCGGACTCGGCTCCCGCCTCCTGCCGCTGACCAAGGCCACCCCCAAGGAGATGCTCCCGGTCGGTGACCGGCCGATCATCGAGCACACCGTCCGCGAGCTCGTCGCCTCCGGCATCACCGACATCACCATCGTCGTCTCCGGCGGCAAGTCCCTCATCCAGGACCACTTCCGCCCCAACCCGGCCCTGGTCGAGCAGCTCCGCGCGGACGGCAAGAAGGAGTACGCCGACGCGGTGGAAGAAGTCGGCGAACTCGCCCGCCAGGGCCACATCACCTACCTCGACCAGCACGGCCCCTACGGCAACGGCACCCCCGTCCTGAACGCCGCCCGCGCCTTCGGCGACGAACCCGTCCTCGTGCTCTGGCCCGACGACGTGTTCGTCGCCGACGTCCCGCGCGCGCAGCAGCTCATCCACGCCTACGAGACCACCAACTGCCCCGTCCTGGCCCTGATGCCCATGGCAGCGGCCGAGTCCCAGCGCTACGGCGTCCCCGTCGTCAAGGAAGACCTCGGCGAAGGCCTGCTGCGCATCACCGGCCTGGTCGAAAAGCCCAAGCCCGCCGACGCCCCGTCCTCCTACGCGGCGATCGGCGGTTACGTGATCACCCCCGCGATCATCGAGGAGCTCCGCGAACAGACCCGCCGCTGGTACGAGCACCGCCAGGGCGAGATCTACCTGACCGACGCCATCAACGCCTACGCCTCCAGCCGGGCCGTCTACGGACAGGTCATCTCCGGCCGCTGGTACGACACCGGCAACCCCGCCGACTACCTCGTCGCGCAGATGGCCACCGCGCTGGCCCACCCCGAGTACGGGCCCATCCTGCGCAGGCTCGCCCTCGAATCCGGGGACGCTGCCGCCCCCAGTACTACCTGATCCGCCGCTCCCTTCGGGCCGCCGCCCACCGTGAGCGGCCCGAAGGGAGCACCCATGCCACCCACCTCACCCGTTTTCGAGCCGGTCATCGACCAGCACGACACCTGGCTGGCCGTCAACCCCGTCCAGGGCTGCCCCAAGCGGTGCCGGTACTGCTACCTGGAGGACCTCGGCCTCACGGCGGTCAAACCGACGGTGCTGGCCACCCCCGAGGAGACCGTCGCCCAGCTCCTGGCCCACCGCTACTACCACCCCGGGCTGGTCCTGGCCCTCTACACCTGCACCGATGCCCTGGCCACCCCGGTCACCCGCGCCCACCTGACCGAGCTCCTGGACCTGCTGGCCGCCTCCACCGTCCGTAACCCGGTCTGCATCATCACCAAGTGCGCCATCCCCGACGACGTCGTGGAGTGCATCGCCCGCAACCGCGCCGCCGGCCTGCCGATCCTGGTCTACCTCTCCTACTCCGGCCTCGGCCCCGACATCGAACGCGGCATCGACCACACCGCGCTCCGCGCCAACTTCCCCCGCCTGCACGCCGCCGGCATCCCCGTCATCCACTACTGGCGGCCCGCCCTCCCGCAGAACAGCACCCCCGAGGCCATCGAGCACGTGATGGACCTCGCCACCCGCTACGCCACCTGCACCGTCGCCGTCGGCACCAAGGTCAAGCCCACCGCCCTGGAGCAGATCACCGCCCTGTGGCCGGCGCTGGCCGATCCGGCTCTGGACCCGCGCACCGCCGACTCCGTCTGGCCCCGCCCCACCTGGGACTGGCTCCACGCCCTCCCCGACCGCTACGCCGGCCACCCCTTCTTCCAGACCAACAGCTGCGCCCTCGCCCACGTCCTCGGGCGCGGCGACCGCGCCGGGGTGTGGAACACCCCCACCTGCCTGGTCTCGAACCGCTGCCCGGCCGGCCAGCGCGACCGCTGCCTGCACTCCGTGCCCCACCGGGAACCGGTCAAGAACACCGAGGTCGAACAGCACCTCGCGAAGATCGGGCTGCCCGGGCTGCCGTTCACGCTCCACGCGGGCTCCCGCACCCTCCACCTCGGCCGGCCGGTCCCGCTGCGCGACCGGCACAACCTCGCCCAGGTCCTCGCCCTCACCGTCCGAGCCCCGCAGGACCCCCAGGAGAGGTACTGGGCTGGCCGTACGGCCGGTGCCCGGCCGCTAATCATCGACCCCCGCCCCTGACCACCCTGACGGGAGCACCCATGCCGAGCAACGACGCCCCGATGACCGTGGATACGGCCATCCAGTTCTGGCCCCGCGGGGGCAGCGCCCAGGTCGTCCGCTACCACCTGCGCGAACTCAACTCCCGCGGCCACGCCACCCGCCTGCACGCCGGATCCCTCGGCGCCCCCGGCGAACCCTCCCACGCCCCCACCTTCTACCAGGGCCTCGACCTCCACCCCTACGACCACAACGACGCCCGCACCGCCTTCGAACGCGGCGACAACCCCCAGGCCACCCCCTGGCCGTTCCACCCCTCCTACGAGGACCGCGGCCACTGCCCCGACCCCCTCTACAGCGCCATCCCGCCCGCCGACGCCGACCACCTCACCCGCGCCTGGAGGCGCCACCTCACCACCCACCGCAGCCCCCACCCCACCGTCCTGCACCTGCACCACCTCAGCCACCTCCAGACCAGCGCGCACACCGCCTACCCGGACGTTCCCCGCGTCACCACCCTCCACGGCACCGAGCTCAAGCTCCTGGCCGGCCTGCTGGAGCGGGCCCGCCTCGCCCGGCGCGCCCAGACCTCCCTCACCGACCTGGCCCACCTCCTGAACAGCAACAACCCCTACCGCCACACCGAAGCCACCCGCATCGCCAAGACCGCCCACCTCACCGAACCCGACACCCTCCTCCTGACCGGCACCGCCTGGGAGAAGTGGGGCCACAGCACCTACTGGATCCGCCGACTGCGCCAAGCCGCCCACCACGCGGGCCTGCCCATCACGGTCTCCGAGCAGGATCAGAACCTCGCCGCCGACCTCCTGCACCTGCACACCCCGCCGCCCGTCGTCCCCAACGGCGTCGACACCCACGCCTTCCGCCCCCGCGCCCTCAACCACCACCAACGCCTGCAAAACCTGCGCCACTGGCTGACCGAGGACCCCCGCGGCTGGGCACCGGGCCAAGAACCCGGCAGCATCCGCTACACCGACCGCGACCTCGCACGCCTGACCGCCCCGAACGGCACCCTGCGCCCGCTGCTCCTGTGGGTCGGCCGGTTCTTGGACTTCAAGCGGGTCCCGGTCCTGCTGAAGGCCTTCGCCGCTGCCCGCACCCGCCTGGACCCGGCGCCCGCCCTGCTGATGTGGGGCGGCTACCCCGGAGAGTACGAAGGCCGCCACCCCGTTGGCATCGCGACCGACCTCGGCATCAGCGACGACGTCTACTTCCTGGGCTGGCGCGGCCACGACGAACTCCCCACCGGCCTGACCACCGCCGACCTGATGGTCGCCCCGGCCGTCAACGAACCCTTCGGCATGGTCTACCTCGAAGCGATGGCGTGCGGCACCCCGCCCATCGCCACCGCGACCGGCGGCCCCGCCCGCACCATCACCGGCACCGGCCTCCACGCCACCGGATGGCTCGTCGCCCCCGACAACCCCGACGACCTCGCCCACACCCTCACCGCCGCGCTCGGCGACCGTCAGGAACTCGGCCGGCGCGCCACCAACGCCCGCACGCACGTCGAGAACAACTACAGCTGGGCCCGCACCACCGACCACTACCTCAACCTCTACACCACCGCCGCCCAGACGTCCTAGCCCGCGTCCCCGCTTCAGCAAGGAGTCCGCTGTGACCGCCCAGATCGAAGGCCTGCTCGTCGACATGAACGGGCTCTTCCGCCACTGGCACAACACCGGCGCCCGACAGAGCGAACGCCTCGCCGGCCTGCCCCCCGGCACCATCCACCACTACGCCTACAACCACCCCACCTACCGCGCCGCCCGCGTCGGCATCCTCACCGACCAACAGTGGGCCGACAACGTCGCCGACCGCCTCGCGGACGACTTCGGCCCCGCCGTATCCCAGAACCTCGGCCCCTGGCGCGCCGACCGCGGCGAACGCGACGACACCATGGTCGAACTCCTCAACCAGATCCGCCGCCACATGCCCGTCGGCGTCCTGTCCAACTGCACCGACGCCCTCCCCACCGACCTCGAACACCACAACATCACCTTCGACCACGTCTTCTCCTCCGCCAGCCTCGGCGTCGACAAACCCTCCCCCCACGCCTTCCGCACCGCCGCCGAACACATGGGCATCCCCAGCCGGCACCTGGCCTACTTCGACGACGAGCCCACCTTCGTCCACGCCGCCTCCACCACCGGACTCCACGCCCACCACTTCACCGGCTCCGCCGACTTCATCACCCAGCTCCACAAGCTGGGGCTGAGGATCGGTGCCATCGCCTGACTCCTGCTGCATCGGTCAACCGCATCACGTCCGCGCAGCCCGATGCAGCACCACCAGGCGGGAGGCAGGTGGAGCGTGTCTGAAAGATCGTGTAAGTCCGTGATGTGACAGCCTGGCCCGGGGTTCGGCCTCGGGCCTGCGGGTCAGGCGGATCGGACGAGTCATGGCAGACAAGACGGAACCAGTCGCCTCGGCGGCGGCCGGCGACAAGATGGTCGACGAGGTGGTCAAGCGGCTGCTCGACAAGGCTGATGCCTCGGGGGCGGCTCTGCTCGGTGAGGGCGGGCTGCTGACGGAGATCACCAAGGCCGTTCTCGAGCGCGCCCTGGAAGCCGAGATGAGCGAACACCTCGGCTACGAACGCGGAGATCTGGCAGGTCACGGGTCAGGGAACTCCGGAACGGCACCTCGCCGAAGACGGTCCTGACCGATGCCGGGGCGGTCGCCCTGGCAGTGCCGCGGGACCGCAACGGCGACTTCGAACCGCGTCTGGTCCCGAAGAACGCCCGTCGGCTGGCCGGGTTCAACGACCGGATCCTCTCGCTCTACGCCCGCGGGATGAGCGTGCGCGACATCCGCTCCCACCTCGCCCAGATCTATGGCGTCGAGGTCAGCCCCGACCTGATCAGCAAGGTCACCGACGCGGTGGTCGACGAGCTCGTGACCTGGCAGAACAGGCCCCTCGATGCGGTCTGGCCGACCATCTACATCGACGCCCTGTGGGTGAAGATCCGCTCAGGGTCGGTGACGGCGAAGCCCGTCTACCTGGCCGTCGGCGTCGACATGGACGGCCGCAAAGACGTCCTGGGTCTGTGGGTAGGAGCCGAGGGCGAGGGCGCGACCACGTGGATGGCGGTCCTGTCCGAACTGCGCAATCGCGGCATCGAGGACGTCTGCATCGTGGTCTGCGACGGGTTGAAAGGCCTGCCCGACGCGGTCACCGCGACCTGGCCCAAAGCCACCGTCCAAACGTGCGTGATCCACCTGACGAGGGCATCGCTCCGCCTGTCGTCAGTACGGGACCACCCCAAGCTGGTGCCGGCCCTGAAGGCTATCTACACGGCCCCCACCGAGCAGGCCGCCGGACAAGCCCTCGATACATTTGAGGCCTCTGACCTGGGTGAACACTACCCGGCCGTGGTCCGCACCTGGCGGTCCGCCTGGCCTGAGTTCACGCCCTACCTGGCATTCCCGCCGGCCATAAGGACCGTGGTCTACTCCACGAACATGGTCGAATCCATGAACGCCCGCCTCCGCAAGGCCACCCGCAACCGCGGCCACTTCCCCTCGGAACAGGCCGCGTTGAAGGTGCTCTACCTCGCGGTCCGCGAGCAGATCAACCCCAAAGCGCGCGACGCGAACCACGTCGCCGCACACTGGAAGGAGGCACTGAACCAGTTCTCACTCTTCTTCGAGGACCGGCTCAGCATCCAATGACACCAACCGACTTACACAAGATCGCTGACACGTCCCGTTCCGGGGCTTTCGAGGGCGGGCTGCAGGGTGTCCTGGAGCTCGGGTGGCAGGCCGCTGCCCGTGCGCAGGGCGTAGGGCAGGGTTTCGGGGCCGGTGGCCGTGTGTCGGGCGGCGGCGTCGAGGAGGTGGTGGGCGGTGGCATGGTCGCAGAGGATCAGGGCCATCAGCACGGCTACCGCCCGCTCGACATCGCCGCTGCCGTCACAGGGTGGGTGCGGCGGTGCGTGGGCGTTCGTCCGGATGTTCAAGGACGCCTCCAGGGTGCCCTCAGGCGTCGTCCGGTGCGCGGGACGATCACCGTGTACGGGCGACGTGCCTGTGCCTGCTCACGCGGCCTGGGACGGGAGCGGGGCGGGTTGCCGGGAAGGGGCGCGGTCAGGAGCGGGTGATGCTCTCGGCTTGGAGGCCGCGTGGGGAGTGGGTGACGTCGAAGCTGACCTGCTCGCCCTCGCCCAGCTCGCGGTAGCCGGCGCCGACGATACCGGAGTAGTGGGCGAAGACGTCCGGGCCGCCGTTGTCCTGGGCGATGAACCCGAAACCCTTCTCCGCGCTGAACCACTTCACCGTGCCACTGGCCATCCACACTCCACCTGTTCGCCCTCATCACCAGGCCGCGACCGGCGGGCGCGCGGACGGCCACACCAGACCTACCCCACCACTCCCGCCGTCCGAGGACTGCCACACCGTCAGCCGACGAAGTCCACGGAACGAAGGCCCGCGGACCGACGCCTCCCACCCACCACGCGGCGCAGCCCGCTCCCCGACGGGCCCACGGCAGCCCCGGTGCATCAAGAGGCCGGGGCCGCCCTCTCGGCGCGGCCCCGGCGCCGTCGTGGGGAGGGCTTGGGTGTCAGACCTGGCCGCGCCACTGGCCGGTGGGGGCGCCGCGGTCCTCGATGAAGTGCTTGAACCGCTTCAGGTCACCCTTGACCTGCCGTTCGACGAACCCGAACTTGTCGGCGATGTTCTCCGCCATCCCGTCCGGATCGAAGTCCATCAGGGCGGTCCAGCCCCCGATGGGCTCCTCGGAGGTCGCGGGCGGCGTCACCGGCAGGCTGGTGCGCAGGTTCAGGGGCTGCCGGTGGCGAGGGCGACGAGGCGCTGGTAGGCGAGGTGGTCCGGCCTGCGGGCGGTGAGGTGGATACGGACGTCGGCCAAGGCGTCCTTCAGGGTGTCGTAGGCACCGGTGTAGTCGTCCTGCCGCTCGACGGCGGCGTGCGGCATCCACAAGATCAGCAGGCGTTCGTGGCGGTGCGCGCCGTCCTTCCCGGCGAAGGACAGCTCGTAGACGATCAGCCGCGCCTCCAGCTCCGGCAGGACCTGGAGGAGCTCGTCGTGCGTGAGGTTGGCTTCGACCTCCGCGACCAGGACCTGGGACGTCCCCGTCGTGCACATGACCACGGTGTTGATCTGACGGGTTTCCCTCAGGTCACGCAAGGCCTTCAGGCAGCCCGGAGACAGGTTGATCATGCTGCTCAGTGGGGCCTCCGTCATGGATAGCGCCGGGGGCGCGAACCCCTCACGGCGAGCGGGTGGTCGTCGATGGGCAGGCACGCGTGACGGCCCCCATCCCGGCCGTGCAGACCGCAGGCCCGGCAGGCCCGGCGGCTTCCCGGGGACGACGGAGTGGGTGGGGCGCTGGGCGGTTTGCGGGTTCAGGTGTGCAGGCGGCTGTTGTGGCCGTCCTGGTCGCCGGCGCTCTCGTCGTTGAACCAGTAGTCCCCCGCCGCCAGATACCGGAACGCATACGAGTTCTCCCCCGGCAGTTCCACCGTCACCGCCCGCTTGCCGTCCTTGCGCGGTTTGAGGGGGTGGGCGCCGGGCTGCCAGTCGTTGAAGTCCCCCACCACACTCACCGGACCCGGCGGAACATCCGCGGGCAGGACGAAGGTGACCTCGGTACGGTCCTTACGCATCGTGCGCTCCAGCATCCAAGACTCCCGACCATCGCAGAAAAAAGGGGGTGACCTCGCCCATGGTCGGCGGCCGCCGCGGTGGGCGCACCTCGACACCCCCTATCCCGCGCCCACCCTCACTCCTGCGCCGCCGGCGGTCACGCAGACAGCAGCACGCTGGCCAGGGCCGGGATACCTGCCGCGTCAGCGTGGCGGGAGGAAGGGACAGGGCCTGAAACGGAGGACTACCCGCACCCTGATCGTGCCCGCACCCGCGGCTCACGGCGGCGAAGACGGGCGCCGACCGCGACCGGGGTGCCGCAGGCCAGGGACTCCGCGACGACCAGCCCGTACGGTTCGTCCCAGCAAGGGGTGACCAGGGTCGCCCGGGCGGAGCCGACGAGCGCGGCCAGCTCCCTGCGCCGCAGGTGCCCCGCGTACCGGATCCGGCCGCCGAGCCGGGGAGCCACGTGATCGCGGAAGTAGCGGTGGTCGGCTACCGGTCCCGCGAGCGTCAGCGCGACCCCCGCCTCGGCGGCGGCGATGGCCAGGGCGGGTCCCTTCTCGGGCACGATCCGCCCGTACCACACCAGGTCCCCGCCTCCGGTTCCGGCCGGCCAGCGCCGCAAGTCGATACCGTTGTGCACCACCCGGGGGCCGGGGCCGCGGGGCTGGCCCTCACCGCCCTGGCCCTCTACGCCGCCACCGCCTTCGCCCTGGAGGAGGCCGCTCCGTCCTACCCGTCGGGCGGCACGGATCCGGCGCCCGGGCCGCGGAGGCGGGGGCAGAGCCCGGAATCCGGCCCCTGCTCTGATCGCACCGCCGCGGGCTCGGCGTGCGCCGACGTATGCGGGGCAGGCGCCTGGCATGAAGCAGTCGGAAGAGCCGGAACCCCGCGAAATCGTGCCCGGTAGTGGCATCGACGTCCGCGGTCATCGCGTCCCTCCCCTGCCCTACGCCTGCGCGGACCAGGCATGGACCCTGTGCCCGCAGGCCAACCCCGACACGGACTGACCACGGCCGTGCGGCTGCGGACCAGCGACCCCAACGTTCCGGGATGGCGCCGCGTGCGCCACTCCGCTACCTGGACGGGGCCGGCCAGGCCCTGTCGGCAGTGGACCGCGAACGGGCCACCACAGCGCGGACCAGACGGCTCCGGAGGACCTGAACGGCTAGCGAACGGCCCGGGAGGGACACGCCCCCGAGGAAATCCGCACCGCTAAGGGCCGAGCAGGGGCGTGCGCAGTGCGCTGCGTTCGTCGTCCCATGCTTCGCGGATGTGGCTCGCGAGTCGGTCTTCGAGGAGGACGGTCGCCGCGCAGCCGAACGCGATGTCCGCTTCGAACTCAGGTTCGTCGGCGAGGAGGCCGTCGATCACTTCGTGGCGGACGACCTGCTCGTGGACGGCGTCGGCCTCAACGTGTTCGGCGTAGAAGTGCTCGGCGGCCGGCCCCGCGCCGCAGCGCCGCATGGCCTTGGCCAGGCGACGGGAGCCGGGCGAGGAGGTGATCTCGACGCACGCGAAGTGACCGACGAGCGCTCCGCGCATGGCCCGGTGCAGGCCGAAGAGCGACATCAGGTTCACGCTCGCGAGCAGGGGTGCCGGCGCCTGATCCAAGTAGCGGCCGTACTTGGGGTCCAGCCCGAGGTCGGTCATGAGATCGGCGAAGAGCTGCGCGTGGATGCGGTCGGCGCGGCCGGCGCCGAACTCGTCGTATTCGATGGCGACCATGGCAGCTTTGGCTCGCCCGGTAAGCCGGGGGATGACCCAGGCGTGCGGGTCGGCTTCCTTGAGGTGGTAGAGGGAGCGCAGGGCCGCGTACTCGCGCAACTGCCAGAGTTCTCCCTCGGTTGCAAGGTGGTGGCTCAGGCTGCCGGAGTGGTCGATGGGCTCGACGAGGAGCGGGGCGAAGGCGTCCTCGACCGTTCGGGGTGCATCAGACAGCTCGGTGCGCAGGGCGTCCAGGAAGCGCGCTTCCAATGCCTGGCGCAGTCGCAGCAGGTCCGGGTCCCACTCGCGTGCGTCGTCCACGCCGTCGAAGCCGCGGTAGTGGAGCTCGTAGAGGAGGTAAAGGGAGAGCTGGAGGTCCTCGCCCCACGGGTCGGCCTCCAGTACCGCCCCGGGGGCGCACTGCGGCGGGCTCCCGGTGCGCAGAGCGTCCGACACTGCGCAGGACAACACGCCCCGCCCTCCTACCAGATGGGGGCCCGGGTCAGCAGCGGTGACCGGGGCCGGGCTGGGAGGCGGCATCACGGGTTCCTGTCGTCAGGCGGCGGAGCGGTTCGCTCGCGGGGGCGGTGGCTGGTGTCGCACCAGGGGTACGTACGGCTGCGCCGGCAGGTGCAGATGGCAACCGTGAAGCGGTCGGAGCGGGCGATCGTCCCGTCGTCCCGGACGATTTCGACGGGGCCTTCGATGAGGACGGGCCCCTGCGGGTCCACGGACACTCGGCGGGCGGGCTTCACTCCGTCGGTCGGGCACGGGCCGGGGTCAGAGGTTCTGGGCACGAATGACCACCAGCTCTTCCCGATCCTCGGCCTCGCTCGCCAGGCCCTGCCGCTCCAGCCAGATCCGCCGCGAGCGCAGGACCGGGCCCCAGGGGACGGATGCCTTCGCTGTGACCTGGGCGGACAGCCCTGCCCCGGCCAGCCGGGCCACGGTCTCCTCGGCCCCGCACATTCGGGAGTGCACCATGAGCAGAGCGCCGCCGGGGCGTAGCAGAGCGGAAGCGGTCGCGCAGATCCGGTCGATCACGAGGCGTCCGTCCGGGCCGGCGTCCCAAGCGCGCTGCGGCCCCCGCGTAGGCAATGCCGAGCCTGGAGCAGGAACGTACGGGGGGTTCGCCATGATCAGGTCGAAACGTCGGCCGACGGTACGGGCCCTGAAGTCGCCGTGCAGGACGCGCAAGGGAAGCCGATGGATCAGGGCGTTCATGCGCGCTGACGCGACGGCCGGCCAGGAGACGTCGACCGCCGTGACCGCGGCACCTCTGCGAGCGGCGTGCAAAGCAAGCGCGCCGGTCCCGGTGCCGATCTCCAGGACGCTGGTGCGGGGCCCCAGCTCCTCGCGGGCAAGGGCCTCGGCGAGCAGGTGGGTGTCCGCCTGCGGCCGGTAGACACTCGGCAGGGCGACCAGGCCGCCGGTGAGATTTCTCAGGGCGAGAGCCGTATTGGACATCGCGTTCCTCCGGGGGTCGTGGCATCTGTGAGGCCGCCTCCTGGACGTCATACGGCGGCTGCCCAGGGTGGGTGACCTCATGCAGCGTGTCGGCGATCTTCGGACCAGCGGACGCAATCGTCGAGGCAAACACCGAGCGAAGGGGCAAGGACTAAGGGCAGGCGGAAACGGTCTCACCGCGGACGCCACAGTGAGCGCGTTCTCGCCGTCTCCCGCCACAGAACCTTCAGGCTGCAGGCGGGAACCTGTCCCGGGCCCGGTGCTCGGCCAGCGCTGCGGCAACGGCTCCCACGACGGCCGTAGCATCCTCCTCCAGGGCGATCCCCGGGTCGCCCGGGGTGATGCCGGCGGTTTCGAGGAGCTGGTCCGCGCCGTTCCAGCCGCCGATGGCCTTGCCGTGCCGGTACGCCTCGGTGACGATCAGGAGGACGCCCGGGTCGGCGGCTTGCGCAGCGGTGCCGGCCTTGGCGTCCCGGGCTCCGTACGCCTCCGCGCCGGCCTCAGGCACGCCCGCGCGCAGGACGGCGTAGAATCCCCGCAGAGGAGAGCACCGTCACCGCGCTTGCGGCCATCGCGACGGAACTGGCCCGGCTCGACTACGAGGTCCCCGAGCAGGATCCCAGGGTTCCCCTCCCGCACGCCCACGCGCCCCGAAGCAGCTTCCTATCCCGCCTGAGGTGACCGGCCGCAGGCGTGGAGGTGTCCCCCGAGCGACAGCGGGGGCAACCTGGGGGGTGGCCGTACGAACGTCGGTCAGCTGTTGCGACCGTCGATCTTCGCCTGCTTGGCGGCGCGACGCTGCGCATCGCTGCTCGGTGTCAATGGGTCGCCAGCCTCACCTTCGTGCGTGTCGGGGAGGACCGCCTCCTCCGCTTCCTCGCGGGCCTCCGGGTCGCCGCTCTCGCCGGGAGCCTGCGACGGAGACGTGGGCGCCGAGTCGTGTTTCCCGGCCTTGGTCATCGCGCACTCCGTTCCTCGCTCTTCACCGTCACTTCGGTACGCCCCGCGTCTACCCTCTGCGGGACCTCCCCCCTCACATCGGCCGGGACCTAGTCCGAAACCCCCACCGTGCCGCCGGGGCGCCTCACGACCGGAGGGTCAGCTCCGCACACCGGGTGACGACGGACGCGAGTTCCGGCCCCTCGGCGCGCAGGCGGCGCTGGATGCGGGCGCCGTTCCCCCGTTCGTGCAGGTGCGCGATGCCTTCCCGGACCCGCTCGTCGTCGCCATGGTCTTTCAACGCCTCGCGCACGTGCTGATACAGGGCCTCGACCGCGTCCTCGGCAGTGGTCTGCCGCATAGTTTCGGGGTGCAGCAGGGGTCCGTCCAAGCCGGAGCGTCCGGCCCGCCAGGACGCCAGCCGCAGCAGGCTCGTACCGATCCTGGCCGGAGGCCGTCCGTCCTGCCAGGCGCGGGCCGCCGTCTCGACCAGGCCGCGGATGAGGGCGGCGAGCAGGACCGGCGTGGTGCCGTCCAGGGAGACGTCGGCGACGCGGACCTCGACGGTGGGGTAGGTGGCTGACAGACGGGCGTCGAAGTAGATCATGCCCTCGTCGTGCAGCGCTCCGGTGTCGATCATCGCGCGGACCTGCTCGTGGTAGCGGTCGGCGGAGCCGAAGATGTCGACCGGGCCTGCGGACGGCCAGCGGTTCCACACGCGGCTGCGGTAGCTTCCGTACCCGCTGTCCTCGCCCTGCCAGAAGGGCGAGTTCGCGCTCATCGCGGTCAGGACGGCCAGCCAGGGTCTGATGCGGTCCAGGACGGCGACGCCCTCTTCGTCCGACGCGACCGACACGTGGACGTGACACCCGCAGGTCAGCTGCTCCTGCGCCGTCAGTCCGAACTGCTCGCCCAGCCACCGAGAGCGCCGTCCGACGTTCAACGACGGCTTGACGGGCAGCGGGGATGTCGCGACCGCCGCCACCGCGGCCCCGGCACTCGCCGCGTGGCGGGCCGCCTCACGACGGATGCGCACGATCTCCTCCTGGAGCTCACGCATCTCGGTCACCGGTTTCGTGGCGAACTCCAACTGCTCCTTCTGCAGCTCCTTCTCGAACTCGTGCTCCCGCCGACCGCTTGTACCCAGGTGCTGCCAGGCCGAACGCTCAGCGGCCGCCAGCACCGCCCCCGACACGGCGAGCGGGACGCCACTGTCCGCGTCCACGAGCAGCAGCTCTTCTTCCACGCCTACGCTTCGCATCCCGCCGCCTGTGGATCGCACCGTCAGATACCCCGCTCCTGCCCTGGCTCTCCCCGGCCATGCCGCAGCCCTGCACGACGGGGCCGAGCCGCACGTCAGGGTCCCAACTTCCCGTGGAACGGCTGTGCGCCTCGACCGGGGCTCTGCGGCCGGTCGCTCATGGGTGAGTTCAACAGGATCCGATTGAGCCTGGGGCGCTCCCCCGTTCTGCTGAAGTTTCCCCTCACGGCTGAGGTGCTGCACATTCCAGGTCACACCCCGCTTTACGGAGATCGGGCAGTTGGCGGCCATTGCCGCGGTTCGCGCCCTGCTCAGCTACTTCCTCACCCGGAAAATCGCAGAGGAGGGACCGAGACCGGCCAAGCCCGCCACACACACCGTCGGCAGCAGGCCGTCACCGACCGCCACACCACCATGGACCGGCGCCTGAACGACCTCGCCAACGCCCTCGAAGCGACCGACCCCCACCGAAAGCAACTGCGCCAATGACGGCGCGACCGGCACGGGTTGTCCGCCACGTGCGAGCGCGCCCTCCACGCCATCGATACCGAGATACGAAAACGGCTTTCCGGACCCGCTTCAGCGCTGTCCTGCGCCGGCGAGGCCCTCCCCGCGCCCGGAAAGCGATCACCGTCGCCGGACACGGTATGGATCATCAGCGCCCTACGACGCGCCGCGGCCACCCCGATGCAGGAGATCGGCCAGGCGTCCCAGACCGGACCGGACCTCCTCGACACGCAGATCGACGAAGCGGCCGCAGAACTCGACCAGGGGCGACAGCACGAACGGATCACCCCGCAATCCTCCCGGCCGTACGCCTTGCAAGGCACGCTCCTCTCTGATGTCGGCCGCCTCCTGGCCGATCTCCGGCCGGGCCGCCAAAGCATCGCCGGTTGGTGAGCTTCCTTTATGGTTCCTCGCTCCACACGTAGCCCCACGTTGTGTACGAGCAGGAGGCGGGTAGACGCGGCAGGAGAGACGCCGGCCGTCAGCAGCCCGGGCGTCACCCCACGGTCGACTCGTCTACAGGGCCGACCGCGCCAAGACTCCCGAAGATGCCCCACTCACCGTGGACGGCCCGGTGAAGGGTGGCCTCGGCAAGGACGAACCATGAAAGCGGCAGTGTACGAAGGGCCGCGGACGGTGACGGTCAAGGACGTCCCCGACGCGAAGATCGAGCACCCCTGCGACATCCTGGTGAAGATCACCACTACCAATATCTGCGGCTCCGACCTGCACATGTACGAGGGCCGGACCTCCTTCGAGAGGGGCCGGACCTTCGGCCACGAGAACCTCGGCCAGGTCATCGAGGTCGGCAAGGCCGTCAGCAAAGTACAGGTCGGCGACTGGGTGGTCCTGCCCTTCAACATCGCCTGCGGCTTCTGCAAGCAGTGCGAGCAGGGCCTTACCAACTACTGCCTCACCATGCAGCCCAAGCCGGACATGGCCGGCGCCGCGTACGGGTTCGCCGAGATGGGCCCGTACCAGGGCGGCCAGGCGGAACTGCTGCGCGTCCCGTACGGCGACTTCAACGCCCTGCGCCTGGGGGAGGACGCCGCCGAGCGGCAGCTCGACTACGTGATGCTGGCCGACATCTTTCCGACCGGCTACCACGCCACCGAAATGGCGGGCGTCAAGCCCGGCGACCAGACGATTGTCTACGGAGCGGGCCCGGTCGGCCTCATGGCCGCCTACTCCGCCATCCTCAAGGGCGCCGGCCGCGTCTGGGTCGCCGACCACCAGCCCGATCGGCTCCGTCTCGCCGAGGAGATCGGCGCCATCGCCATCAACACCGCCGAACAGGACCCGGCCGAGGCCGTCAAGGAAGCCACTCTCGGCCTGGGCGCGGACAACGGCTGCGAATGCGTCGGCTACCAGGCCCACGACCCCCAGGGCAAGGAAGACGCGACCCTGACCATGAACGGACTCATCGACGCGGTCCGATTCACCGGCTGCCTCGGCGTGGTCGGGGTGTTCCTGCCCGAGGACCCGGGCGGGGCCGAGGCCCAGGGCGAGCTCGAAGCCCAGGGGAAGCTGCCCCTGGACTTTGGCATGCTCTGGTTCAAGGGCCAGCGGCTCGGCACCGGCCAGGCACCCGTCAAGCGCTACAACCGCGCCCTGCGCGACCTGATCGCCGGCGGCAAGGCCGAGCCGAGCTTCCTCGTCTCCCACGAACTCAGCCTCGACGAGGCACCATCGGCGTACGAGCACTTCGACAACCGCGACGACGGCTGGACCAAGGTCGTCCTCCACCCCAACGGCAACGGTCGCAAGGCGGGCGGATCCTCCCATCGCACCCTGCAGGAACTGCGCCAAGAGGCGCGGGCGCAGGGCGTCGAAGGCCGCTCCCAGATGAACAAGCAGCAGTTGGAGCGGGCACTCAGGCGTTGAACTCGTACACCGCAGGTCGGTGGGCGGCAGGGTTCTGTGCAGGCGGAGATGTCTCGCCTCTGCTGCCCGACCGTTGTGCTGAGTCCAGGGTGGGCTGGTGGACCGCGCTGCGGGCCGCCAGTCGCGGAGCCTCCCCGCCGAAACGTGGTGATGGAACACACGGCTCCCCCGTGTGGCGGGCTGTCGTTCGAGTGCAGTAGGGGCCAAAGCGGGGCAACGGCGGGACAGGGGGTAGGCGTCGTGTATGAACCCACACACCCTCGACACCCCGCCCGCGGCCGGGCCGGCCGCGGCGCTCGGCACCGCCTCGGCGTGCTGGCTGAAGACTCTGGACCGCCTCGAGCGGGCAACGGTGACCGATCCGGCCATCAGGGTGCTGCAGCGGGGAATCCGCGCGCTCCCCCTGGCCGGCATGCGCGATCTGCTGCGCGGCAGGCACCTGGGCCACCCCGTGCACCCCGTACTCGTCCAGGTGCCCATCGGCTGCTGGCTGTCGGCCTCCCTCCTCGACGTCGTGCCCGGCACACACCGTGCGTCGATCACTCTGACCGCCGTCGGACTGGCCGGCGTCGTCCCGGCAGCGGTGACTGGTTGGGTGGATTGGGCGGACCTGCCGCCCGAGCAGGCACGAGTCGGGCTGGTCCACGCGGCCTCCAACGTCGCTGCGGTGGCCTGCTACACCGCCTCACTCGCTGGGCGGCTCCACGGCCGCTCGGCGAGAGGCCGACTGTGGGCGCTGAGCGGAATGGCTGTCGTAGCCGTCAGTGGTGCGCTGGGCGGGCACGTGGCCTATCGACAGGCCGTCGGATCCCACACCTCACCGTGAACAGGGGGTGACCCGGCCCCGCGCCATGGGCGAGCTCGTCGTCGAACTGAGATTGTGGATGTGCGGGCGGGCATCGAACGACCTGGCCGAGGAAGCCGAGCAGCAGGTCCGCGACCACACATGGGCGCTGGCCCCCGGCGACCGGACGGTCGCTTCGAAGGCGGCCGACCTGCACGGCGGCGTCGGACCCCCGCACACGCAGGAGGCACTTTCGGCAGTCGAGCGGCTGGCGTGCCTGCGGGAGGCCGTGGCGGTGCTGGCCGGCGTTCACGGCCTCGCCGCCGGCGACTACTGGTTCAACGACATGGCCGACAGGGGGAGCGGTCCGTGCTCCAGGGTGTCGGCGGCCACGTGGCCTGCCAGGTGGTGCACCCCGTAGCGCGGCACGCCCGCCGCGGAGGTCAGGGTCGTGACACCGGACAGTCCCACCTGCAGGACGCCCGACAGTCCTGGGCCGCTGGATACCGCTACGGCGTTGACGTCCGAGAGCCGCAGGCCCGCCTGACCCAGGGCCTCCTGTACGACGGGATTGAAGTGGTGCAGGTGGGAGGGGCAGCGATCTCCGGCGCCACCCCGCCGAACCGTGCGTGCTCCTGCTCGACGCCACCACGTGCGCCAGCAGGCGGCTGCCGGACACGATTCCGGCCCCGCCTCATCGCCGGATCACTCGATGCCGAGCACCACGGGAGAGCCCACGACCACGACGGCGTCGTCATGAAACTCGCCGACGACGCCTCCTCGGCCTCGGCCTCCGCGGGCCGTCATGCCGACGGGCCAGCCGTGACGGTCTCCGTGGACCGCATGACGTTCATCGCCCCGCCCGCGCCGGAATCCCGTCCGCCGAGTGATCGTGTTCATCGAGGCCGATCCCGGCGCCGGCGACGGGCTGCTCCGGAGCCCTCCGCGACCGCCGCGCCGGGGATCCGTGCAGGAGGGCGGCTGGCGCTGCCGGGCACCGTTGCGGCCCGTGCGTCGCCGTCCGGACCGCATGACACGGGCCCGTCGGGGCAGACGCACGCATCACCGCGAGGAGGCCGCCATGTCGAACCGGCTGCTCATGAGGACGCATCGGCACGCCCGTCTGCTCGGTCCAGGTGACCGGCACGAGAGCTGCGACGAGCGGGCGGACCGGCTGTGGGCGGAACTGCTGCACGAGGTGCGCGTCGCCCTCACGGCGGTCCAGCTGCTCCTGGCGTTCCTGCTGGCCGCCCCCTTCACCCAGGTCTTCGCCCGCCTGCCGGGCACGGACCACCTGGTCCGGCCCACCCGGCTGCTGCGCCGGCTCCAGGACTTCGCCGTCGCCGCCCGGACGGCTGGAGCGGCGAAAGCCGCAGCAGGGCGGACCGGACCGTCTGCCGGCCACACCGGGCGGGGGCGCCTGCTGCCTCAGATTTAGGAAACCTCGCAGGTAGGGGACCCGGCCGCCGCTGAAGTCTCCACCGCCGTCCCTTCGCCCCCGCCCGCGCGGCAGCGGCCTTCGCCCCCGCAGCGCTCGGGCCGGCTAGGTGCGCAGGCGGCCGTTGGGGCCGTCGTGGTCGCCGACGCTTTCGTCGTTGACGACGCCGGCTCCCACGCTGCGCGCAGCAGCTGCGTCAGCACCTGCGTGTCGGGGAGGAGGTCGCCGCGTAGGGGGCCTGCGGCGGCGTCGTGGTCGTCTGGTCGGCTGTGGCCTGCTCGACGGCGCGAGGTCGGTCGGCGAGGGCGTGGTGGGCGGCGAGCAGTTCGGCGTGGATGATCGCGGTGGGTGCGTAGAGGGTTTTGTCGTGCCAGAGGGCGGGGTGTTGGGGGTGGGAGGGGTGTGGTTGTCGGGTCAGGTGGGAGTGGACTCGGGTGAGGGTGGCTGGGGTCGTTGTGCCGGGTGAGCGCGGCAGGATCTGGAGGGCGTAGGCGGTTTCTTCGGTGGTGGGCTGGTGGAGGCCCCAGGAGCCGTCGGGGCGCTGGGTGTCGATGGCCCATCGGGCGGCTGATCGCAGGGCTGCCGCTGCACCCGGCCGTGGGGTGGCGGTGTGGTGGAGGGCTGCGGTGACGCGGGCGGTGGCGTAGTAGGGGGAGGCATGCCACTTGTCGTTCCACGAGCCGTCGGGTTGCTGGTGGTCGAGGAGCCAGCCGGTCAGGGTGTCGATGAGCGGGACGAGGCGGGCCGCTTCGGTGGGGCGGTGGTGGAGGCAGCTGCCGAGGGCGAGGAGGACGTGGGCGTTGGCGGTGGTCGAGCCGGTGTCCTCGCCTATGTAGCAGGCGTAGTGGGTGGGGGTGCGGAAGCGGTCCAGGACGGTGTGGTCGTGGGGCAGGCCGAGCCGGGCGGCGAGGTGGAGGGCCAGGGCGGTGTCGTCGGCGTCGGGTTCCAGGCCCGGTACGCCGGCGACTCCGTTCGGGTCGAGGATCGCGGTCACCCAGCTGCGGGCGAGGGATTCGTGGCCGGTGAGCAGGTTGCCGCGTTCGAGTGCGGTGAGGACCCAGAGGCGTTCGAAGGCGGTGATCGGGGCGGCTTCGGGCAGCAGGCCCTGGTAGCGGGCGGCGAGGGCCTCGAGGAGGGTGCGCTGCGTGCGGTGGGCCGGTGTCGGGGGTGCGGTGGCGAGCCATGCGGCGGCGGCTGCCGGTGAGCCGCCCAGGAGAGTGGTCGGCGCGGTGGGTATCAGGGCGGGCGGGCAGGCTGCTGCGATGCCTTCGAAGCAGTGGTGGAGTTTGGCCGGCAGGGTCGGGCGGCGCGTCAGCCACCGGGTGAGCTCTGCCGTGGTGGTGGCGGGCAGGCCGCACAGGGTGGTGAGCCGGGGGCCCCGCAGGAGCGGCGCGAGGTCGGGGTGGTCACCGGGGTGGAGGGTGTCGAGGAGTTCGTTGATCTCGCCGAGCAGGCCTGGGACGAGGAGTTCGACGGCGGCGGTGTCGGGCAGTTCGGTGTTCGGGGGGAGGGCGGTGAGTGCGTACAGGCCGCGTGCGGCGGCCTGGGTGCGGTGCCGGCCTTGGAGGGTGCGGGCCTCGTCGCCGTCTTCCGCGAGGTGGTGGAGGAGGGCGGCGACGGTGCTGAGGGTCGGCAGGACCCGGTGACCGAGTGATCCCTCGCCCCACAGGCCGTCGCTGTGCTGCTGGTCGAGGAGCCAGGTCCAGCGAGTGTGCCGGCCTGGGAGCCAGGGGGCCCAGGACTGGACCCGGGCGGTTTCGTAGACCGAGGGGCTGGTGGAGCCCCACGGGTCCCGGTCGACGGCCGACAGCAGCTCGGTGACGTGTGAGGCGGTTGGGGGCGTGGTGGTGCCGAGGGTCATGGGGGCGGAGCCGCCTTTCGGGAGGATGCGCGGGTCAGGAGCGTGGGGCGGCGGGGGTCACTGTCGCGTTCAGGCGCAGGGGGTTGAGGGTCAGGCCGGGCAGGCGGGGTAGCCGGGGACCGTGTGGGTCGATGCGCAGCTGCCAGCGGGCGGTGATGGAGGCGAGCATCAGGACGCCTTCGGCGAGGGCGTAGTCCTGCCCGATGCACGTGCGTGCCCCGCCGCCGAAGACCGATGCCGGTACCTGGCCACCAGGGCCGTCGGCGGTCTGCTGGCCGGGGGCCCAGCGGTCGGGGTCGAAGCGGTCGGGGTCCGGGTACCGGTCCGGCAGGTGGGCCAGCAGGTAGGGGCTGTAGGCGAGGGTGGCGCCGGCCGGGACGTGGTGGGCTCCCAGGCGCGCGTCGGTGGTGGCCGTGCGGGTCACCAGCCAGCCCGGCGGGTTCAGCCGGGTCGCCTCCAGCAGGACCTGGCGGGTGTACGGGAGGTGGGGCAGGTCGTCCCATCCGGCGGCGCGGGTACCGAGCAGCGTGCGGCACTCCTCGGCAAGCCGGCGTCCGGCCTCGGGGTTGCGTGCGGCCTGGTAGAGGGCCCAGCAGACGGTGCCGGCGGTGGTCTCGGTGCCGCCGGCGTACATGGTGATGGCCTGGTCGACGAGTTCGACGTCGGTGAAGGGTCGGTCGCCCGCCTGCGGGTCGTGGCCGCCGAGGAGGGCGCCGAAGAGTCCGTCGGCCGGGTTCTCGCGCAGGCCGTGGACCAGTGCCGTCATGGTGCGCCGGGCGCGTCGGGCGGCCTTGCGGTAGCGGAGGTTGGCCGGGGTGGGCAGGTCGCACAGCGGCGCGGGCAGGACGGCACGCCGGGGTACGGCGGTCAGGATCTCCTGGAGGTCGGCGGCGAGCACGTCGCGCGCTCGCGGGGCGAGGGCGGCGCCGAAGAGGGTGGAGAGGAGGATGTCGGCGGCCATCGATCGGAGCTCGGTGACCAGGTCGATCCGCTGTCCGGGCCGCCAGGCGCTGATCCCGGCGTCGATGCGCTCCGTCATGGCCTGTGCGTAGCCGGGGAGGCGGGTGGGGTGGAAGGCGGGCTGGATCAGTCGGCGCTGGCGGCGGTGGTCGGCGGCCGGGCAGGTGGCCAGGCCGTTGCCGCCCACTTCCCGCATCCGTTCGTACACTGGGCCGCCCTTGTCGAAGGTGCGGTCGTGGGTGAGGAGTTCGCGGGTGAGGGCCGGATCGCAGACGACGAGCACGCGCTGCGGTCCAAGGCGTACCTCGACGAGGTCGCCGTGCGCGGGGAGGCCGCGCAGGAAGCGCAGCGGTGAGGCGAGGAAGGCCGGGAGGTGTCCGAGTACCGGCAGCGCGCCGGGAGCCGTCACGGCGGTCGTGCCGCTCACCGGGCCGCCCCTGCGGCGCTCTCGGCTGAAGAACCGCAGCGAGTCGGCCGAGAGGCCGGGGGGAGCGCGGGTATGGACGGTCGGCCGGGCGGGTGGTCAGGGGACACGGGTCCTCCAGGTCAGGGCGCAGAAGGGGTCGTCGAGGAAGGCGGGGGACGGATGCGTGCCGTCAGGCGGTGCGCCAGCGGTCGCTGATCCGGCGCAGCTCCTGGGTGCCGCCGATGGCGTGGCCGAGTGCCTGGGCGTAGGCGGGGAGGGCGGGTATTGGCGAGGCGGCGAGCTCGGTGATCAGCCGGTGGACTTCGGCGGCCTGCGTATCGCACATGCGGCGGGCCTCGGCGAACGCTTCGTTCTCGGTCAGGCCGTGTTCGCGGCCCAGGATGCCGGGCAGGGTCTGCGGCTCGGAGCCGAGTGCCTGGCGCTCGGTGCGGTAGGAGTCGAGGTCGTTGGTCCAGGCCCACAGCGTGGCCAGGCCGTGCCGCAGCCGTCGCACGCGCGGGTCGGCGTGTGCGGCGGCGGGCAGCTCCAGGCCGGCGCACGGCTCGACCAGGGTGGTGGCGAAGTGCCCGAAGACGGTGTGCGGGCGCATGGCGCGGTACTCGGCGAGGGCGATGCGGCGTTGGTGGGTGGTGGTCTCCCAGAGCATCGCGAGCAACACCTCCTTGAGCCCGGCGAGCACCCGCTCGGCCTGAGCAGGGGTCATCAGATCGCGGATGCGGTCTGCCAGGTCGGCCAGGGCCCCGGCGAATACGTCCTGGGCGGGTGTGGTGCCGGTTTCCAGGACCTGGACGAAGGAGGCGATGCGCGGTGCCAGGATCTCGGCCGAGACGTCCGTCGCCTCGACGTGGGCGTCGTCGAAGGCGACGAGCCAGGCGAACACGTCCGCGGCGAGCTCGAGGAGGGGAGCGGGGGCGGCAGGGTAGAGGCGAGCGACGATGTGTCCGACCCGGGTGGCTTTCAACCGGGCGCCCGCGTCACCGGCGTCCGTGATGGCGGTCGCGGCGAGCCAGGTCCGGGTGTGCTCGTCCACGCCCCGGACATGCGGGCTGCATCCGCTGGGAAACAGGTGCGGGTAGGTCGGCGTGTGCGGGTCGGTCGGGTCGCCGACGTGCGGGGTGCTCACGGGTTCGGCCTCTCACGGGTGGGATCAGGGCGGGATGCGGGCGCCGGCGTTGTCAGTGGCGGCGGGCGGTGGCCCGGTGCGTGAGACAAGCCAGTTCCTCGGCGACGGGACCGGGCAGGGCCATCGCTTGGAGCGCGTCGAAGGCCTGGGCGCGGCGTTCGGCGATCAGGCGCTCGACCTCGGCACGGGCGCCGCTGTCGACGAGTACCCGGCGCAGCTGGCGGACGCCGTCCTCGTCGAGCGCGGGTGCGCCCAGCAGGGTCTCCAGGACGTGCGCCTGCGCGGGAGTGGCACGCTCGCGGGCGAGCGCGACGAGCACGGTGTGTTTGCCGTCCCGCAGGTCCTCCCAGGCCGACTTGCCGGTCCGGCCGGGGTCGCCGAAAGCACCGAGGAGGTCGTCGCGCAGCTGGAACGCCTCGCCGGTCGGCACCGCGTAGGCGCTGAGGCCCTCCAGCAGCTCCGCGGGCGCGCCGGCGAGCGTCGCGCCGATGTGCAGCGGGCGCTGGACGGTGTAGGTCGCGGTCTTGTACCGCGCGATGCGCAGCGCAAGCGGCACACCGCCCTCGCGGCGGCCGGCGGCGGTGACGTCCAGGTACTGGCCGTACACGGCCTCCGCGCGCATCGCGCCCACCAGCGGGAGGACATCGGCGAGGCGGTCGGGCGTCAGGGCCGTGTACAGCAGCTCGTCCGACCAGGTCAGGGCGAGATCACCGGCCAGGATCGCGGCGCTCTCCCCCAGCCGTTCGGTCCGCTCCCGGGGCAGGCCGGCGCCGAGGCTCTGGGCCAGCTGCCGGTGCACGGCCGGGCGCCGCCGGCGGGTCGCCGCACCGTCCATCAGGTCGTCGTGGATCAACGCGACCACATGGAACATCTCCAGCGCCGCCGCCACCCCCACCACAGGCCGGGGCAGGCCGACACCACCGGCGGCCCGCCAGCCGAGCACGCACAGCAGCGGACGGACCCGCTTCCCCCCTGAACCGATGAACTCACGCAGCACCGCAGCCAGCTGTTCCGGAACCGCGCCTCCGGCCGCGCCCGCACGCTCCTTGGCGTCCAGAAAGGACGCCAGAGCCACCTCGATCCGGGCCTTGACCTCGGCTCCCTCTTCCTCGCCGGGCGAGCAGTTCTGCCGTGATGAGGCGGGGGTCGAACGATGGTGCGCCAGTACGTCGGACATGTCGTCTGCCCTCCCCAGGGCGGCAGACGCCGCCAAGATCAACAGGACAGACGATCACATTCGTGGCATATACCCGTCAAGTGCTTCACGAGACACCCGTTTGAAGCTCGTCGAGGCTGCCCGGATGGAGCCGCCCCAAACGCGGCTCCGTTCGCTCCCCTGCCGCACGCGTGCCGAGGAGGCGGGCTGAGGCCGATGGGCTGCTGGAAGGCGATCCTGCCGCCGTACGTGCCTGTGCCGCAGGCGGAGATCGACGATCCCGCCCTGGGGCCGGGAGGTCGCCGCCCGCTCCCGCGGTCTTGGCCGGAGCCGGCCGCTTGCCGCCGGTGCGCGGGCACGGAACCGGCTCGGCGTGCTCGGCCCCGGCCGGGCACAGCTGCGGTTCACGACAGCCGTGTGCTGATCTTGTCCGAGCGGTTCGGGTACGCCGGGCCGGAGTTGGGTGCGCGTGGAGGGCAGAGGCGTGGGGACTGCTGGGAACGGGGCCGGGGCGAGCGTTGCCGGGTCTGGTGTGCGAAGGCACGGCCGGGGCGGGCGTGCCGGACGGCGGGTGGTGGTGATCGGGGCCGGCCCTGCAGGTCTGACCGCGGCGATGGAGCTGGCCGAGCGGGGTTTCGCGGTGACCGTGGTCGAGGCCCGGGCCCTGGGTGGCAAGGCGCGCAGCATCCCTGTCCCTGGTACGGGGACGGAGGGGCGCCGTGATCTGCCGGGTGAGCACGGGTTCCGGTTCTTCCCGGGGTTCTACCGGAACGTGACCGAGACCATGGCGCGCATTCCCTCCGGCGGCGGCTGTGTCGCCGACAGGCTGGTGGCGACCACGGAGGTGATGTACGCGCGGGACCGGCAGCGCGACGGGGTGGTCGTCGACATCTCCGGGGGACCCGCGACAAGGAGCGTCGAGGGCACGCTGCGTGCGGCGGGCCACCTGCTGGCCCGCACGCCCGGCCTGTCCGCCGAGGAGAGCGCCCACTTCGCGAACCGGCTGCTGGTCTGGGCCACGAGCGGGCCCGCTCGCCGCGACGGCGAGTTCGAGAACACCTCGTGGTGGGAATTCACTGCGGGTGCGACCGCCTCCGAGGAGTACCGACGGCTCTGCGTGATCGGTCCCACCCGCACGCTGGTCGCCGCGAAGGCCGAGGTGGCGAGCGTCGCCTCCATCGGCCGTACCCAGGTGGAATTCTGGTCCGGGCTGCTCGGCGGAGCCGGCCACGCCGAGGCCGACCGGGTCCTGGACGCGCCGACCACCGAGGCGTGGATCGGGCCGTGGGCCGCGCATCTGGTCGGGCTCGGCGTCCGGTTCCTCGTCGGTCATCGCGTGCTGCGCCTGCGGACGGCCCGTGGCGCGGTGCGGGCGGCCGTCGTGCGCACTCCGTCCGGGGCCGTGCGCGAGGTGGAGGCGGACTGGTTCGTCTGCGCGGTCCCCGCCGAGGCCGCCGTTCGCACCCTCGGGCCGGAGGTGTGCGAGCTCGACGAGACCCTGGCGGACATCGACCGCCTGGAGACGGACTGGATGACCGGCATCCAGTTCTTCCTGCGCGAGCCCACCCCACTCGTCCACGGCCACGTCATCCACGTGGACTCCCCGTGGGCACTGACGTCCATCGCCCAGGCCCAGTTCTGGCCGGGCATCGACATACCTGCCCGGTACGGCGACGGCACCGTCCACGAGGTCCTGTCGGTCGACGTGTCGGCCTGGGACGTCCCCGGACCCCTCACCGGGAAACCCGCCCGGGCCTGCACCCGGCAGGAGGTGATCCGCGAGGTCTGGCACCAACTGGCCGGCTCACTGCGCCGCGACGGCCGTGAACTGCTCTCCCCGGAACTGGTGCACTCCTGCTTCACCGATCCCGCCATCCGCTGGCCCACCGCGCCCGGCGGGCTCGCCCACAACACCGAACCGCTGCTGATCAGCACGGCAGGCTCGCGGCGGTGGCGGCCCAAGCCCGCCGGGAAGGTCCCGAACCTGTTCCAGGCCGGCGACCACGTGGACGTGGACCTCAACCTCGCCACGATGGAAGCCGCGGACCAGAGCGCCAAAGCCGCCGTGAACGCCCTCCTCCAGGCCGCCGGCTCCACCGCACCGGCATGCGTCGTGCGTGGCTGGGAGCAGCCCTCCGAACTCGCCCGTCTGCACCGCCTGGACGACGAGCTGTACGCGGCCGGCCTGCCGAACGCCTTCGACCGGCCCGCCCCCTGGGAGCAGTCGTGAAGGGAGGCACGGCTACCGGGTCCCGTCGGTGATCAGTACAGGCGGCCGGTGACGAACGCGGCCAGTGCCCTCAGGTCCTGCCCCGCCTCCTCGTCCGGCAGGCAGATCCGGGACAGGGCTTTGAGGGCCGCCCGTTCGTGGCGACGCGCGGCCGCCTCTGCCACGGAGCGGGCGCCGGTGCGGTCGAGGAGTCTGCGTGCCTCGTCGGTCTCCGCCGCCGTCCAGGACTCGGTGCGGGCGTAGAGGTGGGCCAGCCTTCGGCGGGCGTCGTCGACGGCGCTGTCCGATGCGGCCGTCGGGGCCAGGGCGACGGCGACCGGGTAGGACTTCTTGCGGGCCGTCAGGTCGGAGCCGGCGGGCTTCCCCGTCACCAGGGGGTCTCCCCATATGCCGAGTACGTCGTCGACGATCTGGAAGGCGAGGCCGAGGTGTTCCCCGAAGGCCGCCAGTCGTGCGGCCGCGGCCGGGACCGCCCCCAACTCGCAGGCGCACGAGAACAGCGAGCCCGTCTTGTCGGCGTGCACGCGCAAGGTCGCGGCGACGCCCGGGGCCGCCTCCTGCTCCAGAGCGAGGTCGAGGGCCTGGCCCTGGACCAGCCGTACGAGGGCCGCACCGAGTACGCCTGCCGCGTGTGCGGGGCCCCTCAACACCTCCGGGTCCCGGGGCGGGACCGTCGGGTCCGCGTCCGGGCCGGCTGCCTCGTCGAAGAACAGGCCGACGGCGTGCGGGGTCAAGTGGCGCACGGCGTTCTCGACGGCGTCCGGGCCGAAGACCCGCCACGCCGCCGGACGCCCCCGCCGCAGTTCGTCCCCGTCCATCACGTCGTCGTGGAGCAGGGAGAGGGTGTGCAGCATCTCGACGGCGGTGGCCGCGGCGGGCACCAGGGGGTCCGAGCAGGGGCGGCCCGTGGCCCGGGCGGCCGCGAACACCAGCGCGGCCCGCACCGCCTTGCCCCTTCCGCCTCCGCCGGCGGGCACGGGGCGGCCGACGGCGTCCCGCAGACCCCACTGGTAGGCCAGCACCTGGGCGGGACCTGCCTCCACGCGCTCCAGAAGCGCCCCGACCACCACGTCCGTACGATCACGCGCCTCGGACAGCAGACAGGCGATGGGTGGGGACGTCATGGCGGACGACATGTTCAACAGGGCTCCGGAACCGGTCGGCGGTGAGAGCGGAAGGGGGTGCGGGCAACGCCCAGGGCCGAGCCTAACCCGCCCGGGTACCGCTCGGATCCGACCGCCTGGACCGCCCGTACGCGCCCCCTCCGCCCACCCTGCGTGCCGCGGAGTCCGGCAGAAGCACAACTCTGTTCTCCCCTGCCGCGCAAGGGCCGTGCGGCAGGGGGGCAGCCGTAGCGGCTCACCTCGGCCGTGCGGCAGCAGCGAGGCTGTGCACAGCCCCGGCGGGCGCATCCGGTGCGGCCCGGCGCCCCTGCCGCGGACGGGAAGTCTCCCGGGTTCCGGTCCTTGCGGCTTCCGTACCCGCTAGCTTGTCAGCACGAAAACGATCACTGGCGACCGGAGCACAGGGTGCGGATCACGACCGAGAACATCAACTGGCGGCCCCGGACGGCACCGGAGGCCCTCGAGGCACTCGAACTGCTCACCGAGCGGCTCCGCGAGGCCGGCGACGACCGCGCCGTCTTCCTCGACGTCTACGTCGTCATCACCCGCCGGGTCGTCGAGGTCCTGCTGACCGAGGACCACGACGGCTTCCTCGAACCCGGGTGGCTCTCCGAGGTGACCGGCCTCTTCGCCGAGGAAGCCCTCATCGCCACCCGGAACTCACTGCACGGCACACCGGTGACCGCCACCTCCTGGCGGCTGGCCACCTGCTACGCCGCCCACGGACCCGCAGCGCCGTACCGCAGCGCGATCCTGGGCATCAACGCACACATCAACCACGACCTCGGACTCGTCGTCCACGCCTACCTCCAGGCGAACCGCACGCACATCGACCAACACCTCCTGCGCCGCTACCGCCACGACTACTTCCGCGTCAACCGCATCCTGGAACAGTCGGTCCTCGAGTGCACGGACATGCTGGCCGAGCGCTACCGCTGCCGCACCACCACGGTCTTACGACGCCTGCCCGCCGGCCGCCGAGCGAGCGTCCGCCTGACGATGCTCGTCCTGGTGGCATGGCGCGACCGGATCTGGCGCGACATCCTCGCCCTGTGGAACGCCCCCGACGCACCGGCCCGCACCCACATCACCCGCCGCATGGAACGGCGGGCCGGCCGCATCGCACGCCTGATCGTCACGGTTCCCTCTTCGTGGCGAGGGCACACGACTGCCCGGCCCAGACCGCGGCACCGGTGACAAGCCCGGTCGCCAGCCCTGCGTGTCAGCGGCCAGTTCACATTCCCCGCGTACGGCCAGTTGCTCCATGCACAGGCCGTCACGATGAACATCTACGGCGCCGCATAGCGAGACCAGCGCCGCGATGTTTCATGTGTCGGGTCAGGTCCAGCCGGCAGCCTTGAGAACGGCGGACGCGACGGCCGCGAGCGGTACGTGGGTCGTGTCGATGGTGAAGTCGGCGACGCCGGCCTCAACGAGGATCTGGTCGAGCCGGCCGGCGCGTTCCAGGTGCCAGGGCAGGGATTTGAGGTCGCTGTCAGCTTCATGGCGGCGCCTGAGTCGGCTGTGCACGACGGGAAGGTCTGCCGTCAGGCGACACACCGTGAGCGGCATTCCGATGGCAGCTTGGTAGTGATCGCGGTCTGCCCTGTTCTCGGCCACTCCGGCCAGGACGAGGTGCCGCACACCGGCATCGAGGTAGTTGGCGCTCAGGGCTCGCAGGTTGCGGAGCAGCAGGCCGGAGTTGAATGGGTCGTCGTGCGGGGCGGGCCACGCCTGGCACAGGCGGTCCAAGTCCATGATGGCGTGAGGCAGACCGGCGTCAGCGAGAAGATCGCCCAGCAGGTCGGCGGCCGACGTCTTGCCGACCCCGACGGTTCCGGTGATCAGCAGCGCACGCTGCTCTGCCTCGTGCGCATGGTCGTCGTGGTTCATTACTGCTCGCTCTGCTCCGGTCCCGGTTGATTTGCGCATTATGGTCGGGATCGTGGATTCGAGCACCAGGTTTTCGGCTGGAGAAGCGTTGGCATCAGAGCTCGGCGCACTGGCGTCTCGGTGACAGCAGGTAACCGTCGTCGGCCAGATATCTCCCCAGCAACTGGCCGCCCGCCTGTGGGGAATTCTCAGTGTCCGCTGTCACCTGCGACGGATTGCGGCTTCGTAGCCGAACACGATCCCGCCATCCAGGGCGCCGAGCACGACCACTGCCAGAACCTACACCGGCACTCCGCGTCCTGGCCGTGGAAGTGGAGGGCGACCTCACCACGACGAGATGCTAGCCACACTGCCGGCGGACGAAGGCCGGCCGCCGCGGGTCGTCGCGCTTGCCCTCGGCCGGCGGGAGACCGTATGCGCGGACCTTCGTAGGGAGGCCAGCGACGCTGTGCGCGAAAGCGCCCCGAGTCATCGGCGCCTGGTGGGCTTCACTGCGTGGTCAGTGGGCTGTGGCCCTGGCCTGGTACCTGTCGTGCAGTCGGTGGAGCAGCTTCCTGGTGTGCTGTGTCAGCGGGCGGTGCTGGTCCTCGTCGATGACCAGCGCCATCAGGTAGTGGTCGGGGCCGCCGCGCACGGCGTCGATGGGCATGGATGCCTGGAGGTTGGGCCAGTACCGGCCGTGGGCGAACCCTGACGCCGCGCGCCAGGCTGCGGAGACCTCTCGGGCTTTCAGGCCGGCGTCCTCGGCGGCTTCCCCGATGACCTTCCCCGCCTCCGGCTTGCCGAGGGAGGCGGTGGGAATGCCGAGGGACAGGGCGAGGTCGGCTATGTCCTGGCGGCGCTCGCGACCGGTCTTGCCACTGGGGCCCGGCTGGTGGTCGGTGTCCTCCTCGTGCTGGGCCCGGTTGCGCATGTCCTCACGCCACAGGGCCAGGGTGCGTCGGCGGCGCTCGGTGCGGTCGTTGCCGCCCAGGATCCAGACGGCCGTGGCGAAGTTCTCCAGCGCTCCCCGCATCAGGGTCCACGGGCTCTGCGGGTCTACCTCCCGGGCGTGCACGAGCCTGCGCAGCGCATCGGCGTGGGCGACCCCCGCGCTGTAGGAGTTCCGGATGAGCGTGGCCGCGGAGTACATGCCCAGCGGTGCATCGTCCGTCGCGAGGCTGCTCAACGGCTGCGGTGCCGGCAGCTGCCGGTAGGCGCCCTCTCCACGCAGTCGCTCCACGTCCGCGAACAGCGGCTGCAGGTAGGCGAACTTGAACTCAGACCGTGTCATCACGCCAGGGTAGAGACGCCCCCTGACAGAAGGCAGCACGAAGGTGGGCGTGACAGGCACCCGGCACTTCGTTGAGCGGGGAGGTCAGCGAAGTGGAGGCCCCGGGGCGTCGTGACCCCCGGGGCCTTCGTCTTGCCTTCCGGCACCGGACGGCGGTGCAACACCGAGCTGCAACGCGGGCCCCAGACCGGCCTTCGGCCGCCTTCCAGGACGCCGCCTGACGGCAAGCCCGTAAGTCCGGCGCTTCGCCTGGGACGGCGAAGTCCGCCGATCTTCTCCCACAGGGTGGCGGTGAGCTCCGGTGCGAGGCCCGCCGTGAGTAGGAAGGTCGCGTCTGCCTCTCACGCCGGCCAGAACGTGATCACCCGCGGAGTGAACTCACTCAGGGCTTTTGCCGTGCTGCTCGCCCCTCCTGAAGAGTCCGGGCCAGGTCGGGAATGGTGCCTACGACCGAGACCAGGTCTGGTCGTGAGCCGTCTCCCAAGACGCACTCGTAGCTCAGGCTGCGTTCGTCTGCGGTGTTGACCTGGGGTTCCTTGCCTGCGGTTGCCATCGACAAGGCGCGCACCGCGGCGGTGTGCGTCTCCACCCATCGCCTGCGTTCAGCCTGGCTCAGCTCGTCAAGATCCATAGGCCGAGACATCCCCAGGGAGACATCGCACAAAACGTGCACAAAGCGCCGTTCACCTCGCGACGAGGCGGCGTGGAGTCAGGGGAGGTGTGCGGCGGCGCTCTTGCCGCAGCGAGTGACTGACCCAGCGGACAAGTTGCTCTTCTGGGCCGGCCTCACGCTCGCCATGGAGGCCAGCGCCTCCCGGGCTCCCCTTGGGATTGCCCGGCGTGCGCCGCAGAGCCCGCAGTCGGGCCAGGCCGGGCTCCGGTGGTCCTCCAGGGGTGGCGGCACGGCGGCCGGGATTCGGGCCACGCCGCGCATCCGAAGGGACCGCCACCCCGGCGAATGCCCGGATTCTGGTGCCTTCCCGCTACGCGGCGTGGCCCGGTGTGGTCATAGCACCGGCTGAGCAGACCACCGGGGGTAGACGTACCCGAGGTTCTTGGTGTCGAAGGTGTCGGCGACCTTGCGTGTTCCCAGACCGGCGAGGTGTTGGTCTGCGTCCCCGGGAAAGTCGGTGGCCTGGTCGGGGTTGCGTGCCTGCCACTCGGCCCACAGCAGATCGACAAAGGCGATGTGCGACCAGAAAAGGGGATCGTTGGGCGCCTGCTTGTCGGACATGTCCCCGACCCGGCCGCCGACCCCGGCGTGCACGGAGGCTTTCGGTCCCGTCTCGATGGCCTGCCTGAAGTCGTCGTAGCTGCTGCGCTGCAGACACGTGTCCAGGTCGTCGGGGCAGGTCCAAGCAGGGATGCTGGAGCCGTTGGAGAAGTCGCGGCCGAGCTGGTGGGGAGTTGGGGTCTTCACGATCCAGTTCGCGAACGGCCCGCTGGTAACCGGACGTCCGTCGCCTCGACCGCCGTTCCCTCCGAAATAGGTGTTGCTCAGGATCGCGGAGCGCTGCGGTGCCTTGGAGTCTCGCGACCAGTCCCAGTACGGCACCGTAACGTTGGGGTCGATCGCGTGCAGCTTCTCCTGAAAGACCGCCAGGTAGGCCCGCAGCCACGGCAGCAACAGCGGCTGGCCGGCGAAGTGCTGCTCGTTGTCGAAATGGATGCGCGCCAGTTCGTCGTAGGTGCCCTCCTTGTGCATCTGCTGGACTGTACGGACATACGCCTGCCACTGGACATTGCTCAAGTTCTGCACGTCCGACCGTTGATGTAGCACCACTCGCGCGCCCTTCCCGTCAACCTTCAGATGTCAGCCCCCTCCCCACCCTCCAACGCGGCAGAAGGCATTCCTTGCAGACTCTCCGCAGTGGTCATAGACGAGCAGAATCAGTCGCCACTCGGCATCGAAGGATCACAAGCACGCACCCCCGGCCGCCCGGCAGGGGCGGCCCGGTCCGCCTCGGCCAGCCCCTTCGTCGGCGGACTCCTCACCGGCGGAATCGGCCCTCGCGGGTCACCTCACGGTGGCCATGCGTGGCGTCAGGTGTAGAGCTCGGTGGCCGAGCCGGTGGGGTGGGGCCGGGCGGTGGGGGTGGTGTAGGCGAAGTTCAGGACCGTGCGGCGCAGACCCGGCCGCATCAGGGGAGTGACGCGGTGTGCGGTCGTGTCGCTACGCAGGAGGTATGCGTCACCGGGGCGGTGGTGGACGGTGCGGGCTCCGTGGGCGGTGTCGAGGTCGCGCAGGGAACCGGCGTGGGGCAGGAAGTGGAGGAGTCCGCCGTCGGCCGGGTCGGCGGGGGCTTCGAGGAAGAGGACGAGGGCGTAGGGCTGGTCGTCGGTGTGTGCGCCGTGGGTGTCGCCGGCCTGGTGCAGGATGTTCAGGACGTGCCGCTCGACCGGATCAGTGATCCCGGTGACCGGCTCACCCGCTGCCTGGCCCAGCAGTGCGACGAGGTGGGGGTCCTGGTAGAGCGCTGGGATCGTCTGGGAGGTTTCGGCGATGATCTGGCCGCCGAGGGTCGTCATGTGGCGTGGTGAGTCGTCCATGCAGGCCATCGCGAAGTCACGGCGGCCTGCCAGGGCCTCGAGAGCGGCTGCTTCCTGGCGCAGCAGGGTCAGGCCGTCGGCGGTGAGGAGGCCGGGCAGGGGCAGGTAGCCGTCCGTAGCGAGCCGGCGTGCACTGCCGGAATCCACGGCCGCGGTATCGGTTCGCAGGAGCTGAGGCACGGGAACTCCCTGACGGTTGGGGGTCGTCTGCTCCTGGGTCCCCGACACCGGGCCCCTTCACTCCCGACGCAGGGCCGAACAGCCCATGCCAAATCGTTCCCCCAGCGCCATGAGCGGGTCTGTGAATGCTGCACGAGGGCGGAGGAGGCGGAGAGCGGCGAGGCTCGCGGGGCCGGCGGCGGCGTTTGGCCGGAGCGGGCGGGAGGGTAGGTTGCCGCCGCAGCAGGGCGCAGTACTCGCCCATGAGGAGGCCGATCGCGTGCTCGTGACAACCGACCGGGACAGCCTGTCCAAGGCCCGGGCCGGGCTGAGGGGAACGATCGGCCTGGTCATCACCATGGGCGCCCTCCACGACGGACACGCGGTGCTGATCCGTGCTGCCCGCGAGCGCGCCGACCACGTGGTGGTGACGGTGTATGTCAATCCGCTGCAATACGAGAACCCGGCCACCTATCCGAGTACGCCGGAGGCGGACTATGCGCTGTGCGCAGCGGAGGGCGCCAGCGTGGTGTACCTGCCGCAGACGGTCGAGGTGTACCGCGGGGGTGGGCCGCTGGTGCGGGTGGTGCCGGGGCCGTTGGGCGAGGGGCTGGAGGGCGAGGGCCGGCCGGGGTACTTCGAGGGTGTGCTCACCGTGATGCTGAAGATGACCAACCTCGTCCGGCCCGACTTAGTGTTCCTGGGCGAGAAGGACTTCCAGCAGCTGGCCCTGTTCCGGCGCATGGTCTTCGATCTGGACGTACCCGTCGAGGTGGTCGCCGTTCCAACCGTGCGGGAGGCGGGCGGCCTGGCGCTGTCCAGCCGCAACGCCCGTCTCTCCCCCGCCGAGCGCACCGCGGCCTTCGCGCTGCCGCGCGCCCTTGCGGCCGGGGTGGAAACCGCTACCCGCGGCGGCCGGGTGAGTGAGGTGCTGGGGGTCGCGCGCGGGCTGCTGGACGAGGCCCGGCTCGGTCAGGTTCCCGTGGAGACGCTGTACCTGGAGCTGACAGGACCCGGTCTGGAGGACGCGCCGCAGCGGGGGCCGGCGTGGCTGCTTGCCGCCGTACGGGTCGGGGACACGCGGCTGATCGACGCCATGCCGCTCGTCCTCACCGAGAACGCCGCCGGCCGGTGACGCCGCCGGCCGTGGTCGTACATGGGCGCGCCCGCGGACCGGCCGAGGGGAAGGGAGAGGGCGGGTGAGGGTGGTGATCACCGGCGCGTCCGGGTTCCTCGGACAGTGCCTGACCCGAACGCTCCTGGCCCAGCGGACTTTCGCGGGCACGCCGCTGAGCCGGCTGGTCCTCGCCGACACCCTCACCCCGCCCGACGGGGCACTGGCCGCCGATCCGCTCGTCGACGTCGTCCACGGCGATCTCAACGACCGCCTCGCAGATCTCTTTCGCCATCCGGTGGACGTGGTGTTCCATCTCGCCGCAGCGGTGTCGGCCGCCTGCGAGGCCGACTTCGACCTCGGTATGCGCACCAACATCGACACCACCCGCGCCCTGCTCGACACCGCCCGCACCCAGGTAGCCGCCGGCGGACCGCTGGTACGGCTGGTTTTCTCCAGCAGTCTCGCCGTCTACAGCACCCGCCCAGACCACCCCACCACACAGGCAGTCAGCGAGAACACCGCCCCGGTACCACACTCGAGCTACGGCATGCAAAAACTCGTCTGCGAGCACCTGATCGCCGACTACACCCGCCGCGGCTACCTCGACGGACGCACCGCCCGGCTGATGACCGTCGCCGTCCGCCCCGGCACCCCCAACGCGGCCGCCTCCGGGTTCCTGTCCTCCCTCATCCGCGAACCCCTCGCCGGCCGGCTGGCCACCTGCCCCGTCCCACCCGAGCTTCCCGTGGCCCTCGCCTCCCCCCGCACCACCATCCAGGGACTCCTGCGCCTGGCGGAAGCAGAACGCGGCCACGGCCCCGGCCGCCTCGACGGACCAGAGCCGGTCAACCTGCCCGCCCTCACCGTCACCGTGACCGACATCATCACCGCCCTGCAACACCTCGCGGGTGACACCACCACCGACCTGATCACCCACCGACCCGACCCCACCGTCCAAGCCATCGTCACCTCATGGCCCGCCGTCTTCGACAACCAACGCGCCACCGCCCTCGGCCTCACACCCGACCCGGACATCCACTCCCTCCTCAGCCAGTACCTCACCGACCACCCCCACGCCGTCCGGGCCCCGACAGCTAGGAGACCACCCCGCCGTCAGACGCCACCCCACTGAACACCGCGACCAGACGGCCCAGCCCGCCCTGCCGCCGACGGGGCGCAGTCCACGACACCAGCCCCCTCTTCGTCCACGCTCGACATGATGGTCCGCTTCACGCCGCACCAGGAACCGAATTCGGGAGTCACTCAGGCAAGGCGGGGAGCGCCACACCTCGGGGAGGGACTGTAAGACGTTCGGTGTAACTCCCGATCATGGAAGATGCATCGATGACCAGCAACAACATGACCGAGGCCGAGACCACCGAACCGTGTGAGGCAGCGCCGGCGAAGTCTGTGGACGACCGACTGATTGACGAGCTGGTGGGCCGGGCTCAGGCCGAGGGCCTGCAGCTGACCGGCGAGGGCGGACTGCTCCAGCAGCTCACCAAGCGGCTCCTGGAGTCCGCCCTCGAGGGCGAGATCACCGACCACCTTGGCTATGACAAGCACGATCCGGTCGGGAAGAACGGCGGCAACTCACGGAACGGCACCCGCGCCAAGACCGTACTGACAGACGTCGGTCCGGTCGAGATAGCCGTGCCCCGAGACCGTGACGGCTCGTTCGAACCGAAGATTGTCCGCAAGCGGCAGAAGCGTCTGTCAGGCGTGGACGAGATGGTCATCTCGCTCTCCGCGAAGGGTTTGACCACCGGTGAGGTCCAGGCCCACCTGGCCGAGGTCTATGGCGCCGGAGTCTCCCGCCAGACGATCTCCACGATCACCGACAAGGTCCTCGAGGGCATGGCCGAATGGCAGAACCGGCCCCTCGACGCCGTCTATCCCGTGATCTTCATTGACGCCATCCACGTGAAGATTCGTGACGGCGCGGTTGCCAACAGGCCCATTTACGTGGCCTTGGCGGTCACGGCCGAGGGGCGGCTGGACATTCTCGGGCTGTGGGCCGGCGACGGCGGCGAGGGCGCCAAGCACTGGATGCACATTCTCACCGAGATCAAGAACCGCGGCGTGAACGACGTCCTCATGCTGATCTGTGACGGGCTCAAGGGCTTGCCCGACGCGAGTCGAGACCGTCTGGTCCCGCACCACCGTCCAGACCTGCGTGGTCCACCTGCTGCGGAACTCCTTCCGCTATGCCGCCCGCCAGGACTGGGACAAGATCGCGAAGGTACTCAAGCCCGTCTACTCGGCATCGACCAAGGAGGCCGCACTCGAGCGGTTCGCCGAGTTCGCCGACGTCTGGGGGAAGAAGTATCCGGCGATCGTGCGGCTCTGGGAGAACGCTTGGGAGGAGTTCACGCCGTTCCTCCGCTTCGACACCGAGATCCGCCGCATCGTCTGCACCACGAACGCGATCGAGTCCGTGAACGCGAGGATCCGGCGGGCGGTCAAGGCCCGTGGGCACTTCCCCAACGAGCAGGCCGCCCTGAAGTGCGTCTACATGGCGATCATGTCGCTCGATCCCACCGGCAAGGGCCAGGCCCGCTGGACCATGCGCTGGAAGACCGCGCTGAACGCATTCGACATCACCTTCGACGGCCGACTCTCCGCAGCCCGTCAGTAACTCCAACAACCTGAGTTACACCGCTCGTTTGACAGACCCATGCTCTGCGACATGTCGACCTCGCCATCAGACCAGATGACCTGAAGGTCGTCGTGGCGCGGGCTGGGGACGACGGGGCCAGCGCAGCGATGACCAAAACGGTGGTGGCAAGACCGCGGTGAAGAATCTTGATCACCACTCAGTGATAGCGCGCCCGCCGGGCCCCAGCCCCGCCTCAAAGCGCGATATCTCACTCTCAGCCAAACAGCTTGGCGGCGCGGTTGCGAACCTCCTCGGAGGTCAGGTCTTCCTTGTGGGTGGCGATGAACCACAGGTTGCCGAACGGGTCCTTCAGGGCTCCGCTGCGGTCGCCATAGAAATGGTCCTGAACCTGGCGGACTTGGGTGGCTCCGGCGGCAACGGCCTGGCTGCAGACCTTGTCGCTGTCCTCGACGTACAGGTGGATTGCGACGGCCGCCCCGCCGAGCGTCTGGCTTGCGGTCAGCCCTCCTTCCACGTCAGTGGGGTCGGCCAGCATCAACGTGGAGTCGCCGATCTTCAGTTCTGCATGTCCGACACGGCCGTCAGGGCTGTCAAGGCGGAACACCTCGACTGCGTCGAAGGCCTTCTTGTAGAACTCGATGGCCTTGGCCGCGTCCTTGATCCCCAGATAGGGGGCGATGCTGTGCTGTCCTTCAGGGATGGGCTTGGCCACCATGCTCTTATCTCCTGATTCGACGATTCGCTGAACCGTGTCTCCGGGCTGAGAACGCTTTCCTCGGGCGAGGTCGGACGGCTCCATGGAGCGCCGGCGACAGGCCTTTCCATTTGATCATGCCGTACCGGCCGAGGCCGGAGTCTGCCTTTCCCGTGGGATCTCACTCAATTGGCCCCAGGCGGCCGAACAGCGTCCGGTACCTCGCTCATGCTTTCGACGAGATCGCGCTGACCGAGCCCTCGCGACCGGACAATCCCGGGGCGCACCCTCGAATGGTGACGGCTCGCCTCCTCGGCCGGGTCGGATGGGTCCCCGCACCTGCTACCGAATCCTTCGTCCACACGACGCGTCAGCCATCGGTGCCCCTCCGGGTCACGAGTCGTGGCCGAGTCCACAGCCGGACCCCACGCCTCCGGCGCGGACCCCGGCGGCACTGGGCCGGCGCTGTTGCGGCTGCCCCACCGCCGCTTGCGCACCCGGCTGGCTCACACTTCGAGCCGCCGGTTTAGTCTCCCGCGAGGACGTCGGCTTCCCGCCCCACAAGATCTCACCTGACGTGAGGGCAAGTGGTGCTCTGTTTCAGCCAGCGTTGCGCAGGGGTGGGAATGTGGCCCCTTTCGCCAGTCGTCTGACTCGGACGATCTCGGTGGTTCCTCCTCCGGTCCCCGCTCGCCAGCGCGGCGGATTCCAGCTCACCGAAATGAGCGGGTCTCACCGCTCTCGATTCCGAAACTGCTCGGCGCAGGGGAAGCCCGTCCTCAAGGGGCGACGGGCGGCAGCTGTGGTGCGTCGGCATGGTGGGCCGGTAGTGATCAGGGTCGGCCGGATCGTGCCCTTCCCACCGTCAGATCTGCTGGCGACCATGGCTGAAGATGTCCATACGGCAGGTTCCCCAATCCGCAGCGCACCCTCCTCCGGAAAGACGGTGTCCGCTCATGCCTGTATTACATGAACTGCTTTCCGCTCAGGCCGTACGAGACGGGGCCGGGACAGCGGCTCTCTGCCAGGGGAAAACGCTGACGTTCGGGCAGGCCGAAGCGCGGGCGGACCGGATCGCGGCCGGTCTGGCGGCCAGGGGGGTGGGCCTGGGCAGCCGCGTGGGCCTGCACCTGTCGCGGTCGCTGCTCCTGATGCCCGCTCTGGTCGGCCTGCTGCGGGCCGGAGGCGTGTGCGTACCCGTCGACCCCGAGGACCCGGCGGCCCGCCGAAACACCATCCTGGAGTTCGCCCGCACGGACCTGGTTCTGACCGAACGCCCGCTGCTCGCGGCCCCGTACCCTCAGGGCACGGTCGTCGTCGCCGTCGAGGACCTCCTGGAGGAGGAAACGGTCTTCGATCCCGTGACCGTCCCCGACGACGCTCTCGCCTTCATCTTCTACACATCCGGCTCCACCGGCGTCCCCAAGGGCGTGATGCTCACCCACCGCGCCCTGGTCAGCGGACAGCGCTGGCTCCAGGACACCTTCGCCCTCCAGCCCGGAGAACGCCACCTGCTGCGCACCACCCTGAGCATCACCAACCTGGTGCGCGAAGTGTTCTGGCCACTGCTGCATGGCGGCACCGCCGTCATCGTCCCGCCCGGCGAGCACAAGGACCCCGACCGCCTGGTGGAGATCATCAACGCCGAAGGGGTCTGCAACCTGCTGACCGTGCCCGCCCTGATCTCCGGCATGCTCCAGAACCCGGCCTTCGCCGCCAACACCTCCCTGCGCTACGTATTCTGCAGCAGCGACGTCATGCCCGGCGCCCTGGCCGGGGAGTTCTTCGCCACCGGCCCCCGCGCCCGCCTGTTCAACATGTACGGCCTCACCGAGGCGCTGTACGCCAGCAACTTCGAGTGCCTGCCCGGGGCGACGTACGACGGGTTCGTGCCCATCGGCTACCCGGCCGAGCTCGCCCCGCTGATCCTCGACGGGGATCTGCGGCCCGCCCCGGACGGCGAGACCGGTGAGCTGTGCCTGGCCGGCACCGGCATGGCCGAGGGCTACGACCGGCTGCCCGACCTGACCGCCGCGAAGTTCACGGACAGCCCGCAGGGCAGGATCTTCCGCACCGGCGACCTCGGCCGACGTGCCGCCGACGGCTGCCTCGAACTCCACGGCCGCATGGACGACCAGGTGAAGGTGGCCGGCTACCGGGTGGAACTCGGCGAGGTCGAAGCCCGCCTCAGGGAGTTCCCCGGCGTCACCGGAGCCGTCGTCTCCGGGCACCGCGGCCATGGCGGCCACCAGCGCCTGACAGCCCACCTCACCGTCACCGGCCCCGCCCCGGTCGCCGCGGCCCTGCGCACCCATCTGGCCGCATCCCTGCCCGACTACATGATCCCCGCCGCCTTCGCGCTCGTCGACGTCATCCCCCTCACCCACAACGGCAAGGTTGACCGCCGCGCCCTCGCCGCCCAGGACGGGCAGCGCATCGAGCTGGCGGAGGAGTACCAGGAACCCCGCACCGACCTGGAGCGTTATCTCACCGGACTGTGGGCCGATGTCCTCGGCCTTCCCCGGGTGGGGGTCCACGACGACTTCCTGGCCCTCGGCGGCGACTCCATCCAGGGCTTCCTGATCGCCGCCAAGGCCAACGCCGAGGGCCTCGGTCTGAGCTCCACCCAGTTCTTTGCCACGCCCACGGTCGCCGAGACGGCCGCCCTCGTCGAGGGCCGCCGCCGTAACGGCAAGGAGAGCCGGCCCTTCGCCGCCCCCGGCTTCTCCGTCGCAGAGAGCGACCTCGCCCGCCTCCGTCGCGACGCCGCCGACCCGGACGGCATCACGAAGGTCTTCCCCCTCACCGACATGCAGAAGGGCATGCTCTTCCACTGCCTGCTCGACCCTGAGTCAGGGGTGTATGTCGAGCAGCTCCTCTACACCCTCGACGGCGAACTGGACGTCGAGGCCTTCCACCGGGCCTGGCACCAGGTCGCCCGCCGCCACGAGATCCTGCGCACAAGTATCGTCACCCGTGGTCTCACCGACCCCCTCCACGCGGTCCAGGCCGACGCCGAGCCCCAGTGGACCGTCCTGGACTGGAGCGACCACGACCCGCAGAACCAGGAGGCCGAGCTGGGGGAGTGGCTCTCCGCCGACCAGCGCCAGGGGTTCGTGCTTGAGCGGGCGCCGCTGTTCCGGCTGGCCGTCATCCGTACCGGCCCCACCCGGCACCGGCTCGTGATGACCTACCACCACCTCGTCCTGGACATCTGGTCCCTGTTCGTCCTGCTCCGCGACGCCGTTGAGATCTACCGCGCCGACCGGGACACCGCCGCCCCCATCCTGCCGCCCGCTCGCCCGTTCAGCGACTACGTGGCCTTCGTCCTCCAACAGGACACCACCGACTCCCGGGCCTACTGGACCGAACGCCTGGCCGACTACAAGGGCCCCACCCTCATCGGCCGCACCGCCCGCCCCGACCTGTCCGCCAGCGACCGCGCACTCCACGCCCGGGCCGTCCACCCCTTCGGCCCCGGGCCCACCCAGCGCCTCCTCGCCTTCGGACGGGCCAAGCGCCTGACCCCCAACTCCCTGATCCAGGCGGCCTGGGCCACTGTCCTGGCCGCGTTCACACGCAGCGACGACATCTGCTTCGGCACCACCATCACCCACCGCCCTGTCGCCCTCTCCGGGATCGAGGACATGGCCGGCATCTTCGTCAACATCCTCCCCCTGCGTCTGCGCGTCGACCCCGACACGCCGCTCACCAACTGGCTGCACCAGGTCCAGGACACCCAGCTCACCGCCCACACCCACGAGAAGTACCCGCTGCCCCTGATCCAACAGCACCCCGACCTGCCCAGCGGCCGCCTGCTCTTCGAGTCCCTGCTGGTCTTCGAGAACATCCCGCACGGCATCGGCTGGGCCGGCAGCGGCGGCCTCACCATCCACCAGGGACCGAACCGCGGCTGGACCAACTACCCCCTGACCATCGGCGTATCAGCCCAGGACGAGCTGGTCTTCCAGGTCGAATACGACCGCGCGCACTTCGACCGGGAGACCGTGGACCGGGTGATGAGCGCCTTCCTGACCACCCTGCGCACCATCGCCGACGACACCACCGAATCCCTGGGCAAGCTCCTGACCAGCGTCGACACCCCTTCACCCCGACTGCCGCACCCCGCCCCCGCCGGCCCGCCGACCGCAGCCCGCACACCCGCCACGGCCGTCACGCCGGACGAAGCCGCCCTCGCCCGGATCTGGGCGGACGCACTCGGCACCGAGGAGGTCGACATCCACAGCTCGTTCCTGGAGCTCGGCGGAGACTCCCTCACCGCCCTACGGGTCCGCACCCTCGCCCAGGAGGCCGGCTTCCCCCTCACCTTGCGCGACCTCATCGTCGACGGCGCCACCATCCACCGCCTCGCCGAACACCGTGCCGCATGACCGACGGCCCCCACACCCAGCACGGACTGCTCGGCATCGGCTTCGGTCCCTCCCACCTCTCCCTCGCCGCGCTCTGCGCATCCACCCGCAGCCCCGCCGTGCGTTCCCGCCTCCACTTCCTGGAGTCCCGTCCGTCCTTCAGCTGGCACCCGGACATGCTCCTGGACGGCACCCGCATGCAGATCGCCTTCCTCAAGGACCTGGTCACCGCACAGGCCCCTACCAGCCCCTACTCGTTCACCAACTACCTCGTCACGCACGGCCGCCTGGAGCGGTTCCTCAGCCTCGGGACGCTGCATCCCAGCCGCCTCGAATACGCCGACTACTTCGCCTGGGCCGCTCGCGCCCTGTCCCCCCACGTCACCTACGCCGCCACCGCCGTACGCATCCGCCCGGTGTCCGGTACCGACGGAAGCGTCACCCACCTGGAAGTCGACCACCGCGACGCGGCCGGCAGATCCCGCACCACCACCGCCAGGCACCTCTCCCTCGCCCCGGGCGGCCGCCCGCTCCTGCCGCCCGGCACCGCCCTCAGCCCCTCCGTCTTCCACAGCAGCACCTTCCTCTCCAGCGTTCAGCCCTTCCACCTGCGCGGCCACGACCTGCCCCACCGCTTCCTGGTCACCGGCGCCGGACAGAGCGCCGCCGAGATCTTCCGCTACCTCGCCCGCGAGTTCCCCGCCGCCGACATCACCCTCGCCCACCGCGGCTTCGCCCTCCTGCCCGCCGTCAACAGCCCCCTCGCCAACGCGATCTACGAACCCGACGCGGTCGACCTCTTCCACACCGCCGACCCCGCCCGCCGTCGCAGCCTCCTCACCGACCTGCGCACCACCAACTACGGCGCCGTCGAAGAGCAGGACATCCGGGCCATCGCCGAGCTCCTCTACGACCAGCGCGTGCACGGCACCGCGCGGCTTCGGCTGTCCCCCTTCACCGAACTCGCCGACTGCCACACCATCGGCACGCTCGCCCACGTCACCCTGCGCGACCCGCTCACCGGGCAGACCGTCCACGACCGCTACGACGCCGTCATCCTCGCGACCGGCTTCGACCACCGCGAGAGCGGTGGCCTGCTCGACGACCTCGAACCCCACCTGATGCGAGACAGCCGCTCCGAACTCCTCATCCGCCGCGACTACTCGGTGCAGACCACCCCCGGCTTCCGCCCGCGCGTCTTCCTGCACGGCGCCGCCGAACACACCCACGGCCCCACCAGTCCGGTGCTGTCCGTCCTCGCCCACCGGGCCGCCCGCATCCTCGACGCGGCCTTCGGCCCCCCACCCGACGGCAAGGCCCCCCACCCGCCGGCAGCCCACACCGACGACCTCGTAGGAGCCGACCAGTGAGCCCCCTGCCCATACAGCGCCGCGACCAGGCACCCGCCCACCAGGAACACGGCTGCACCTTCCGCCGCGTCCTGCCCTGGGACCACTCCGGCCCCTCCGACACAGGCATGGGCATCTGCACCGTGCCCCCCGCCACCCGCACCGTCCCCCACTCCCACCAGGACCTCGAACACTTCTACGTCGCCCGCGGCAAGGGCCGGGTCCACGTCGACGGTGAAGCCACCGACATAGGCCAGGGCGACGCCTTCATCATCGGCGCCCAGCAGGTCCACCACTTCGAGACCCCGGACGACCACGCACTGGAACTGGTCTCCATCTGGTCCCAGACCCCCTTCGGAACAGCCGGATGACCCGGGCCTTCCTCGTCACCGCCACACCCCCCACCCCCAACGGCGACCTGCACGTCGGCCACCTCGCCGGCCCCTACCTCGCCGCCGACGTCTTCTGCCGCGCCCAGCGCATGCTCGGCAACCGCACCCGCTACGTGACCGGCGCCGACCACCACCAGACGTACGTCGTCACCATGGCCCAGACCCAAAAACGGGACCCTGCCACCCTCGCCGCCGGATACGGCCGCGCCATCCGCGAAACCCTGGACCTCGCCCGCATCGCCATCGACGCCTACACCGAACCCGACGACGCCTACCGAACTCACGTCCAGCAGTTCTTCACCCACCTGAACCGCACCGGCCGCCTGGCCCGCCGCACCTGGACCTTCCCCTACGACCCGCGCAGCGGCCGCCACCTCCTGGAGGCCTTCGCCACCGGACACTGCCCCGAATGCCTCGCCACCACCTCAGGCGCCATCTGCGAGATCTGCGGACACCCCAACGACCCGGCCACCCTCCTGCACTGCACCGACGACCAAGGCGACGAGGCCCCCGGACAACGCGCGGTCAACATCCTCGTCCTGCCCCTGGAAGACCACCGGGACCGCATCACCGCCCACTACACGCGCCACCGCGACGGCATGCGCCCCCACGTCCTGCGCTTCGTCCGCGAGATGCTGTCCCAGCCCCTTCCGGACTTTCCCGTCAGCTACCCCGCCGACTGGGGCATCCCCGTCCCCGTCGACGGCTTCCCCGGCCAGGTCCTCAACGTCTGGGCCGAGATGCTGCCCGGCCTCACCCACGCCGCCAAGGACGCCTGGGCCAAGGACTCCGGCCACCAACTGGTGCAGTTCCTCGGCTACGACAACACCTTCTTCTTCTCCCTCGCCCACCTGTGCCTCGGCTTCGCCGCCGGCCACCTCACCGCCCCCACCGCGATCATCACCAACGAATTCCTCCACCTGGCCGGCGCCAAGTTCTCCACCACACGCGGCCACCTGGTCCTGGCCCGCGACCTCCTCGCCCGGCACGGCGCCGACGCGGTGCGCTTCGGCCTGGCCCTGGACAACCCCGAACACCAGCGAGCCGACTTCACCGAAACCGCCTTCACGCACACCGTCCGAACCCGCCTCCACCAGCCCCTCGCCGCAGTCCGCGCCGCTCTCACCGACTACGAACCCCCCGCCCACTCCACCCCGCCCCCCTTCCTGCACCGCTACCACGAACGCATGCTGCGCGCCTACACCCCCGAGACCTTCAGCCTCCGTGAGGCAGCCGAAGCCACCGCCCAACTGCTGGACCTGGCCGCCCACCGCGCCCCCGACGACCCCGCCCTCGCCCTGTTCGCCCTGCGCGCCCTCATCCAGCGCGCCGCCCCCCTGATGCCGGACCTGACCGCCGAACTCCACCACCAGTTCGGCTGAGCGTGGACTGTGTGCCACCTCCGGCCGGCTGCAAGACTGCACACGTGGCCGAACTCAACGGAACACCCGTCACCCTCGAGGACCTTCAGGCCCTCGCGCTCACGAACTACGGGCACTTCACGTTCATCCGGCTCCAGGACGGCGCCGCCCGAGGCCTCTCACTCCACCTCGACCGCCTGGTCAGGGACTGCAGCACCGTATTCGGCGTCGACCTGGACCGCGAGCGGACGCTGACCTACATCCGCAAAGCGGTCCGAGGAGTCAGCGGGGCCGTCGGCGTCCGCGTCACGATCTTCGACCCTGCACTCGACATGGGACGCCCCAGCCAAGGCCAAGATCCACACGTCCTGGTGAACCTGCGCCCCGTCGGCGCCGGCCTGCCCTCACCGCTCACCACCAGATCCTTCACCTTCTCCCGCGACAACGCTACGGTGAAGCACCTCGGCCTCCAACCACAGCTACGGATCCGCCGCGACGCCCAGCTCGCCGGCTTCGACGACGCCCTCTTCACCGAACCGGACGGCCGGATCTCCGAAGGCACCACATGGAACCCGGGCTTCGTCACCGACGACGGAACCGTCATCTGGCCCGAGGCGCCCGCACTGAGCGGCACGACCATGCTCCTGCTCCGGAGCGTGGACGCCCCGAAGCAGACCACAGCGCCCGTGCGACTCACCGACCTCCCGAACATGGCCGCCGCCTTCGCCACCAGCACGACCCTCGGAGTCCGGCCCATCAGCGCCATCGACGACCTTCGGTTCCCGAACGAGCATCCCGTCCTCACCGCACTGCACGAGGCCTACACAGCCATCCCCCCCGAGCGGCTGTAGAGGTGCGGAGCCGGTCGCATCCGCCTTACCAAGCCCGCCACCAACCAAGGCGAGGAAGTGGTCGGCCTCGCGTTCGTGGCGGCGGTGGAGCCTTCGGCAGCCGGCCGGCCAGGACACGGTCTCTCGACCACCATCGATGACGGCCGCTCGCAGCCCAGCCGTTGTGGGAACTCGTGGGACTGTAAATCGTTCGGTGTAGCTCCCGATCATGGAGGATGCGTCGATGACCAGTGAGAACGTGGCCGAGGCCGAGATCAGCGAGGCAGTCGAGCCGCAGCCCTCGAGGGCGGGGGGTCCGGCTGATCGACGAGCTGGTCTCGCGGGCTCAGGTCGAGGGTCTGCAGCATTCCGCGGCGAAGTGAGGGGCGAGGTGCCCCTTCGCGGCCGGGTGAAGACGACTTCACGCTGCCGCCCACAGAGTCTGACGAGTACGCCTACCTGCAACACATCACCGTCGAGTTCACAGACGTTGCCGGGATCCGTTGGCGCCGCGAAGGACGCGGTGTCCTGCGACGCGCCCGGCAGGGCACGGGTGGCCCGGGAGTATGGGACGCATGGGAGGACCCAGAACCCCCCGTCGTCGAGAGGGCCGCCCCGTTCCCACCGGACGTGCCGGCCGCGCCGCCACCGTCGTCCGCCCAGCCGGCGCCTTCACGACGACGAATCCGGTTCCTCTGGCCACTGGTCGTACCTATTTCTGTTGTGCTCATCGCAGGCGGCGTCTGGTGGCTCCCCCATCACTAGAGTGGCACGGCCGCAGCGGCAGCCCTTGTCATCTGGCTCAGGACATGATCGGCTGGAAAAGTCCTCGTTGGCGTCTTGTGCGCGGCGATATCCGGGTCCCGGCCGCTCCTGAACCGCATGGCAGAACTTCGGCCCGCCGTCATCACCGTGATGGCGGGCCGACCCCGGTCAAGGGGCCGGCCGAACCTGGACAAGGGGTGGCTCGTGCTGGGCCGGAGTGCAGGTGCGGCGCACCAGGTGCGGGCGAGAGTGCGGATGGTGCGCATCCGGTGCGGTGCGGGCCATCGTGGTGCGCCCGAGAGTGGAGTCCACCGTCAATCGGTGAGCGCCGCAGTGGACGCCACCCGGTGGAGGCCATTGAGTGGATTCCACTCGATGGGCTCCACTCAGTGTCGGCATCGGGCGGTCCGCTCGGCGGACGGTGCCCGGTGGCTTTGTTCACGTTTGGGAGGCGCTGAAGGCACCTCAGGTTCGAACGCCGGCCCTGCGCTGTCTGCCCGGGCGACTCGGAGGGACGTCGTACGCAAGTGGTTGAGGTGCAGGAAATCCCAGTGAGACTGATCTTGGATGTCAGCGCACCGTTCTGGGGCCCTGCCGGGGTTCACGGGTGAGGCCCCGCCCGTCGGACGGGGCCGGCCAACCTGGCGGGCGTATGTCGGGGTCCACCCCTACGAGGTGGTGTAGCTGATCAGGATGCAGCCGTCGGTGGCGGTGTACCCGTCGGTGGCGTTCTGGTGGTCCGGGGTGCCGGTCGGCCCGAGCTTGCGGTCGGCGGCTCCCTGCCCGCCGGTGCGGCCGTTGCCGGCCCCTCCGCACTGGTCGAAGTGCTGGGAGGCGAGTCCTCCGTGGCCTCCTCCGCCGGGGCTGTTGGTGGCACCGTCGCCGCCCTTCTCACCAGGGTTTCCCTGGAGCATGGTGACGTTCGTCCCGGAGCACTTCGTGTACTCTTCCGGCCCGGCTTTCCCGCCGCCGCCTCCGCTGCCGCTGGTGATGATCGGCGTGGAGCTCCTGCCGCCGTAGCCGCCGTCTCCGCCGACGGCGGAAAGAAGGTAGCTGAGCTCTCCCGACACGCCGATGGTGGACGGGGTGCCGTCACCCCCGCCGTAGCCGTCCTCCCTTGTGCCGCCGCCCTTGCCGCCCGCGCCGCCCTTGCCGACGGTGATGTCGAGGGAGCTGCCGGGGGTGACGGTGATGGTGCAGGAGACGATGGCTCCGCTGGCTCCTCCGCCGCCTCCGCCGCCGGTGAGCTGTCCGTCGTTGTTCCCGCCTCCGCCTCCTCCGCCGCCGCCCGGACCGACGGCGGTCACCTGGAGTTCGGTCACTCCGTCGGGGACGGTGAACGTCTGCGTTCCGGGGGTGGTGAACGGAGTGGTGGTCGGGACCGGTTCGGCCGCGACGGGTGTTGCCAGAAGCGGCAGAACTGCGACTGCCAGGGCCAAGGGGAAGGGATTCTTGCGCATGTCCGGAACAACGCCGAGGTCTGGGTTCGGTCACATTCGGACGGTGACGGCTCGCGTCACGGTAAAACCGCGTAGGGAGGAAGCGGCTTGCTCGGAACCGACGAGATGGCCGGGCGCGCAGACCACCTCACCCCTCACGGTGTGGTCCTGGAGGTACCTACGGCCCCCACCGGCACCGGGAGGCTGCTCTATGCGCTTGTCTTCGTCGAGCACAGCCGAGACGGGCGATCGCGAGGATTCGAACAGCGATAGCGTCCGGTGCCGCTCGAAGTCATGAACCTCTGCTGTCCGTTTCTCGTGAACAAAGCCAGCCCGGCCTCGTCACCACAGCCAGGTGTTCGAGTGCCGCATCCGGGACAGGTCGCGGGCGTCGCGGCGGGCGGCGGCGCTGCCGATGCGGTTCTGCCGGGGCCGGGGCCGGCGCGCCTGGGCGCCGTAGAACCGGCGGACACCGGCAGCCTTGAGGCGCTTGCGCTGCTTGGCCATCTCCTCCTTCTTCGCCTTGATGGACTTCGGCTTGGTGGTGCGGTGCGGGGTCAGCCGATGCGGATCAGGCCGGCGGTGGCGGTGGCGGCCTCGAGGGTGGGGCTGCCGGTGTAGGTGGCGGTGTAGCCGAGGTGGAGGAGCACGGTCACAACAGGGCAGGCACCCGTGCAGGTGGCAACACCCGCCGCGTTCGTCGTGGCGCTGCACACCGCAGTGGTCCCGACCTTGAACGCGACGGTGGCACCGGAAACGGGCTTACCAGTGGTGGTGTCGGTCAGGGTCGCGGACAGGTTGAGGTTGACGCTCAGCTGCCCGGGCGTGATGGAGATCAGCACCGGCTCGGCGGAGAGCTTCGTGGCGTCCTTGATGTACGTGTAGCGGTCGGCGGGTCCTGTGGTGCTGGTGCCGCCGGGGGTCGTGACGGTCACGTCGACCGGCCCGGCCGCGCTCGCGGCGGGCACGGTCGCGGTGATCGTGGTGTCGCTGTTCACGGTGAACGAGGCGGCCGGGGTGGCGCCGAAGGTGACCGCGGTCGCGCCGGTGAAGTGGCTGCCGGTCAGGGTGACGGAGGTGCCGCCCGCGGCGGGTCCGGTGGCGGGTGCGAGGCCGGTGACCGCTGGTGCGGGGACCCGGTAGGTGTAGCGGTCGGCGCTGTTGGTGGGGCTGGTGCCGCCGGGGGTGGTGATGGTGACGTCGACGGTGCCGAGGCTCCCGGCGGGTGCCGTCGCGGTGATGGACGTGTCGTTGTTGACGGTGAAGGAGGTGGCGGGGGTGGTGCCGAAGGTGACGGCGGTGGCGCCGGTGAAGCCGGTGCCGGTGACGGTGACGGTGGTGCCGCCCGTCGTCGGGCCGGTGGCGGGGGCGAGGGCGGTGACGGCCGGCACCGCGGCGTCGGGGCCGAGCTGGATGACGTCGAGGCTGGTCGCGCTGCTGTAGGGGGCGTTGACGACGTAGGCCCGGCTGCCGGTGCGGTTCAGGGCCAGTGTCTCGGCGGTGTTGCCGATCGGGGTGCTCGCGGTGACCGTGTTCGTCGCGGTGTCGATCTCCGACAGGGTGCCGTTGCTGATGTTGACGACGTAGGCCGTCGTGCCGGAGGGGCTGAACGCGACGCCGTAGGGCGAGCTGCCGGTGGTGATCGTCGCGGTGACGGTCAGGGCGGTCAGGTTCACCACGGAGACGGTGCTGCGGTTGGAATGGGTGGCGTAGGCGGTCGTGCCGTCGGGGCTGACGGCGAGCGCGAACGGACTCTCCGACAGGGTGACGCTGCCGGTCACCGTGTGGGTGGTGGTGGAGATGGCCGTCAGCGTGTAGTGGGACTGGGTGACAACGTAGACCTTGCTGCCGTCGGGGCTGGCCACGAGATTACGGGGGAAGGCGTCGACCGCGACGGTGGCGGTGACGGTGTTGGTGGCGGTGTCGATGACCTTGACCGAGGAGTTGGGACCCCCGCTGGCGACGTAGACCTCGGACCCGCCGGGCACCATCGTCACCCCGGTCGGGGAGACGATGCCCCCGATGGTGGCGGTGGTGGTGCCGGTGGCGGCGTTCACCACACTGACGGTGTTGTCGCCGCTGTTGGCGACGTACAGGGTCGAGCTGTCCGGGCTCACGGCTATGCCCGTCGGATAGTTGCCGACGGTGATCGGCGTGCCCGCGGTGTTGGTCGCGGTGTTCAGCACGCTGACCGTGGTGCCCGCCGGGCCTCCGAACGGCCCGCCGCCGGTGTTGGTGACGTAGGCGTGCGCGCCGTCGGGGGCAACCGCCATGTACTCGGGAGCCACTCCGAGCGGAATACTGGCAATGATCGTCGGAGTGGCCGAAGCCGGAGCAGCGGCCACCCCGACCACACCCACGGCGGCGAGCGCAAAAGCGGCCACAGCACCGGCGTACCGGCGCCAGCGCGCACGGCCGGGGCGGGGCAGGACGGATACAGACACGGAGAGCCCCTCCAGGGGTCGACGGAATCCGCGTACCGCAGGCCCGCCCCCTTGAGGGCTGCGGGAAGCGCCGCGGCAAGCAGCACGAACGGCAGTACGACGACCCCGAGGAACTCACGCCCTATCGTGCAGGGCCCGACCCCCGGGCGACTGTCCCGCCCATCCTCCGGGCAACGGCAAGGACCCGTACCTGCAACCGGTAAAGATGGCGCGTTCACGACCGGCGCACCCGGCGCACACACCCCCGCAGGGCGGGGAGCCGTCGATCGGGAACGGCTCCGAGAGGTGGGGTGGTCGCGGCCTGGTGCCGCGGCCACCCCACTCTTCGTCCTGCGGTTGGGGAGGCCCGGCCCTCCGGTCTGCCGGAGGGCCGGGCGGATGTCGATCCGCTATTCCGAGAGTCCGAAGTAGCGGGTGAGGTAGGTGATGATCTCGGGTGCGTGGGGAAGGAGTTCGGGCAGCTGCGTGGCGAGGGCGCTGCGGGTGGCGGCGGCCAGGGCGGTGCTGGTGGTGGCGGCGGGGCGGACGTAGGGTTCCAGGCGCCTGATCAGCTCGTAGTTGCTGTCGATGTTCTCGGCGCGCATCGCCTTCTCCAGCGGCGGCGCCCCGGGCGGCGGGACGGGTGCGAGGACCCGGCTGACGTAGGTGACCCGGTGCAGTACGCGCCAGCACGGGGGCTTCGCCGTGTTCTGGCGGGTCTGCCGCAGGGCGGCGGCGTCGGGGGCGTCGCTGTTCGACAGCCACTGGGGGTCGACGACCTTGTTGTAGAAGTCGTCGAAGTTGGCGCTGTTCTCGCCCAGGTAGAAGGACAGGAAGCGGTAGGCGTCCACCTTGCCAGGCACCAGGACGGGCTTGCCCGCCGCGTCGTAGACGAGCTTGCCGTCCTTGTCGCGGCGCTGCAGGTCTCCGGACGGCGCGCACTGGACGTCGAGGCCGAAGCTGCGGGAGGCGTCCCTGCTCTTGGCGCGGGTGACGGTGAAGCCGCCGCCCATGGAGACGTCGGCGTTGCCGGCGATGCCGATGGGGCCGATGCCGAAGGCGAGCTCGGCGGAGACGCCGACCTTGGCGTTGAAGCTGTAGGAGCCGGAGGTGGTCTCGCTGACGGCGTCGGTGGCCTCGGTGGTCTCGGCGAAGAAGCCGCCCTGGGCCGTCCAGATGTAGGTGTTGACCAGGTCCCGGTGCGAGAAGCCGGTGGCGGTGCCGCTGCCGCCGGCGGTGGGCCGGGGGCCGTCCTGGGTGGCGTTCACGCCCATCGAGCGCAGGGCCTCCTTGGCCTGCGCCTTGGCCGCTTCGTCACTCGTGGTGTGGCCGACCTCGGTCGAGATCGACTCGTAGAAGGCCTGCAGCCGCTGCTGGTCGCGGGTGATCCGGCGCTTGAGCGCGTAGGCGTCCTTCGGCTTGAAGTAGCTGTACTCGCCGTAGCCGGTGGCCGTGGGGTAGTCGGGGTCGACGACCTTGCCGCGGTCGTTGAAGCCGACCGCGCCGTCCAGGGTGCCCTGCTTGGTGTAGCGGGGGTTGATCGGGAAGTGGATGATGTTCCAGTCCAGCGGGATGTCCGGGTTGGGCAGCATCCGGTAGGCGACCAGGGCGCCAGTGTGCGCCAGGCGCAGCGCGAAGACGTCGGCGGTCTGCGACTGGACCAGCGCGATGCCGGTGTTGGCGGGCACGTACCGGCGGCCGACCGTGGAGTTCAGCACCTTGGCCGGGTCCTCGGTGTACCCGGTCAGTGCCAGCTTCGTCTTGCGGGCGGTGTTCTTGCCGACGCTGACCTTGGTGTCCTCGCTCCAGCTGTTGGAGCGCTCCACGCTGCCCGTCGCGGAGATCTTCAGGTGGAACTTGGCCGCCGGGAAGGCGGTGCCCGCGCCGAGCGGCGCGGCGACCGTCATGATGCCCTGGTCGTTCTCCAGGCCGAGGGAGGCGTTGAACGCCTGGTTGCGGCTGTTCTCCCGGCTGGCGGACAGGCTCTGCACCACCTCCTCGGCCTCGCCGAACTCCACCGAGGAGGCGCCGGCGTAGCCGTCGGACTTGTCGGTGAGGTTCTCGGAGGGCACCGGCGGCGCGCCCTCGATGAAGCCCATGAGCTGCGGGTCGAACTGGGCCTGGCCGACCCATTCGGTGATCAGGTCGCCGACCTTGTAGCCGGTGATGAGGTGCCAGCGGCCGTCGCGGACGAAGCCGTAGCAGCGCTTGAGCACCCCCATCGCCTGGCCCTTGGCGTCGTACTGGAGGTCGGCGTACTCGGTGGCGCCGGGGGCGCCGGCGATGGTGCTGTGGAAGGGGGTGCGCACGTCGGCGAGGGCCGAGCGCACCTGGGCGGTGTCGGCGGAGATGGGTGCGGTGGAGAGCAGGATGCGCGGCCGCGTCGGGGAGAAGTGCAGGTCGTTGCCGCGCAGGCCCTCGTCGCGCACTGAGGTGGTGCCGGGTTCGGTGGAGTCGCGGTCGAAGGGCCAGTAGCCGAGCAGGTCCTGCTTGTCCCCGCGCAGGCGGGTGAACAGGTTGTCCGAAATCTGCTCCTGGGTGCGGACGCTGCGCCAGATCCGTACCTCCTCCAGGGTGCCGGTCAGCAGTTCGGTGGGCTTGCCGCCCACCAAGCGGGCGCCCAGGGTGAGCTGGGTGTCGCCCGAGGTGTCGCGGTCCTGGGCGGTCGCCGTGCCCTCGGTCAGTGGCTCGCCGTTGCGGTACAGGCGCAGGACGCTGGCCTTCGGGTCGGGGTCACGGGTCCAGCGGGCGCCCCGCAGCTTCGCGGGGAAGGAGCCGCCGAGGTCGACGGAGACGTTGCCGGTGTTCTCGTTGAACGGCCAGCAGGCCAGGAGCCCCTTGTCGCGCGGGCCGACCGGCAGCCCGAGCTGGGGGGCGGTGCGCGCGGTGTTCCACAGCCGGACCTCGCACAGGACGCCCCGCAGCCCCCGGCCCATCTCCACCGGGCGGTTGTTGGCCTGGGTACCGGCGCCGCCCCACAGGGTGCTGAAGGCCAGCTTGCCGTCGAGGTACAGGTAGACGCGGACGGCCGGCTCGGCCGGCTTGCTCTCGCTCGCCTTGACGGTGTCGACGGTGTCGGGCTGGCGCTGGCGCACCACGGTCACCCGGTGGAAGGTGCCGGGCTTCACGGTCTCGCTGGAGGTGAACCGGGTGGCCTTGCCGGCGGCGTCGGCGAAGGCGAACTCCAGTCGGCCGTCGGGCAGAATGCTCAGCTCGTACGGGACGCCCTCCCGGCCGCCGTCGACCGCCGATCCCTTGGAGATCAGGACCGCGGGCCTGCCCAGCTGCTCGACCTGGACGAACGCCTCGATGGTGAGGTCGTCCAGGATGTTCAGCGAGTCCTGGGAGGCCACCGACAGGCCCTCGCCGCCGTCCAGGCGCACCGCCCAGGACTGGGTGAAGGTCGCGGCGACGTGGCCCCACTCGTTGCACGGGAAGCGTTCCGCCGACCTCATCGCCTGGTCGCCGACCCGGGCGACCACCTGGTAGCCCTTGATCGGCGAGGCCGTGTCGTTCGAGCCCTCGTACTTCCAGTGGCCCAGCAGCCCGGGCTCCAGGCCCGACAGACGCTGGAAGCGCTGGGCGAGGATCTCCTGCGGGGTACGGACCCGGTCGAAGACGCGGACCTCGTCGATCTGACCGTAGAGGGAGGTGCCGCCGAACGGCTGCTGGCCCAGGATCAGCGGCCCGTTGCCGAGGTACGCCCCTGTGGCGACGTCCTTGGCGACCTCGACGCCGTCCCGGTAGATGAACCGCTCACGGCTGGCGTTGCGGTACACCACGGCCCAGTGGTGCCACTCCAGGTCGGAGTAGGTCTGGGTGGTGGTCAGGTCATCGCCGTACATCCCGAAGCCGAAGGCGCCGCTGGGCTCGAAGTGCAGGTGCAGCGTCCGGTCCTTCTGGCCGCCCGCCAGGAGGCCGTGGGTCAGCAGCGGCTCCCGGACAGCGCGGATGGTGTCCCGCTTGGCCCACAGCTCGACGGTGAAGTCGCGGTTCGCCAGGTCGAGCGAACCGGTCAGCTCGGCCTTGGAGTTGCCGAGGAACTGCCACACCGGGAGCCCGGCGGAGGCGAGCGCCAGGGAGTAGTTCGCCCCGTCCGTGGTCCGGCCGTGGACGAGCCGGCCCTGCCCGGCCTCGGGATTGACCCAGGCCTCCAGGCTCAGGTCACCGACCAGGGCGGCGGCCTGCTGCTTGGCGGCGGGCAGCGTCAGGTACTGGTCCTTGCCGCCGAACTGGAAGGCACGGCCCGGCATTTCGGCCCGCCAGCGGCAGCCGCGACCGGTGACGGACGCCTTGGACGTGCCGTTGGGCACGGATTCGACCCCGTTCGTGGCCAGGCCGATCAGCCGGGATCCGGCGGAGAGGAGGACGCCGGGGCGGCTGGACTCCGCCCGGCCCCAGTCGTAGGTGACCAGGCTGACCTTGTCGCCGGGCTTGATCGCGGTACCCGCCGAGGTCAGGGTCAGGCTCTTGGCACCTGCCGGGGCGTCGGCGGAAGCGGCGTAGTTGGTGCTGCCGATGAGCAGGTGGGCCTTGGCCGGGACGCGGAGGGTGGTGGCGGTGGTGAACTCCACCGTGCTGCCCGTCACCTTCGCGACCGCGCCGAGCGTGACCGAGCGACCGGGGTTCCCGGCCAGAGCGGCCGCCATCAGGGCGGCCTTGCGCGGGAGGGACTTCCAGGTCTCGGTGACCGTCCCGACGGTGACGGTCAGGTCGCAGCGGTCGGGCGCGTCGCCGTCGCCGACCTGGATGGTGCAGGTGTCCAGGGCGACGGCCGGGTCGCGGGCGAGGAAGGCGAGCGTGCCGCCGTCCCCGGCCAGCGTCCGGGTGCCGCGGACGACGGCGGTGTCGTAGTACACGGCGAAGAACTGCCCGTTGACGCCGCGGAAGTACAGCACGAGGTTGCCGGTGCCGCTGTCCAGCAGCGCCGGCCGGTCGGTGCCCTGGGCGAAGCCGAGCAGGCAGCCGGACAGGCTCAGCCCGGTGGCGTCCACCGAGAGCAGCGGCATGGCCAGCGTCAGGTCGTCGTCGCCCTGCGCGGCGTTCGTCAGGGACGCCAACTCGGCGCGGGCGGTCTGCAGGTCCGCCTGCCGAGCGTTGAGCGCGAGCTGCAGCTCGGCGACGCGCTTCTGAGCCGTCTTCGCCCCCGCAAGCTGCGTGCTCAGGGTGTCCATGTCCAGCTTGGCCGGCCAGTACTGCACGTCCAGCCGCGAGCGCAGGCCGAGGCTCGTCATGACGAGCAGACCCGAGTCCCCCTTGAGGCATTCGCTCGCTTGGCGCGGGACGTCGCCGTCGACCGCGGTGGGCAGGCCGACCGCGAACCGGGTTCTGCGGTTGACGAGGCGGACGTACTGCGTGTCGGAGTTCGGCCGGCCTTCGGTGACCAGCTGGAACTGCTCGAAGTGGTTGTTGGGAATGAGGTTGCTGAGCAGGATCTTGGAGTTCTCCGCCGTCGAGTCGTTCTCGACGCGCAGATACAGGTCCCCGTCGATGACCAGCCGGTAGAAGGGCCTGTCGTCCTGGCTTTCGCCGACGGCCTCCAGCCGCCAGGTCGACATAGCCGTGGTCTTGTTGTCGTAGAAGTACGCCACGCCCCGGTTCGTGTCGCTGCGCACGCCGATCAGCCACTGCCGCAGGCCCCCGGCCGAGTTCAGCCGCGGGGTCTTGAGCGCCAGGGTGTAGTTGTAGGCGGTCGGCTGGTCCTTTTCGTCAAGGTAGCGCCGCTCCAGCTTGTCGAATTCCGGCTTCATCCGGTCGTACCGCGCCTGGTAGTCGGCCACCTTGCCGACCTCGCCGCCCAGCTGGACGATCTTCTGCTGCAGATCGGCGATCTCCGGCTCCAGCCGCTTGATCGTCTGCTGCAGGACGCTGATCCGCTCCGAGTCCTGCCCCTTGACCGGCCGCGTGAGCGCCGTCGGGGCCAGCACGTCCGGGGCCTGGGCCAGCCGGCCGTCGCGGCCGACGGCGAAGTCCAAGGCGGCCATGGACGGGCCCTGGGCGTCCTTGGCGACGAACGCCAGCATCACCCGCGCCTGCCGCTTGGCGGGCTTGGCATCGGCACGGTACCCGGCGGTGACGTTCTCCTGCTGGTGATAGAGCACCGCCGACATGCCGGAGGCGACCGTGCGTCCCTTGAGGGTGAAGCTGTCGCGCCGCACCCCGGGGTGGTCGCCGACCGGCGCGTCCGAGCCTGCCCACTGCGCGTCGCCCGAGAGCGTGCCGTGCAGGGCGTTGTCCGTCTGGTCGTGGGCGGTGGTGCCGGTGCCCTCGTCGAAGCGGTAGTAGGCCACCAGGCCGGGGTCGTTGCCGATCAGCCGGTGGTTCATCTCCTCGCCGAGCTCGGCCTCCGAGCGCACCCGGTTCCACACCCGGAGCTCGTCGAGATCGCCGTCGAAGTGGTCGCCCGCGCCGTTCTGGCCGATCAGGGTGTTCACGCCGGTGACCGGGGTGAACGGCAGCGCGCCGCTGCCGGCCGGCTTGCCGCCCACGTACAGCCTCGCGGTCTTGCCGTCGAAGGTGGCGGCGATGTGGGTGTAGACGTCGGTGGGGACGGTCTCGTCGGAGGTCAGCGGGGAGGGCGCGCCGTTGTGGGTGAGGGTCACCGCGCCGGTGGAGTCCACGGCCAGCTGGTACTCCCCGTCGCGGCCGAGCACCGGGCCGTCGTGGGAGCTCGGCTTGACCCAGGCCTCGATCGAGTAGGCCCTGCCCCCGAAGCGCAGCGCCACCGGATCGCCCAGGTCGACGTACGGGTCGGTACCGGTCAGCCGCAGCGCCGTCTCCGCGTGCCCCTCGCCGCCCGCCACCGGGACCAGCTCGCGCCCGGTGAACGGACAGGTGCCCGGGCCGCGCTCGAACACCGAGTCGCGGTAGTCCGCGTCCGGGCTGGTGTAGAAGCGGGTGCCGAGAGTGTTGAACAGGCCCTGCGCGCTCTGCTCGACGTTGAAGCAGTCGACGCGCCCGGTGGCGTCGTTGTGGGCGAACAGCTGCCAGCGCTGCACGTTGCTGATCGCGGTCGGCACGAGCACGGCGGCGAAGCGACCCCGGGTCAGGTTCCGGACGAAGGACAGCTCCTGGGTCGGCTCATGGAACGGGCGGCCCTCCATGTCCTCGGTGCCCAGGCTGTCCTTGGCCGACTCGGGGTTGGTGGCGTGCCGGCTGCGCTTGAAGCGCACCTCGAGGACGGGCTTGAGCTTGCCGTCGACCAGCACGAACCGGTCGCACAGCAGGGTGTTGTGCACCAGCGGGATCTTCTCGGTGCCGCTGAGCTCGTAGTCCGTGCGGCCCGCATCGGCCGAGGAGCCGCGGCCGGTCAGCTTGTACACCGCGCCGGGGTCCGTCCTGCCTATGGACTGGCGCAGCACCACTAAGTACGTGCCGTCCGAGACCACGTGGAACGGGGTGTCGGCCGTCAGCCGCGCCGTCGTGGACAGGAACGGGTCGATCTCGGCGGGCAGCGGCCTCTCGTCGGGGCCCGCCTCCGCCCCGCCGCGCTTGACCGTCGGCATGGCCGTCGCGCCGACAGCGGCGAACCCGACCTCGGCGATCTCCCGGGGGAAGGCCAGCTCGGCCGGGTTCTCGCTCCAGTACGCCGAGTCGATCTCGCCCTTGGCCTGCTGACCGGACAGGTCCAGCACCGAGTAGACGATGCGGCGTGCGGAGTCCATCGCGAAGGCGATGGTCGTTCCCTGGTGCCGCGCCATGGTCACGTGCCGGTACGACCGGTCGCCGTAGACCTTGAGCAGGGATTCCTGAGGTGCCACTGTTCCCCTTCCAGAAGCAATGACGCGGCCTCCCGGCTCTCCCTTGACCGGGAAGGCGGCGATGGGCCCGCACCGCAGTACCCGGCAGGCCTCGGCCAGTCTGACACGCGTCACTCCTAAGCGGAGCGAAGGATGCAAAGCCCCTGAGAAGTAGGCTAATTGGGCACTGGATGACTAAATCTCGCCACCCCGGCACAGCTGAACACTGCTGATGGGGTGGTTCATCCACACTGTCGGCCGTGCGTTCGGTTCATCGCCGCCCACCACGACGTCGGCCTCGCAGAGAAGGCTGCCGCCCAAGACTGCTCACCGCCCGCCGTGCCCCACCGATCGACGACGTCCTCCAGGGCGCGGCACTGCTGCTCCTCGCCGGCAATCTGCCGGGCGAGGACGTCACGGTCGATGTGCGGGTCGACGGCGGCCAGGCCCAAGCGCGGAAGTTCGTCCGGCTCCATATTCCACTTCCCACTGGACCGGGCGCTCGATGTCGAAGCCGCGGCAGCCGGCGAAGGCCAACCACACCGGAGCGCCACCGTTCGCGTAACCGGGTACCACTTGCGCGTGCGGAAGTGATCCCGCGGCTGGGGACAGACCCTCACTGGTTCCTTGTTCGGGCCGTCGGCCTCAATCGGCCAAACGACTGCGCGCGCGACCCCCGGCTTGAAGAATGTCCCCCCATGTACATGTCTGCACTGCGGTGTGGAGGGAGGCCGATGCGGCCCGAGGAGACCCTGGACATCAAGCTGGCCTTCGCAGGTTGGTTCGCCAGTAAGCCAGCTGCGGAGCTGGCGGAGATGGATGCCGAGGCTTACGCGAGACAGGGGTTCAGCAACTCCCCTCAAGACGAGCTGGACAGTCTGCGTATCGCGCAGAACTACTGGGTGGCTCCGGACATGGTCCGCATCGTGGAAGCGGCGCAGGAAACCGTGCCTGACGAAGACGTTCTCCTCGAGGAGCCGCCGTCGAGTCACGGATTCCTCGTCCTCGCTGAGCCCTTCACGATTCGGTGCGCCGATCCGGAGTGTGCAGTTGACCATCCGTTCAGCGGCTTGAGGTGGCGTCCCGTCCATCGAGTCCTTCCAGCTACCAAGTGGGCGGAGGAGCAGCACGATGACGGAATCCTGATCCAATGGATCGGACCTGTCGTTGGCGAGGAACGCCAGTTCTTCGGCTCACCCGTCGCGCCGGTGGGGAACGGGATGTTCATGCCGGCGGGTCGCCCCCTCCAGATGGCTCAGTCGGTAGAGGTCGGCGCCATGCGCCCCGAGTCTGCTGCCCTGTGCCGATATGCACGCACCATGTGGACCCTGATGCAGCAGCCGCTGGTGGCCGTTGGCGAGATGGAGGCAGACCGCCCTCAGCGGAGGCGACTCCAACGGGCAGGACAGATTCCCGCTGCTCCCGTGGCAGTCGTCACCCTGCGGCGCAAGACAGCAACGGGCGGAAACAACGACGAGGCCCAAGAGGTCGAGTGGTCGCATCGCTGGGTCGTCCGGGGGCACTGGCGGCGTCAATGGCACCCACGCTTGCAGAGTCACCGCCCTATCTGGATCAACGAGCACGTGAAGGGACCGGACGACAAACCGCTGCTGGTACGCGAGAAGGTCATCACCTGGCGTCGCTAGCAGGAGCCGATTCAGTACGTGCCCCCTCCGCGCGGCGCCGGCCCCCGGACACAGGACAGACCTCTTCCCTCGGCTATCGCGTGGGACGTCGCGCGCGAGGGGCTTGCCCACCGGTTCTGACCAGGCACGATGCGCTGAATCGGAAAAGTTGGGGTCCCACTCCCGGTCACACCTGCGGTGCAACCCCTAGTGCACCTCTACGTGCAACCCTCCAGACAACCTCCGGTGCAACCCTCACCGGCTCCCGCCGGGGCAGGCTTGCCCAGGCCGGTGAGTTCACTGGTGAGGTCACTGGTGAACTCACCAGGGCCCGGTCAGGGGACGTTGAGGACCTGGAGCTCACCGATCGCCAAGCTGGTCTGGCTCTGGCGGGTGGTGGCGATGGTGCCGGTCTGTCCGGCGCCGGCCCAGGCCACGTCCCAGGTGGTGGTGGCGGTGACCGGGTAGCGGCCGCCGGGTGCCTGGGCGCTGGTGCGGGTGTACATGTGGCCGCAGTCCGGCGACTTCTCCTTGCCCCGCTCCGGTGAGTACGGGGTCCCGGGGCCGGTGCAGGTGATGGTCGTGCCGTCGCCCATCGACCACACCACCTTGCGGACCTTGGCGGTCGCGGTGACCGTCACCGATCCCGCCGACGCCGAGGCGGTCGCCGGCCCGGTGCGGGTCGGCCCCGGGCGGTTCCACATCCACACCGGCAGCCCGACCAGGCCTTTGCCGTCCGGGCGCGGCACGATCCCGAAGTCCGGGCCCTCCAGGCGCAGGTGCTCGACGGCCTGGCGGGCGAGCGCCTGGACGTCGACGCCGCCGCTGGCCGGGCCGGTCGCCGACCAGCGGATCCCGCCGCGGACGTCCCCGCCGCTGGGGCAGGTCACCAGGTAGAGGCTCCCGCTCGGGTCTCCCGGCTTCCAGCCGGCGGGGGCCCCGGTGTCGAAGCCGGGCGGCAGGCCTCCGGGCGGGCCGTCCGTGGGGCGCCAGTAGCAGGAGTCCGCCGAGTTGAAGGTGCCCATCTCCGGGGTGGAGCAGGGCACCTCCTGGCCGTCGATCGCGCAGCTGGGCAAGCCCCCCTCCGAGGGGGGCTTGCCCGACCCCCCGCCAGGCTTGCCCGGAGCAGGCTTGCCCGGGTCCTGAGCTGCGATGTCGCAGTCCAGATCCCGGGGCGGACACACCACCCCGCCCCCCGGCCCGTCCGCGAGCGCGAGCGGGACCGCGGCCGCCCAGAGCAGCCCGGCCGCCACGGCCGCGGTCGCGAGCCGGGAGCGGCTCAGCACGTGCGGTCCCGCTCGATCGTCGACCGGTAGACCAGCCACGGCCCCGAACCGGTCCGCTGCACCGTGGAGGTCACCACGTGGCGGCGCGGCCCCGACGGCGCGGGCGCCGTCTGGCCGGTGGCCTTGTCGACCTTGTCGTAGCCGGTGGAGTCCACGCAGTCGCTCACCACCGCCCGCTGCGGATCCCCGGTGGTGTCGACCGACTCGACGGTCGGCACGTGGGCCGGCTGGCCCTTCATGACGGTGCCGCGCTGCTGGTACCAGAACAGCGTCGCCTTAATGTCCGCAAGGGCGCTGTCGGTCGCGTAGCGCTCCAGCTCGGGGTCCATCGTCCCGGAGGTGTAGGAGCGGACCTCGGCGGCCCCCATGCCCGCGTACGCGGCCAGCACCGCGGCTTTCTCGGCCGCCTGCGGGTCGGCCTTCGCCGAGGCCTGCGCGGACACCGAGGGCGTGGCCGCTGGCTTCCCGTCCGAGTCGGTACTCCCACAACCCGCCAGGATCACTGACGCCACCCCAAGCCCCGCAACCCGTAACGCCGACCGCCGCACCGCGCCTCCCGCTCTCGTGATCACGCCACGCTAGCGAACACGCCCTCGGGCAGGCCGCCCTCGCGTGCACACCCGGGCACCAGCACCCGTGCACGCGTTTCACGCGCGAGGGCCGGGCGCCGTATTACGTACGTAATACCGGCCGCTCCACACGCGCGCGTCACGCGCGCCCGCCAGCCAGCACAGCTCCAGACCGGTCAGCCCGCCCTGCTCCTCCCACTCAAGAAAGTCCGGCCACTCACCAGCTGCACAACGCTGATGACCAGCACTGACGCAGAACCTCCCCGAATTCCGCCTCCCCCGCAGATTCCCCCTCCTGCCTCCCCCCACGGGCACCCTCGCAGGCTCCCCCTGGGTTTCCCCCTCGGTCCACCCTCTGAAGGCCCGTCGGGACGGCATCGGCGGCTCAGCGCCCCAGTGCCGCCAGGGCATCCATGACGGCCGTGGCGGGGTCCCCGAGGGGTGTCAGGTCGAACCACTCCCCTCGGACGCGGTACTCCGCGAATCGTGTGTGCAGCGCGGCCTCGTAGTCGCCCTCGATGTCCAGGAGCGGGAGGAGCAGGGCGGGCTGACCGGTCTGGAGCTGTGCCAGCCGGGACTTGAGGGTGCCGGTGGTCTGCCCGATCTTCGTCAGCGGCGAGTCCTCCATGCCCACGAGGTACGTCCGTACGGCCCTGACCTGCCCCCGGGGAGGCGGCACCTGCGGAGCGGAGGCGACCGGGTATGCGTTCTCGTCCTCCGCGTCCTCCGGCTTCAGCCATCGCACGAGCGGCGTGCTCCCGCCCTGGATGGTCATCGTCTTGCCGATGGGCGTGCCGTCCGCCCTGAACGTGGTCCGGATGATCTGCATGACGACCACGCGGCCCGAGTACCCCAGCGCCTCCAGCTCGGCTTCCGTGGCGAGCCGGGAGGTCACCTCCGTCTCCTCCCGCACGGCCTCGCTGAGGTAGGACTGTAAGTGGCCGCGGCGTGGGCCGGTCAGGTTCTCCATGGCCCCGAGCCTATGACCGCCAGCCCTCCAGAACAGGCTCGAACTTCCTTCCTCCTTCCTTCCCTCCCACAGGGACCCTGTGGACCCGCGCAGGAGGCCCTGACCAGGGTCTTCATCCGGGAAGGAAGGAGGAAGGAGGAAGGAAGGAAGGCCCGTGAAGCCGGCCGTGCCCGCGGGCGCTCTCGCGTTCACGGCACGCGCTACGTGCACCACGCGTTGGCGGCCAACCGGCACTTGGAGGCCGAGCCACACCACCGCCTCACACACCACCCGCAACACGAAGCCCCACACGCCCCGCTGAGCCCCTCTCAGAGTCCGCCTCAACCCGGAAGGCCGAGATCAGCGCTCCGAGGCGCTCAGAGGGGCGCACAGCGGCTAGAACGGGGCTGTGATGGCCTGGTCTTCGGTCTCGGCCTGCTCAACGGCTGCGACAGCAGCGTCCCGTGCGGTCTCCCAATCGGTCTCTGCCTGCCGCTTGGCGGCCTCGGCCGTGATCCGGCACCGGCCGCAGAGGCCGAGGGTTGCCACCGGCCGACCGCAGGGGCCGTCGTGGCCCGGGCACGCCCCGTTCTCGGCGGCCTGGGCGGGAATGCCCGCGTACTCCGCCGCCTCGGCGCAGGACGGGCACACACCGCCGGCCTCGACGGTGCGGCCGCAGCCGGTCGTGCAGGCAGGCCACCCGGCGCACTCCCCGCACAGGTCGCGCCCCGCGACCGGGGGACGGCCGCAGTCGGCGCACTCGTACCGCACCCGGTGCTCCAAGGCCTCGGAGACGCTGCGGTCAGCCGCGGCCGTGCTGGAGTGCTCGACCGGGCTGTCCCCCGGCCGGGGCGCGGGAAGGCCCCACGTCGCGGTCGGGCTCGGTACCGGACCGGCCGCGGCCTGCCGCAGACGGGCCGCGATGACCGCGGCGACCGTGTGCGTCAGGGGCTCAGTGCCTGTTCCATATCCCGGATTTCAGGTCGCTCGGAGCTCTAGCCTGGACGTGTGTCCGAGGGTTCCGGGCGGCCTGTTGAGCGGGTCTGTGGGGGCTGTGGTGACCGGTTGAGGCCGGCGGCGCGGCCGGATGCCTTGTTCTGCTCGACTGCTTGTCGCGCCAGGTCGTGGCGTCGTGAGCGGCGGTTGCGGCGTCGGGTTCAAGCGGAGCTGAACGGGGCGGGCAGGGTGGTGTGTCCCGAGTGCGGGACGTCCTGGGTGACCGGGGTGGATCGGCGGTCGGACGCGGTGTTCTGCTCGCGCCGGTGCGGCACGAGGGCCTGGAGGGCGCGGAACGATTCGTTCGACGAACGGTCACAGTGACCGGTCCGCGAACGCATCAAAATCGGGCATTCGGTCAGATTCAGGTCACTTGTGGTCATTCGTTGTGATCTTGGGGTTGTGGGCTCGACTCTCGGCAATGACAGCGGGCCGTGTCTCGTCACGGTCGAGGGATCGTGCCCCGGCCCCGTCATGGGTGGTGATCATTGCCATGACCCAGGAAATCGAGAAGATCGGCAGTGTCGGCCTGGACCGATACACCGAGATCGTCACCGAGCTGCGGAAGCTCGTCGAGACCGTCAGCCGGGCCCACTTCGCCATCGGCGACTACGCGTTGGAAGTCGAACCGATGCGGGCGTTCCGGATGCCGGAGGGGCCCTGCGAGGAGGAGTTCACCGTCCGGGACTCGTTGTTCCGGCTGGCCGAGGACATCGGCCTGTCCTACTCGGTGGTGAAGAACGCCAGGTGGGCGGCGTCGAAGTGACCCAAGGAACGTCGCCGGCCGGAGGTGTCGTTCACGATCCACCGGATCCTGGGCAGCATCGAGGACGAGCAGGAGCGTTTCACGGCGATCCTGACCCCGCCCGAGGGACAGGCCCGGTGGTCGGTCGACTCCGCCAGGCGGAGGGTCGGCTGGAAGGTCGACCACCCGGTCACCGCCGCCGAGAAGGTCTCGGCGATCCACGAGCTGGCCCGGGACGAACAGGTCGCCGCGACGGTGACCTCAGACTTCCTGCGGCGGCCGGCCGTGGTCTCCCAGGTCGCCCCGGAAGACCGGATCAGGGCCGCCGAGGAACTCGTCCGCGACGACCGGGTCGCCGCGGCAGTCGCCCCCGACGTCCTGCGCAGGCCGACCGTGGTCTCCCAGGTCACCCCGGAACAGCGAACCAGGGTCGTGGAGGAACTGACCCGTGACGAGACCGTCGCGGCCACGGTCACCGCCGGCCTGCTGCGCCGGCCGGACGTCGCCTTCCGCGCGATGTCGGACGACACCGCCCGCCACCAGGTCAACCACGCCCAAGTCGAACGCGGCCGGCAGGCCCGCGAGAACTTCGAGCGCACGAGCCCGGCCGCGCCCGCGGTCAAGCGGATCGACCGGACGGTGGAGTTCCTGGACCTGATTACCGCCTGCCACTCCTTCGTCGCAGCCTCAGGCCGGACCGTCCCGGCCCTGCGGGACCGGCAGCTCAGCGACGACGAGAAGGCGATCGTCCACGAGAACGTCGCCCGCGTCCGGGCCACGCTGGACTGGATCGAGACGGCCGTCGACACCGGAAAGGTCGACGTCGACGGCGAACTCGCCCGCCTGCTGCAAGGCGAGTAGTGGCATGCCGCGCGCTGGCCAGCGCCGCTCGGCCGCGTCCCACCGGCACGCCGACACCGTCCGCTTCGTCCTCTTCGAGGCCCGCCCGGCCGGGCTCACCTTCAACCAGCTGGTCAGATCCAGCGAACTCTCCGTCCACCAGGCCCGCGCCGGACTGGCCTGCCTGCGCGACATCATCGCCGAGCAGAACTGGCCACCGCTGATCTGGACGAAGGCCGACGGCTACAAGTTCTGCTCCGACCCCACCGAGCTTCAGGCCTACGAGATCGCGGTCATCCGCGCGAAGCTCACCGAGATCCGCCGCTTCATCACCGGCGTCGTCGCCCCGCACGCCGCCCTCCAGCCCAAGGGCCGGTGGATCCGGCACCTGAACACCCAGCTCAACTCCGTCGAGTCGACCCTCGACGTGATCGCCGACTACATCGACGCCTGACCGCCGGGCCCCGACCGCGAAGCGGGCGGGGCCCGGCCCCGTCGGGACAGGAGGGGTGAAGGTGGCGCGGCTGCGCTGCTACCCCTCCGACACCTACGACGACGAATGGGCCCTGATCGAACCGCTCCTGCCGGTCCCGGCCTGCGAGACCGAACGCGGCGGCCGCCCGGAGAAGCACCCGCGGCGTGAGATCGTCGACGCGATCCGCTACGTGGTCGACACCGGCTGCAAATGGCGGGCCCTGCCCAAGGATTTCCCGCCCTGGCGGACCTGCTACAACTTTATGGCCCGCTGGGCCGCCGCCGGCATCGTCGGCCAGATCCGCGACCAGCTCCGCAAACGGATCCGGCGGGACATGGGGCGAGCGCCCGGCGCGGTCGCTACTGTCATCGACTCCCAGTCGGTCAAGGCCGCCGAGACCGTCGGCCGCGGCTCCCGCGGCTACGACGCGGCGAAGAAGATCAACGGCCGCAAGCGCCACCTGGTCGTCGACACCAAGGGCTTGCCCCTGTTCGTCATGGTCACCCCGGCCGACATGACCGACCGTGACGCGGCCAAAGAAGTCCTCTTCCGCCTGCGGCTCATGCACCCTGAGATCACGATCGTCTGGGCGGACTCCGCTTACGCGGGCCAGCTTGTGGCCTGGGCGAAGAAGTACCTGGGCCTGACGGTGAAAACGGTGAGTCGGCCGAAGAACGCGGTCGGCTTCGTCATCCTGCCCCGCCGCTGGGTCGTCGAGAGATCGCTTGCCTGGGTGATGCACGCCCGCAGACACGCCCGCGACTACGAACGGCTCATCCAGCACTCCGAAACCTTGATCACCTGGGCCGCGATCACTCTGATGACCAGACGGATCACCCGTCGACAGTCCCGCCGAGCCAGTCAGGAAGCCTCTCGCGAACACACCCGGGACTGACCCGTCCACACCACCAACCGCACCCGGATTTCACACCTTGCTTCTCCTTCTGGCGCGGCAGGCTCTGCAAAGAGCAGAATCCCCGGCGACTCACCAGAACGAGCGAGTCCCTCGCTGCCGAGCTGTCGGGGATTCCGCCGTTGAGGGCGTGTCCCAAATTCGCGATCCAGGGCGCTCCTATTTCGCCCAGTAGAACTCGAAGCCGTACGCATCCGAGGGTCAGGTGGTGGTTGCAGCCCTCGACCTCAGGAGTCCGCCAGCTGACTTCCGGATCGTCGGCCTGAGGTACCCCTGACAAGGAAGGGCCGCCACCGAGAAGAGCAGGGCTGCCAGGAAACGCTTCGCGTTGTTCATGATCCACCAATGAGCCTGGGCAGGCTGTCGGTACCCACCGTCCTGGCTCACAGCACACGTCCGTGCCTGACCAGGCGTCCCCGGCTTGGGCGGCTCGCGCCGGTGCGGTGGGACGGCGTCTATGGAAGTCCGTGACGGCGTGGTTCACCCGGTTGGCAGGAGCGGGTTCACCGGGGAAACGTTGCGCCTGCGACATCTGCCCCGTTCTGTGTTTTAGTTTCGGAGTCCGGCTAATTTTGTCTAGGGCCCGGCCGGGTGGGCAGTTTCGCGTCTTTGAAGCTGACGTGAAAACCCTGTATTCCGCGAATCAGATTCACGGCGAATTCGAGTTTCTTTTCAAACTGAAAGCGAATGAATAACCAGTGGGGGAATGAAGATTCGGGTGATGTGGAGTGGCTTGGCGACCCGGGGGTGCTCGGTCTGTTTGCGTGGCCGCGGCAGATCACCACGCAACCGACAGGGGAAGTCATGCCTGTCATCCGTCGTTCGTTCGTACCCGCTCTGGCCGCCGCCGCGCTGCTGGCGACCGTGGGGGCTGTGGTGCCGGCCCCCGGGGCGGTGGCGGCCCCCGCCGGGGTTTCGGTGGCGGCGGCGCACAGGCCGGGGGATGTGACGCCGCAGACGAGCGTGCCGACGCTGGACGCGCCGGGGCCCGCGAAGACGGTGACGTACAACCCGGACAACATCACGCGCCGGCACTTCAGCCGGATCACGGTGCAGGCTCCCCAGCACACGCGGATCACGCGACTGGTGCCGAACTGCGACGGCTGGGACTGCCCGGTGAGCATCTCGGCGGACGGCAAGTCCGCCACAGCCGACTTCCCGTCGACCAACTGGATCTGGATCTACCCCGTTCCACGTGGACGTGATCGCCGATGACGACGCGCCGATCGAAGGCGGCACGTTCTCAGGCACGTTCAGCCTCGACGGCTCGACGCAGCCCCTGACCGTGAACATCAGCCCCGGCTCCCAGGGCGCCATCGCGGCACTCATGACGAACGCGCCGAACAACGGCGGGGCCAGCGTCGCGTTCGTCCTGCCCGGCTCGAACGTGGCCGACTCCGGGCTCCAGGTCGGCGACGTCATCACCTCGGTCGGAGGCCAGAACACCCCCAACGTCGCCGCGGTCAACGCCGCCATCGACGGTCGCCGGGCCGGTATGCGCGTGCCGGTGACCGTCATCCGGGGAGGCCAGACCATCACCCTCCAACTCCGCCTCGACGGGACGATCTAGCCTCGCGCTCCCTGTCCGACAGGTGATCAGGACAGCAGGAAGTGCCTCTGCCCAGCGAGAACAAGGGACCGCCTCGGCCCTCTCGTCTCCGTCAGGGGCACTTCCCGCTCTGCGAGCGAGGTGACTGGCCAGCCTCAACTCCGAGCGGTCAACCGCTACTGAATTGTCATGACTGCTTCAGGATCAGGTACCAAGGGTGTTCGCCACATTCACCGCCCCGTCGTACGGGCCGGTCCACGGCCGACGCACGGGCAGCTCCGCCCGCTGCCGCTGCGGACGCACCCACTCCAAAGGCGACCCGCTTCTCGGCACCCCGCTCGACCCCGAGCGGTACACCGGCGCCGGGCTGTGGAACGCCCACGCCCCCGCCCTGTGGGCCCGCTTCATGCTCCACCTGCGCCGCACCATCGCCGACGCAGCCGGAATCCCGCAGCGCAGGCTCTCCAAGATCGTCCGGGTCTCGTACGCCAAGGTCGCCGAGTACCAGCAGCGCGGACTGATCCACTTCCACGCCGTCATCCGGCTCGACGGCTTGGCAGGCCCCTACACCCTGCCACCCGCCTGGGCCACCCCCGAACTCCTCGCCGACGCCATCCGGATCGCGGCCACCCGCGCCCACATCGACGGGCCCACGCTCAAAAATCACACCCACTCCTTCGCCTTCGGCGAGCAGATCGACACCAGGATCATCCGGTCCACCGCCTTTCAAGGCGGGACCGCGATCACCGAGGGCAAGGTGGCCGGATACGTCGCCAAGTACGCCACCAAGGGCACCGAAGCCGCCACCGGCACCCTCGACTACCGACTGAAGAAGATCACCGACCTCTGGTTCGAGTCCGTACCCGAGCACGCCGCCCGCATGATCGACACCGCATGGGCCCTCGGCGCCCGCGACGACCTCAAGCACCTGAACCTGCGCAAGTGGGCCCACATGCTCGGCTTCCGCGGCCACTTCTCCACCAAGACCCGCACATACTCCACCACCCTCGGCGCCCTCCGGGCCGCCCGAGCAGCCTGGCACCTCCGCCACACCCCGCCGCCCTCCCCGACCACCCTCGTCCTCGCCCACTGGGCCTACGACGGCACCGGCCTCACCCCCGACCTCGAACGCCTCGCCACCCTCATCGGCGGCTGCCCGACCCGCAAGCAGGAGGTGACGGCCAGTGCGTGATAACGAACTCCTCACCGTTCCGGAAGCCATGGCCCGCCTCAAGATCGGCCGCTCCGCCCTCTACAACCTGCTGCGCACCCGACGCCTGGCCTCAGTGACCATCGGCCGCGCCCGTCGCATCCCCGCCCAAGCACTGGGCGACTACGTCCAGCGTCACCTGGAGGAGGCCGCCTGATGACTACTCCACGCAAGAAGACACGTGCGAACGGCGAAGGCACCATCTACCAGCGCAAGGACGGCCGCTGGGAAGCCGCCGGCTACGTTCTCGCCGCCGACGGCACCAGCAAACGCGTCCGTGTCTACGGCAGCACGCGCAGGGAAGCCGCAGACAAACTCGCCGAGAAGATCGCCGACAGCAACCGCGGCGTACCCGTCGCCACCGCAGACAGCACCGTCAGCGACTACCTCACGTATTGGCTGAACGGCGTCGCCATCCATTCGCTCCGCGAGAACACCCACACCCGCTACGCCACCTGTGTCCGCCTCCACCTCATCCCCGGCCTCGGCACCAAGAAGATCGCGCGGCTCACCGCCAAGGACGTGCGCACCTTCCTCGACCGGCTCCGCACCACCTGCCAGTGCTGCACCCAGGGCCTGGACACCGAACGGAAGGGGTGCTGCGCTATCGGCGAGTGCTGCCAGAAGCGGCTGTCCGCCTTGACCGTGACCTACGTGCACTCGGTGCTCAAATCCGCCCTCGAACACGCCGTCCGCGAGGACGAACTGCCCCGCAACGTCGCCCGGAGCGTCAAGACCACCGCACCCCGGCCCAGGCGCTTCCGGCCGCTCACGGCGGCCGAGGCCCGCAAGTTCCTCGACGCCGCCCGCACCGACCGGCTTCGCGCTCTCTACGAACTCGCCCTACGCACCGGACTTCGCAAGGGCGAACTCCTGGGCCTCCACTGGGAAGACCTCGACCTCACCACCGGTACGGCCAGCATCCGCCGCTCGCTCCAGCGGACCCGCACCGGCGGCCTCACCCACCTGCCCACCAAGACTCGGGCGTCCGAGCGCCGTATCGCGCTCCCGACCGAATGCATCCACTCCCTCAAGGAGCGCAAGGAACAGCAGGACAAGGAGCGCGAGACGGCAGGGCCAGCTTGGAGGGACAGCGGACTCGTCTTCACCACGCCGACTGGCGGCCCTCTCGACCCGGCCAACCTCACCCGCCGCTTCCGCAGCTTCCTCGACCGGGCTGGCCTCCGGCGCATCCGCTTCCACGACCTCCGGCACTCAACCGCGACTCTGCTCCTGGAACAGGGTGTCGACCTCGTCGTCATCAAGGAACTCCTCGGCCGCGCTCACATCGGCGTCACCGCCGGCGTCTACGCCCACGTACGACTCCGCCTCCAACGCCAGGCCATCGACACCCTCGGAGAGGCCCTCGGCCGGGGCGACGACGGCCCCGACGACCCGCCCGCCTCAGCCGTCGTCCGCTGACGTTGCCGTCACCGTTGCCGTCAAACGGCAACAGGGGCCCCACCAGAAATCACTCTGGTGGGGCCCCTGCATTTCCTTCATTCCCTATGGATCGCACCGACCAGGAGCGAGAAGAAACGCACAGGTGAAACCCGGATGCATCGAATCAGGCTCCCTCATTCGCTCTACCCGCACGAAGGTGTGGCGCTCGCAGGAATCCTGTAAGCAGCCGCAAGGCTCTTATCGAAGATCTGGAACCACGGGAAGATCCCCACGGTTCACATGCTTCTGATATTCACGTCCCGCATGAGTCGTATTCCCCTAAGCCGGACGCATCCCGCTCTGCGAAAGAGCATCCAAATCGGGACCACACGGAGTGGAATTGCGAACGAGGACCGGCGTAGCCCCCGCCAGCACATAGGAGTTTAAGCGTCAGCAACTCCGGAGCCCCTGAGCCTGTTACTAAAGATTACAAGTGCGCCATTATCGCGCTCCAAGAGCGCATCGTAATGGAATTCATCATTAATCAGCTCTTCGTACCCCCAAAGCGCCTGGAGATACTCCGATCCAGGATACTTTGCGAACAACCAGTGAGACGGCATTCGAGGATCTCGCACGTCAAACATTTCCATGGGGTACCAGCCAGGGAGCTGGGCATCGTCCCGAATCAAGACCATAGCCACGCCAGCATATATCGACATTCCGGCCACCGGATAGGACAATCCTGCAGTGACTTCAGGCGCCCCACCATAGTTGTATTCCATCGAAATTTCCGACTTGCCGTCAACATGCTCCTTGACGCAAGTAACTTCCATAATTACACCCCCTTCCGTCAGTGCATCAAACATGCCCCGGAGAGGCCGGGAATTATGTTCCCGGCCTCTCCATTCTAAGCCAGAATAGGCTCAGGTTCCTATTTAAACTTATAGTCGTCGACATGCCCAGTGATCGTGTTCATCACATAATGAATCTCCACATCACCCTCAGCTCCTATATTCACCCTCCTGGTCATTTTAACCCAACCATCCGATCCCATCCATCGGGGATCAGTCATACCCTTCTTGAGGGGAATGACCCTTCCTGCCATTGGGTTCGCCATGACCGTTTCCATCGCAAGCTGCTCATTCAGACTATTTGGCGCTGTCCTTCCAGTCGACCCTCTGCCCAAGGGCTTTAGGTCGATCGTCACACCGTTGGCGTCAGTGACGAAACGCGCCGTTGGGCACGGTCCCGAATTATGGACCAGGACGGGCGTGGAGCCTGCGAGCACATAGTACGTGTGGAGGTCGGCGACGGTGAGGTTGTGGACGGTGGCGCCAAGAGCCGTCCAGCGCCTGATCCCTGTGACCTGCACTCGGGCACCGCTCTCGGTGCGCAGCCACTGGCCGACCTGGAGGTCTGTTGCGTCGACCCACTTTGCGAGATCGGATGCCCAGAAGGGGTGCTTGTCAGTCGCCGTGATCGTTTCGGTGGCGGATCCTGACGTGCTGTCGGTGTCGACGGTGACTTCGACGAGGTTCTTCGTGCCCGCGCCCTGGATCGTTGCGGTGATGTCCTTCGATACGGTCTCGCCAGTTTCGGGGTCTGTGGCCAGGACCGTGTCACCGGGTCGGAGGTCGTCAATCGGCTTGGAGGATCCGTCGGCCATCAGGACGAGGGTCCCACCAGCGAAGCTGTTGCAGGGGGGCTCTGGGGCAGCACCGCCTCCACCCGATGCGGCTTCGGCTTCCGCCTTCGCTGCGGCTCGGGCTTCGACCTTGGCCGCGATCTTGGCTGCAGCCTTGCCGGCCCCCTTCGCTATCACCTTCACTACCGACCCGAGGATCGGGGACAGTGCGGCCGTGCCGGCGGCGCTGGCGGCTCCCCAGAGGGCGCCTTGGGCCATGTCCTTCAGCTGGCCCATGACGCTGTGGTCGGCGTTGGGATCCATGTAGTTGGCCACGGCTGCACCTGCCGCTCCGGCAATGGCGCCGCAGCCCGTCACGAGTGCGAAGCCGGCGCCGCCCGTCGCGGCTGCTGCTCCGCCTGCGGCGGCCACACATGCCGCCCCGACGGCGATTTCGACCGTCAGCGAAACGATGAAGACCTTGTTTTCCTGCCAGACCTTGTTCGCCTTGGCGGCCACCTTCTTGACGCCGCACATGGAGATCCAGCTGCAGCTCGAGGACTTCTTGCTCGCTCCGCCAGTGCCTGCGCTCTTTCCACTGCCGCCGCTTCCGCCTCCGCTTCCGCTGCTGTTGTAGCACCAGGAGCAGTAGTTTCCGGTGTTGGCGTTGTAGCTGCCGCTGTGCGTGCTGTAGTACTCGGCGCGTTCCTCCACACGGTCGGGGGCTGCTTGGAAGCCTCCGTCGTTCATGCCTTCGTAGTACTTGAGGCCGCTCGGGTCCGCGTTGCCGATGGGGTTGCCGTTGGCGTAGGTGTACCCGTTCATCTGGAGCGGGTCGGTGATGTCGATGACAGGGTCGACGGAGATGAAGCGGCCCGTGGTGGATTCGTATTCGCGGGCGCCGAGGTGGGTGAGGCTGGTGTTGGTGTCGTCGACGCCGCTGCCGAGGAAGCCGCGGCTTCCGGGCCAGTTGCCGGGCTGGGCGCCGCGCGGGTTGCCGTACGGGTCGCCCTTACGGCGGGTGATCGTCTGGCCCGTGCTCTGGTCGACGGTGGTGGTGGCGGTGCCGTGGTGGTCCGCCAGTTGGACGCTGAGCTTGTGGTTGTCGGGTTTGCCGCCGGTCTGGCGGACCGTGGTGGCGCCGGGGCCGGCGTAGTAGCGGACGGCGTCCAGGGGCTGGCCGGCCTTGTTGACGGTGACTTCGGTGTCGCCGAGGTAGAGGGTGCGGCTGCTGCCGGTCTCCTCGATGAGGCGGTTGCCGGAGGCGTCGTAGATGTAGGTGGTCGTGGTGTCGAAGGTGAACTGCTGCGGGCCGGTGGTGTTGCAGGACCACAGCTGGAGGTCGCTGCCGTCGTTTGCGTAATTCGGGACGTCGACGCACTGGTTGGTGGCCGGGTTGTTCAGGGACTTGTCGCCGGCGCGGTAGACGAACTTCTGCTTGTCACTGCCGTCACAGGTGGCCAGGACCAGCTTGGTCCCGCTGGTGGTCAGGCACTTGTCCAGCGCGCGGACCGTGTTGCCGGTCAGGCGCCACTGCTGGGCCTTGGTCTCGTTGCAGGGCCAGATCTGGACCGGTGTGCCGTCCGTCGTGCTGGCGTTCTCGACGTCGATGCACTTGCCGGAGGCTCCGATGACGGAGGCGGCTCCGACGCCCGGGCTGCTGGCGGAGGTGATCTTGTTCCGCCGGTCCCAGTTCAGGGTCTGGGTGTCGCCGTCGATGCGCCGGGTCTTGGTATTGCCAGACGCGTCGTAGGTGTAGTCGGTGAGCGAGGTGACCGTGCGGCCCGGGGTGCGGGTGGTCTTCTCGGCCTTGGCCAGCGCGTGGGGCTGCGTCTTGACGGGCGCCTGGGTGCCGTTGCCGGTGATGGTGACGCCGTAGGTGTACGTCGTCTCGTCATCCAGCGCCGGGTCGGTCAGGTCGCGGTTGATCAGCTTGGTGCGGTTGCCGATCGCGTCGAACTGGTACTCCTGCCAGAAGCCGTCACCGTCCGGCCCGGGGGTGACGTCCGCCAGGGAGGGGCCGGTGCAGGACGCGGTCTTGCCGGTCCATGCCTTGGTGAGCTGGCCCATCGGGTCGTAGGCGAAGCACTGGCGGTCCTCCCGGCCGCCGGGCTGGGAGTCGGTGATGGAGGTGATGTTGCCGGCCGGGTCGTAGTCGTAGGAGACGTCGCTGATCCGGTTGGGCCCGGTCTCCCGGTCGGTGATCTGGTGGGTGACCTGTCCGGTGTTCGGGTTGTACTGCGTCGTGGTCCACACCCGGTTCGGGGCGTTGCCGGACGCGGTGCGCAGAACCTCGCCGAACGGGCTGTACTTGACGTCGGCCGTGTACCAGGCGAGGCCGGACATGCTCTGCGGTAGGCCGTCGGCGTTGTACCGGGTGACGAGCTTCTCCGCGGCCAGACCGCCGGGCGTGGCCGGGCTGGTGGTCGACTGGACCTTGCCGGTGGGGGTGTAGGTGACGTTGGAGGCGTAGGTGCCGGCGAGGCCCTTGGTGCCGGGCACGTCCGGAATGGTGATCTTCGATCCGGTCGGCCGGCCTTCGGCGTCGTAGCTCGTGACCTCGCTCTTGTACGCGGTCGTGCCGTCGTAGCGGGTGGAGGAGACGGGCAGGCCCTTGCCGCCTGCCAGGGTGTCGAACGCCCACGAGGCGACGAGCGGCCCGTTCACCGCGTCGTCGTGCAGCTCGGTCGCACGGCCCAGGGCGTCGTAGACGGTGTACTGGGTACGGCCGCTGGAGTCCTTGGTCCAGGTCTGCCGGTCGAGGTTGTCGAAGCCGTACTCGGAGCGGCCTGTGTCCGGGTCCTCGGAGGCGGTCTGGCGGCCGCGGACGTCGTACTCGTACGACCACTTGTTGCCGGCCGCATCCGTAACCGACGTCAGCTTGTTGCGGACGTCGTAGAGGTAAGTGGTCCTGTTCCAGGTGGTCAGGTCGGTGGAGGTGGCACGCTCGACGGCGGAGGTCCGCCCGGCCGAGTCGGTCCAGATCTTCGACGCGGTGCTCCCCTTGAGGGGGGTCGTGCCGTCGACGGACATGGCCGAGCGGGTCAGGGTGTAGTCACCGCCGTACTGGGCGGTGGTGGAGAACTGGGGGACGTCCGCGTACAGCGTGGTGGTGCGTACGGCACGGCCCAGTCCGTCGTAGGCCGCCTCGGTCGAGTTGGGGACCTGGAAGTCGCTCTGCGGGACGAAGATCTTCTTCTCGGGTGCGCCCTCGGCGTAGTAGCCAGCGTTGGTGTGGCGGACGGTGCCGTTGGCCCCGTACAGGGTGTCGGTGATGATCCGGCCGCCGCCCGCGGCTTCGCCCTGGCTCTGGCGGGGGCGCAGCAGGCCGTCGTAGATGGTGACGGCCTGGGTGTAGGTGCCGTCGTCCTGGAGGATGCCGGTGGTGACGACGGGCGGCTCGTGCTCGGCGATCTGGTAGGCGAACGTCGAGGCCGGCTTGTCGGTGCCCGGCTTCTGCGACGGAGTCCAGACGGCGGTGGCACGGCCGAGGTCGTCGTAGGTGGTGGTGGTCTTGCGGCCGTTGGCGTCGGTGTTCTCAAGCGTGGCGCCGCGACCGGGGTCGCTCTTGGTGGTGACGGTCTGGCCGAGCGGGTTGGTGTTCGACACGGCGAACGCGGCGCCGCTGGAGGGGCTGTAGGCGGTGGTGGTGGCGTTGCCGGCGGCGTCGTAGACCTTGGTGGAGCGGCCGAGCGCGTCATACTCGGTACGAGCGCTGGTGATCCAGCCGGTGCCGCCCGCGTCGTTGGTGTCGACCTGGTAGATCAGGCCCTTGGTCGGGGCGGTGCCGAAGGCTCCGGGCGCGTCGTAGGAGGTGCGGGAGTCGGCCAGCAGGGCCCCCGTGGCGGTCTGCGTGCAGTCACCCGCGGTGGTGCGGACGCGCTGGGGGAAGCCGATCAGGTTCTTGTCGGTGTTGTGGACGTACGTCGTCGTGGCGCACGTCTGGTTGGTGGTCTGCCAGCCGCCGGTGCCGTTGGGGCTGATCGCCTCGTTCTGGACGGTCTGGGTGAGTCCGTAGGTGGGCTCGAAGGTGGTGCGGGTGCGCAGGGTGCGGGTGGCGCCGCCGCTGATCGTCTGGATCGCCTCGCTGCGCGAGGTGCCCGACCGGAACGCGTTCAGGGGTGTGGTGCCGTCGCGTGGCCGGGTGGCGGTCTGCTGGCTCCACGGCCAGGTCAGGCTCCGGGACTCCACGGTGCCGCCGGCCTTGGTGTAGGCGATGGTCTCCGCTACCTGGCCCTGGTACTGGGGCAGGTCCTCGCCGAGGTCCTCGGTGTTGGTGGAGTCCTTGACGGTGATCTTCGGGCGACCGGCGTCGCCCGACATGCCCCGGAAGAAGCGGGTACGGGTCTGGGACTGCTCGGTCGCGTCAGGCTTGCCCGTGTTGGCGGTGACACCCTTGTTCGTCACCACGCCGGCGTAGCCGCGCCACTGGCTGTAGGTGCGCAGCTCGGGCTTGGAGAACTCGTCGCCGTCCTTGGCCCAGGCGGCGTCGCCCTCATAGGTGTAGGAGGTGGTGACGTCGGGCTGGCGCGCTACGCGGTCCTTCTCCGTGACCTTGTCGACGACGTACTTGTTGAACCACTCCAGCGGCGGCTTCTGCAGGTCGCCGTCCGGGGACCAGTAGACCGGGAAGCAGCGGGTGGTGTTCTCCTCCGGCTTGGGGTGCGTGCCGCCGACCGGGCAGGGTGCGGAGTAGCCGACGACGATCTCGCCACCGGTCTCGGTGCGGATGGTCTCCACACGCAGCCGGTCGAAGTCCGGCGTCGCGTCCGTCGCGCCGGTCGCGACGCGGTTGGGCATGTCCTTGACGTTGGCGACGAAGGAGATCGGCGGGAGCGTGGTGGACTGCTGGTTTCCGGCGCTGTCCTTGACCGTCCCGTACCCCGTGCGGGTGATGGATTCCAGCCAGAGCGGCGGGTGGGTATCGGTGCGCTGGCGGGGGAAGGACTGGGTCAGGTTCCAGCGGTCCACCAGGGACAGCGCGGTGGAGCCCTCGGTGCGCTGGGCGTAGGTGGTGACGGCGGTCAGACGCTTGCGCGTCCAGAACGTCGGGGAGCCGACGTAGCAGTCCTTTGCGGTGGGCTTGCAGTACAGCGTGGAGGGGGTGTCCCACCAGGGCTGCTTGTCACCGTAGTTGTTGCCCTCGAACTCGGCGTCGGAGCACTGGACGGTGCCTTCCTTGATGCAGCGCTCGGCGACGGTGAACTCGACCTTGCCGGCCGGGGGGCCGGAGAGGTTGTCGTTGCGCAGACCGTAGGTGATCTGCGTGGGGTAGCCGGCCCGGGCGTAGGTGACCGCTTCCTTGAACTTGGAGTTCTTGGCGTAGCGGTTGGTCTCCTTGGCCCAGTCGATGATCATGGCGTTGCCGTGGACGTCCTCGACGTAGTCGAGGTTCCAGCGCCAGCCCTGGTCGCAGGAGGAGGCGGCGAAGGTGCTCTGGTAGCAGGGCTCGCCGGGGTGGTTCCCGAAGACCGGGACGGTCAGAACCGAGTTGGTGACGGGGCGGCTGCCAGCGCCGTCGACGTCGTGACGGCCGAAGAAGTATCGGGTGCCGTCACGCGTGGTGACGATCCAGTACTCGCCGTCCTTGGCACCGTTGGGAACCGTGGTGTCCGTCTTGTGCTCGACGCGAGAGCCGTCGTCGGAGGCCGGGATCCAGTTGCCGGTGGCGGCGTCGTGGACGAGCTCGGTGGTGCTGCCGCCCAGGGACATGACGACGTTGTCGCCCGCCCAGCACAGGTCACCCTTCTTCTTGTCGGTGGTGTTGTCGTTGTTCGGCGCGGCCGGGTTCGCCTTCAGGTCGTCCGCGCAGGAACGGTAACGGCGCTCGATGTAGCCGGGCTCGTAGTCCCAGCCGTCACCGACCCACGACGCCTGGCTGTTGGCCACGGACGTCTTGCCGTCCACCGCCTGGGAGGAGTATGCGAAGCCGATCTTGGGCGTGGGTCCGGCCGGAGGCGCCGGGACCGTCAGCGGGTAGGACCAGGAGAATCCGCCGCCGCTGCCGCCCGCGGTCCAGGAACCGGACGGGGACAGGGACGTTGCCTTGTAGGTGCCGCCCGCGCCGGAGGCGCCGTCGGAGGCGGCCAGGACGGTGGGGCCGCCGCTGCCGCCGGCCATGGTGCGCAGGCCCTGGCTCGGCGCGGTGGCCGGATCGATGGTCGCCCGGACGGTACCGGTGGCCGGGTCGTTGACGCTCGGTACATCCTTGGAGACCGAGCACTCCGGGAGATCCGGGGTGGTCAGGAAGCACTCGGGGAGCTGCTTGAGTTCCAGGCGGGTGGCCCACTCGGTGCCGTAGAGGTCCTTGAACTTCTTGTAGTCCAGCTGGACGTCGACCGGGGTGGAGCCCTCGGCGGGCGGGGTCACCTTGATGAGCGCGCCGTCGACGTTCGCGGCCTCGGTCGCGGTGCGCGTCTCGACCGCCACCGACCAGGTGCCCGACGGGGCGGGCGGCGTCGGGTTCTCCGCGGTCGGGGAGGCCTTGCCGATGCTGACCGGCAGGGTGCCCGCCTGGACCAGCTGGTCACCAGTCAGGGCGACGCTGGCCGTACCGCCGGCCGGTGGTGTCACCTTGGACGGTTCGTACCCCGGCGGGGACTGGACGGGCGCGCCGGCCCAGCCTTCGAGTTTGCCGGCTTCGACTTTGTCGAGCTTGGCCTTCATGTCCTGCTGCAGGCCGGGCAGCTGGACGCCGCTGCGGTCGCCCGGTGGCGCCGCCCATGCCTGGATCGGCAGGAGTGATACGACCAGCGCCACCGAGACGGTGAGGCCGGTACGCCCGGCGAGGCGCGCGCGTTTCACGCGCGCTCTTCTGTTTCCGGGCAGGCGGAAATTATGCGCCGAGAACGGCGACATGTGGACCCCCCACGCTCTGCCCACGGGTGACGACACACGTGTGGCAGGAAACTGACAAATAGTCCGCTGATTCTGTGGCCCGTCGCACAGGAAATCCATAGGAAGCGCTGCTGTGTGGCCTTTGTCACTTACTGCCTACATACGACACCGCAAAAGTAATATTTCGGGCCCAGACCCGACATTCTTGCAGGTGACGATGTCGGTGCGATACGTCATGCTCTGCTCGCACATTCATGCGCGGACGACCGGGTGGGGAGCCGGTATTCGCGCCGCCCGGTCGCCGGGCCCCATTTCGTTTGCGAGTACCCAGGGGTGGCTGAAACGCGCGCCCGAGGGGGGAGAAGAACCAGCGTGTCCACAATCGAACCAGAGCCCGAGAATGGCCCAAATGGAGCCGCAGGAAAGCCAGTTGAGTGGCGGTCCTGGTATCGCCGACGCATAGCGTGGGGCGGGCTCGCCGCGCTGCTGGCCGCAGTCATAGCTGTGCCGGTCGTCCTGAACCACGACGGCGCCCGCAAGCCGACGGCCAAGCCCTCGCCGAAGGGCGCTGCCACCGCTACGGAGGCGCGTCGGCTGGCGCGGGAGACGGGCAAGGAGGTCGAGGTCACGGGCGAGGCGTCGGCGTACACCAGTACCTGGGCGCAGCCTGGCGGAACGTTCAAGCTGCGGGTGTCGAGCCTGGCGAACCGGGCGAAGGTCGGCGGTGAGTGGAAGCCGATCGATACGACTCTTCAGAGGGTGGACGGTGGTTTCGCGCCGAAGGCCGTCAACGGGAAGGTCGTCTTCAGCGCGGGTACCAAGGCCCCGAACGCCAGTAGCGGCAGCCGGGCCTCGCGTGGTGCCTCGCGGGTGGCGCTCGTCCAGCCCGCGGTCGCGAAGGCCGACACCCCCCAGCCAGCGTGGACCGACCTGGTTCGTCTGAATCTCGACGGCCACGATATGGCCGTTGCCTGGCCGGGCCCGCTGCCCGAGCCGGTGATCTCCGGCTCCCGGGCCCTGTACGAGAACGTCCGTCCGGGTATCGACCTGGTGCTGACCGCGCAGGACGGCGGTTACACGCACGTCCTGGTGGTGAAGGACAAGCAGGCCGCTGCCGACCCTCTGCTCGGGCAGCTGAACTACCGTCTCTCATCCGCGGACCTGACCTTCCACCTCGACGAGGCCTCCCGTTCGGTGAGTGCCCAGGATGCCCAGGGTGCGGAGGTCGCCGGCTCGCCCACCCCCTTCATGTGGGACTCCGCCGGAAAGGTGGCCGTCACCGAGGGCGAGCCCGTCCCGGCTCCGGCGCCCGAGGCCAAGGACCACCCGACCCTGCGCCTGTCCGGCCTCAATGGTGCCGAGGGCAACCACGCGAAGGCCGCCACTGCAGCTCTCAGCGCCGAGAACATCCTGACGGTGACGCCGAGCAGCAAGCTGCTCGAGGACGCCGACACCGTCTACCCGGTCTTCATCGACCCGTCCTTCAAGGGCCACAAGCAGAACTGGACGACCTTCTACAAGACCGAGGGCTCCTCCAGTTTCTGGAACGGGCAGAACTACAACAGCGGCAGCGGCACCCCCGAGGCCCGTGTCGGCTACGAGTCCACCTCGGGCGGCACCTCCCGCGCGGCGTTCATCTTCGACTTCGGCAGCCAGCTCTACGGCTCCCAGATCCGCTCCGCGAACCTGCGGATGCTGCAGACCTACTCCTGGGGCTGTGACCCGCGTGCCTTCGACGTCTACCACGTCCCGCTGATCAACAGTGCCAGCACCTGGAACAACACCGACAATGCCGGTTTCTGGAGCAACCGTATCGCGGGTGCGTCCACCGGCCACGGCTACAAGAGCGAATGCCCGGACGCGTGGGTGGGTATCGACATCAAGTCGAAGGTCGAGGAGGGCGCGCGCGGCGCCTGGCAGAACCTGACCCTGGGCCTGCGCTCCCCGAACGAGAGCGACGCCAGCTACTGGAAGAAGTTCCAGGCCAACGGTGAGAGCGCCCCCTACATCGAGGTCGAGTACAACAAGGCCCCCGACACCCCGGTCCTGGCGAACATGAGCACCTCCCCGGGCGGTGCGTGCGTCACCGGGCAGCCGTTCACCAAGATCGGCAAGACGGACGTGGACTTCCGTGCCAAGGCAACCGACGGCGACGGGAACCTGCGCCAGCTGAACTTCCGTATCTGGGCCGCCGACGGCTCCCAGTCCGTGGCGAACGAGTTCCGTGACACCAACAGTGACGGCGCCGCGAACGTGACCGTCGGCTGGGAGAAGTTCACCCCCGGCAAGACGTACTACTGGCTCGCCCAGGCCATCGACTGGGACGGCCAGTGGTCCGGCAGCGGCCCGATGGACTCCGGTGGCGGCGGCTGGTGCACCTTCACCGTCGACCACACCCAGCCCACACCGCCCACCATCCGCTCCGACGACTTCCCCGCCCCCGGCCCCGACGGCGCCGAGTGGAGCAAGAACACCCTCGGACCGGGCAAGATCACCGTCATCGCGGGCGGCACCAACCCCGCCGACATCACCGAGTTCCAGTGGTCCCTGAACCACCCCGTCTACGACAAGAAGGCCGTCCCCGCCGCCGGGTCGGACACCGTCACCGTCGACGTCAACCCCGACAACGCCGGACCCAACCTCTTCTACGTCCGCGTCGTCAACAAGGCCGGCAACCCCTCCAACCCCGTCACCTACACCTTCTACGTCCGCCCCCGCCCCGGCCTCGACGGCCCCGGCGACGTCACCGGCGACGGCAAAGCCGACATCCTCGCCGTCGACGGCAACGGCGACCTGCGCGTCTACCCCGCCGACGCGACCGGTGACGTGGACGCGTGGATGCCCGCCGCCACCGACAACGGCAGGCCCGCACCCGCCGGCTACTTCAAGAACGCGCTGATCGCGCACTCGACCGACTGGTACCCCGGCGACGGCATCACCGACCTGATCGCCCGCATGCCTGACGGCAAGCTCTACGTCTACCAGGGCGACGGCAACGGCCGCTTCGACATCAGCCGCCGCACCGAGATCCTCCTCCCCACAGGCGCACCCGACCCGGCCACGCTCTCCCAGATCGTGGTCGCCCAGGACGTCAACGGCGACAACAGCGAGGACATCTTCGCCACCGCCGGCGACACCTTCTGGGTCCTGACCGGCTACAGCGGCGCCACCATCACCGAAGCCCGCCAACTCTCCGCAACCAGCTGGACCAAACGCGACATCATCAACATCCGCGACGTCACCGGCGACGGCGTCCCCGACCTCGTCTACCGCGACGACTCCACCCCCGACCGCGGCCTCGCCCTACGCCGAGGCAAGCCCGGCACGAACGGCGGAGCCGACATCAACTCCCTCGCCCTCGCCGTCAACTCCGCCGACGGCAAGGACCTCACCTACGGCACCACCGGATGGGACAGCACCACCTGGCCCCTCCTGCGCGGCACCCCCGACGTCAACGGAGACGGCATCCCCGACCTCTACCTCACCCGCAACGACGGCACCCTCCACCTCTACTACGGAGGCCGCACCGCCATCGGCAACGGCTGGCGCGTCGAAGAAGACGACTGGGCCACCGCCCGCACCCTCGGATAACCGCCCATCCATGCGCAGGTGCCCGGCCGGAATCTCTCGCCAGGCACCTGCGCCGACTTGACCACCACAGCCCGGGACGGACGGCGGTCGGCCTCCGAGGCGGCCCAACCGCCGTCGGTTCGCGGCCTGGTCGGCCGGCTGCGGGATCACCGCCCGGATCCCTCGCCGTCGCAGATGGCGGCGGATCGCGCGGGACGAGTAGGCCTTGTCGGCCAGGACCGCATCCGGCGTGATCCTCGCCGGACCACGCCCCCGTCACCCTCAAGGCGACCGATGCCTTCGGCGCCGAAGCGCGCTGGCCCTGGATCTGCCCGCCCGGCACGGAGCCCTGGAGGAGCACATCGGCCACAAGTTCCGGGAGAAGCTCAGCGTCGCCGCGATCGTCGCCGAAGCCGCGCGCATCGAGGCGGAGCCCGCCGCGACTGAGCGGCCCCTGGACCCTGACCGCATAGCCCCCCGCACCCTCTCGCGCCCCGGCATGGCCCACCGGCCGCGCCGGGGCGCCGTCGTGCCCGGCCGGCCGAGGACACCCCGCCGGCTCTGAGCAGCAGGACGGCGCCGCGCCTCCGTACGCCGCCCGCCACTGCGGCTTACGGCCTGTGAGCCCTCGGCGTGGCCAGCGTGCCTCTACCCCGGACGCCTCGATCCACGAGCTGGGCCGTCCAGCCTTCTGACCAACCCAGACGACAACCCGCGCGCGTACGCCGCGGGGGCTGGGGCGTCGTCGACCCCGTCACACGCCTCACGATGGTCTGGGCCCGCCGGCACGTTGGCGGCCCCACCCCTGGTGGCTGGCCGAACCACCCAGGTCTGCCGCAGCCCCCGCGCCGCCTCAACGTGCGCAAGACCGCCCACTCGACGGCGCCCTACCAGCTCCGGCACGTCAGGCACACTCCGCCCTTGGGGATACGGGCGTCCAATCTGATGCGCCTTGAGCGCCGATAGCCCGCACTTGGAAGCACTGCTTCGGCCCTGTAGGCCCAGGGATGTGGTAAATGAAGCTCGTGGCATTTGGTGGCAATATTTTGCTGTTGTGGGTGTACGTTTCGGTGACTTCGTAACCGTTCTCGCTGGTGGCTTCGTCAGTCCACGTCACCGTGACGTCGCGAGAAGATGACCTTTGTGCAACCACATTTGAGGGTTCTGGTGGTGGTCCGAGATTGTGAGACACAGTTACATCTGCCGTGGCAGAATCGAAGGAAAGGGGTTCTAGATTACGGGCCTGGAGCCGCCACTTAGACCACGATTCACCTTCCTTGAGCCCAAGGAATACGTAGTCCTCACCGTCGAGGTCATTGCTGCTGCAGCTCGACCCCTCGTATAGCCTCAGCCTTATAACCGTGACAACTTCTTCCACCCCATTGAGTGTGAACGTGGCAAACAGCTCGGCTCTCGATTCATTACCTGCGCACACATCACGGCGAAAGCTTGCCTCTCGGCGTTCGTGGGTAAGAGTGACATCTTGTTGAAAGTTGCGAGTCCGGTCATTCTCGGCATCGAAGATGCCGCCTCCGTCTCGCGCATTCACCCATCCTCGGATGGTAAGTCTGTGAACCTGCGCTGCTGAAGCCGACTCCGTCATTCCCACGAACGGCGTGGGGGCCAGCAGAATCGCAGCCACCATGAGGCGTCCAAGTTTCATTTAGAAACCTCACGAATCAGAAGTCTTAACCAAGAGCGCCACATCCACTGGGTGCGGCGCAGCTCCTCATAGCAGAGTCTCACTGAGGCGATTCTGATGCACCTCGGACTGTCTGCGCCTGCGTCCGGACCCGGGGCGTGCCGTGTGCCGAGTGCTACGAAAGTGGAGGCGTCGGAGGTCAGCTGTGAGTTGGGGGCGGCGGTCGGGTTTCGGCGTCATCGATGCATGACGCGTGCGACCAACTCGCCAACGTTCTTGTCGGCTGTCATAAGTGACCATGCGAGTCCCATTGATCGATAGCATGTGCTGGCGGCGGGGTTGGCACACCGCCAGGGTGGGTCGAGCCGCGGTGGTGAACCGGCGCCGCCAGCGCAGCGACTTCCCGGACCCACACCTCTGCGCCCCGGAACCGCCCACCAGCCGCGCCGGGGCGCCGTCGTGCCCGGCCGGCCGAGGTAGTGAGCAGCAGGGCGCCGCCGCGCCATTCGTACGGCGCCCGCCGCCGCGGCTGACGGTCTGCGGGCCGTTGGCGCAGTCAGCGCGAGCTGATCGCATGAGCGCCACCGCGCCCCAGACGACACCATCATCGGCCCGACCCTCGACGTCGACAGCACCGAGCTGATCAACGCGGCCGTCCTCGCGCGCCCCGTCGCGGACCAGGTGGAGCTGCTGGCCACCAGCGAGGAGGACTTCACCCGATGGGCGACGAGTTCAACGCCCCCGCCCCCGACACCGCCGCGACCCTGGCCTACGCGTTCTGCCGCGACTTCGGCTACGCCGAGGAAGACACCGCAGGGGAGTACCTTCAGCGGGTCCTGACCGAGGCGGGCATCGAAGCCGCCAGCGGCGCGCACCCGGGCTCCGGCTGCTCCTAGATCGCCGTCCCCACCCCGACGGCGGCGAGGTCCTGCTCACCAGCCAGGACCGGCACGAAGCCAAGGTGGACTGCCCGCTGACCGATCACGCCGGGTGGCTCGCCTGCGCCTACGACGAGGACGGCGTCGAGTTCACCCTTCTGTACGACTCCCGCACCCCCGACCTGACCGCCGATACCGCCGCCGCCGTCGCGGCCGTAGCCGCCAGCGTCACGACCGGCTAGGGGCTGTCCCGCATTGCCCCGGGCCCGTGAGCGGCTGGCGCGGCCAGGGCCGTACTGTTCGGCTGATGATCAGTCGCGACCCTGGCCGAGCTGCGGACGCCCCTGTCGATAGCGACGGGCCGCAGCCGGCTCGATCGGTGGCCAGGCTCCTGGAGGTCGATTCCACCGTGTGGACCGAAGCTGTAACAGCCCTGCCCGGGACGGCGCTCTTTCAGCCGCCCGCATCGGAGCAGTCGCTGGTTCACTGCTCTACGGTCCTCGGCCATCCACTGCCTGCGCACCTCGCAGCCCTCCTCCGGGAGAGCAACGGCATCGAGGGCGAGTACGGCGACGGACTCATTTGGTCTGCCGAGCGCATCGCCTCCGAGAACCAGAGTCTTCGCGCGGATGCCGAGCTCGCCACCTTGTACATGCCGTTCGACCCGCTGCTCTTCTTCGCGGACGCGGGGGACGGGGACTTGTTCGCGCTCTTGGCCAGGATCGACCGGCCCGACGTCTTCGTCTGGAATCACGAGGACGACAGCCGTACCTGGGTGGCGCCCAGCCTGGCCAAGTACCTCGATTGGTGGTTGACGGGGCGGATCGAGCTGTAGATCCACGTCTCATGACCGTCTCCGCCAATGAGATGGTCTTGGCGTGGCTGGTGTGATCAAGGCGTCGGAGCCTTCCTAATTCCTTGGTAACGGGCCGTGGGACGGGGCTGGCCACCAGTCCGTTCGAGCGCCGGGGACCGATGCCCTTCGCTCATCCCGGCCTTCCACAGTGCAGGTGGTGGCAGCTTCGCGGGCGCCGAACGTACGCCTGGAGCCGTCTGGGCACTCGATCCCTTTATCCAGAGCGGCGGCGCTCGGTGTCTTCGAGGCCGCCACCGTTAGCACTGGCCGCTTGATCACTCGTTGCTGTTGGTGGTGCGAGCCCGCCGCACGGTGACCTCCTGATACTCCAGAGCCGTCAGAGCTCCCGAGGAGACCGGGGCCCGTGGGATGCGCTGGTGCCACGAACGGCTAAGGGCTGTCCCGTAAGTGGGATCCGTAGTCGGCGGGCTTCAGAGGAAGGCCAGCGGGACGTCCTTCTCGATGCAGAGTCGCAGGACGCCCGCCAGCTGGCGGGCGTCCGCGATGTGCTGCTGGAGGAGCTGACCGCCGCCCTCCCGCGCCCACTGGTCGGTGATCGCCTCCAACCGGGGCAGGACCACCGCGCAGTCGGCAGGAGAGAGGTCGTCACCGCCGGCATCCGGATGATCGAGGAGTGGCTCCAGAACGGTGGACACCTCGCTCCACAGGCACTCGCCGCCGAAGCCCGACATCTCGGAGAGGGCGAACCCCTCGGTCTCGGCCAGACGCCGCCGAAACGCGGCGAAGCCGCTGTAGGACCAGGAGACATCCGGACTGCTGTTGTCTCCGTCGCCCGGGAAAAGAACCAGTCCCATGTGCCCTCCTGCTTGCCGAGCACACAGGATCGAGGACGTGGGGTAGCGTCGGCAACTGGGATGATCTTGGCGCGGCTGGTGTGATCATGGCGTCGGAGCCGTCCTAGTCCGGTGGTAGCGACAGCCCTCTGGGACGTACGGCAGGGCCGATCGAGCCGTAGAAGTTGGCCGCGAGGGCGGTGACGTGAGCGTCGGGCTGGCGCCTTGAGCCGTCAGGGGACTTGATCCCTATATCCAGAGCGGTGTTGCCCGGCGCTCTCGTGACCATCACCGTCGTCAACACGGTTCTCTTGATCACTTGTTGGCGTCTGTGGTGCGAGCCCGCCGCATGGTGACCCCTCGTGATGCCCGAGCCGGTTCAGCTCCAACGCAGACCGGGGCCCATGCGGTGAGCTGGTGCCACGAACAGCTGCTGAGGTGGCGGACCGACCCCATGTCGAGTCCTGGGATTAGGTCGCTGCGTGGTTCCGCATGAGCTCGTGACCAGTACAGACACCTGAATCGCGGGGAAGGGAAAGGTCTTGATCTATTGCGGCATCGACTGGGCGGAACGTACGCACGACATTGCCCTGGTTGACGACAGCGGCCAGTTACTGGCCAAGCGGCACATCACCGACGACGCTGCTGGTTACAAGGTTCTGCTGGATCTGCTTGCTGATCACGGCGACACGGAGGAATCCCCGATCCCGGTTGCACTCGAGACATCCCGAGGCTTGCTGGTCGCGGTGCTGCGGACCGGCAAGCGGCAAGTCTTCGCGATCAACCCGATGGCCGCTGCTCGATACCGCGACCGTCATTCGGTCTCGCGCAAGAAGTCCGACCCGGGCGATGCCCTGGTCCTGGCCAACGTGCTGCGGACCGACATGCACGCCCACCGCCCTCTTCCCCAGGACAGCGATCTGGCCCGCGCCGTCGCCGTCCTCGCCCGTGCTCAGCAGGACGCTACGTGGAACCGGCAGCAGATCGCCAACCAGCTTCGATCCCTGTTGCGCGAGTACTACCCGGCGGCTCTCACAGCCGTCGAATCCTGGAAAAATGGACTCTGCCGGCCCGAGGCGCACGAGTTGTTGAAGGCGGCCCCGACGCCGGCCAAGGCGGCTCGGCTTACCCGCACACAATTGCAGGCCGCACTCAAGCGGGCCGGTCGCCAGCGCGGCATCGCAGCCGACGCCGAACGGCTTCGCGAGGTCTTCCGGGCCGGCTGGGCCCGACAGTCGGACCTGGTCGAGGAGGCACTTGGCAAGCAGATGCTTGCTCTCCTGATTCAGCTGGAGGCCGCCTGCGCCGCCGCCGACAGCCTCGCCGAGGCGGTTGAAGAGGCATTTTCTCAGCACCCGGACGCTGAAATCATCCTCAGCTTCCCCGGCCTGGGCACCCAGCTCGGCGCCCGCGTGCTCGCCGAGATCGGCGACGACCGACAACGATTCGCCGACGCCCGCGGCTTGAAGGGATACGCCGGCGCCTCACCCATCACACGAGCCTCCGGCAAGAAGTCCAGCATCACCCGACGCTGGGTGAAGAACAACCGCCTCAATCACGCCGGCTACCTCTGGGCCTTCTCCGCGATCACCGCCTCACCCGGCGCCAAAGCCCACTACCGGCGCCGACGCGACCAACACGCTGATTGGCACGCCGCTACCCAGCGCAACCTCTTCAACCGCATGATCGGCCAGCTCTACCATTGTCTCCAGCAGCGTCATCCATATGACGAGGCACTGGCCTTCCCAGCACCGCCCACCGAGGTCACCGCAGCGGCCGCATAACCCAGTGCGTCTACTGGCCTGGGGGCGTCACCCAGGGAGCGAACCGCTGATCGGGGCCTGCATCCTCGCGCCAGTACCGCAGAACCGTTTCCTGGACGATCTCGAGCCGCTCTGCGGCGATGAGACACGAGACCGGCTCCTGCCCGCCGGCGTCGGCTTCGAAGGCGACCACGATGGGCGGCTTCTCTCCGACCTGACGAGCGACTTTCATTAGCTCGTCGGGCGACGGGGGCCGGAAGACCGGATCGTGGAAGCCGGTCGGACAGCTGACGAAGACCGGATCGCCGAAGACCAGTTCCAGGCCGTGGAGGTAGGTCAAGTCGTAGCTGGCGGCGAGCCTGAGCTGTCCGCCGTCCAAAGCGACGACGTCCCAGTCCCACCAGGACCCTTCGGGAAGCTGGATCGAAGTGTGCGTTCCTTCGGCATCCACTGTCGGCCTCCTCATCCCGTTCGAACAGATCGACAGGGTACACAGCGGCTGCAGGCGTGCGGCTTGACGAGTTAGGACCCTGAGGTGTCTGGATAGCCCCGTTCACCGGGCTGAGCCCGCGTGCCTTCGGGAAGCGCGTGGCGCCTGCTCCTTTAGACCCAGACGCCATCTACAACACCCAGAAGATTCTCAACCAACCCGCAACAAGCCCAGATCAGACCGGCACTCGCGCCACAAAGTCGTTCTCACACCAACCTGCAACACCCCAGCTCACCGAACCACCGATACCCCAACCACCCACCCCCTCAGCGACACGCGGCCCTCAAGGCCGAGGGCCGCACCTGCGGCAGGCGCAGGATCGCCCGCCTGATGCGTGACGCCGGCCTTGCAGGCCGCCACCGCCGACGCGGCCACCGCACCACCATCGCGGATCCCGCCGCCGCTCGCCGCCCCGACCTGGTCATGCGGGACTTCACCGCCGACCCGCAGGCCCTCGACACCCGCTGGTGCGGGGACATCACCTACATCCCCACCGGCCAGGGCTGGCTCTACCTGGCCACCGTCATCGACATCGCCTCCCGCCGGGTGATCGGCTGGGCACCTCCGACCACCTCGGAACCAGCCTGGCCGCCGACGCACTCACCGCCGCCTGCCGGCAACGCCGACCGGCCGGGCCGGTGATCTTCCACTCCGACCGCGGCACCCAGTACACCAGCCACGCCTTCGCCCGCCTGGCCACCAGCCTCGGCATCCGGCTCTCCGTCGGACGCACCGGCGTGTGCTGGGACAACGCCCTCGCCGAATCCTTCTTCGCCACCCTGAAGACCGAACTCGTCACCCGCCACCATTGGCACACCCACACCGCCGCCAGGACCGCGCTCTTCGAGTACATCGAGGGTTGGTACAACACCCGCCGACTCCACAGCAGTCTCGGCTACCAAAGCCCAGTCTAGTACGAAACGACCGCGACCTGACCAACACAACACACCTGTCCGCCAAACAGGAACAACCTCAGCACCCCCCGAAGGGCTGCGTCAATCTTCTTGGGCACGAGACCCATCCTCTCTGATAGCTCACAACGGAGCGGCAGAGAAGTCGGAACGGTTCATGAAGCCGGCCGGGCATCCTCCCGCCTGGTCGTCGTGGACGACATGCGTAGCCCCGCCGCTGACCCCGGGAGTCAGTCCAGACATCTTCCGTGGCTATCGCGGGAAGTTCGCGCGCACGAAGCTCGCACCGAGGCACGCTGCGGGGGCGGGTCAGCGTGCCCGGTTGCGGCGGAACGGGGCGAGCGTTGCCTGATGCGGCACTACTTCGCGCACTCGACCCAGATCGGGAGTTCGACGAGACCGTTCATGACCGCCGTATCGTGGAAACGCAGCTCTGACGGCTCCACCGTCAGGCCGAAACTCGTCGTTCCCGAGAGGAATACGCGCAATGCCTGCGCCGCGACGAGCCGCGTGACTGGAATGCCCAGGCACGAGTGCTTCCCGCGGCCGAACGTCAGGTACTCGAAATCCCGGCCGCGCGTGGGGTCGAACCTGTGGGCGTCGGGAAGCGCCGACGTGTCCCTGTTGCAGAGGTCCACCCCGATGACGAGCAGGGTGCCGGCGGGAACCGCGTACCCGCCGATCACGGACGGCTTCTTCGACATCCGGTAGATCCCCCGCGCGATCGGGCTCGCGTACCGCTGCACCTCATGGACGAAGCCGGGCAGCAGCGTCTCGTCGTCGCGCACGAGGCTTTGGGTCTGCGGGTCCTGCGCCAGACAGAGGATGCCGTTCGTGATCAGGGCCGCCAGCACCTCGACGCCCGACAGCGCGAGCAGCCGGGTGTTCGCCGCGACGTGCCGGTCGTCGAGGGAGGGGAGCTCCGCCATCAGGTCCGACACGAGGTCTTCGGCAGGGCGGGTCCGCCTGTCGCGCACCCAGTCGACGAGGGTGGCGTCGAGCTCGCGCACCGGGTATCCCCCGTACACCGCGGCCCGCAGGGCCGAGACGAGCTTCTCGTCGAGTCCGAGCAGGCGCGACATCACGCTGTCGGCGATGGGCACGCCGATCGACGCGACCGCGTCGAGCCTCCCCAGCGCGAGGGCGCTCTCGACCGCCTGCCGCACGTCCTGCACCAGTTGGTCCGAGACGTCGCGCACGCGGGTGTCGATGACCCTCCGGAGCGCGCGCCGCACGCGGCGGTGCTCCTCCCCGTCGGTCTGGGTGACCGCGAAGACCTGCTCGGACGCCGCGTGCGGATGCGAGCCGTCCGGATGCGCCTCGTCCGGCTCGTCGAAGACGCTCGTCATGAGTTCGCCGGCGCTGCCGTAGGTCTCGACCTCAAACAGAATGCGGGTGGCTTCGCGGTGATCGTTCACGAGCAGGCCCAGCCCGGCCGTGCCCATGCGCACGGGGACGACGGCCCCGGGCTGCTCCCCCGGCTCTCGCGACACGGTCCGCTCATCGAGCGTCCTGCGGAAGAGGATGTGGCCTTCAGACACACCAGACTCCTTGTCTCACGGCGATGCCCACGGCGTGGTCGCCGGCACGAAAGACGAGGTCGTGCAGTTCGAGGGCGTCCAGGCTGGCCTCCTCGGCGGGGGTGAGCGTACGCCCCCAGCGGCTTTCGTCGAGGACGGCCGCCGCCGGTTCCGAGCGGTCGACGTCGATGCGGCGGCGCTCCCCGTGGCGGGTGTCCTCGACGGCCAGGAACGTCGGCCCGCGCCGGACGAGGAGGGCCCTTCCCTGCTGCGCCGACCAGGCGAAGGAGCCGTCCGGCCGCCGCGGCGGGTCGAGGTGGCGTATGCCTCCGACCTCCAGGGTGCCGCAGTCGCCGCTCCACGAGACCCGCAGGCCGACCCCGCGGGCGTCACGGAGCAGCGCGATCAGGGAGACGAGTTCGCCGTCGCCCATCTCCTCCAGGGGGAAGTGACCGGTCAGTCTGACCCCGGCGTATCCCGACCGGGTCAGGGCGACGAGGTCCTCCCTGCTCCGCACCGAGTGGAGGTCCGCCGACGCGAAGAGCCTCCGGCGGTTCGACCGCCGCTCTGCTGTCTGCTTCGTCACCAACGCAATCCCGTCGCGAGCGCCAGATAGGTCGAGTCCTCACGGAAGACGATGCCGAGCTCCGTCCAGTTCTCGACGAGCTCTTCGAGCTGACCTTCCCGCAGGTCGATCTCGAGCGAGCGCATCGCGGAGGCGAGGGCGGGAAGCGTCTTGCCCTTCGCCAGCGCCCGGTATGCCTCGGCTTCGAGCCCCGGCCGGAACACCAGCTCACGGGAGGGCCAGGCGGGCCGGTCGTCGATGACGACGAGCGAGTCGTCCGGCGACGGCAGGGCGACCAGCCGGGAGACCGAGCCGGTCTCCTTCCAGCTCGCGACCGCTTCGCGCAGCAGCTCGTTCACCTCGGGGGAAAGGCCGGCGGGCGCGGACTCGAACACGTAGACGAGGTCGTCGAGGCCCTCCGCCACCCCCTCGTAGGCGCTCACCAGGTTGAGCGAGGGGCCGAGCGCCTGAAGACCGAGGGCGGGATCGTCGAAGTAGGGACTGAAGCGCTCCAGCTTGATCGGGAACGCCCCGGCGGGCGGCGTCAGGTGGTGGAGGGACGGCAGCGAGGCGATCAGCGCCTCGTAGTCGCTGTCCTTTTCCCCGGGGAAGCCCACGAGGATGTTCCACGAGGGGTAGATCCTGCAGGTGGCGCAGTCCCGCAGGAACCGCACGTTCTGCCACCCGGTCACCCCCTTGCGCATGATCCGCAGAATGGGCGTGCAAAGGCTCTCGACACCCGGCTGCAGTTGTGTGAAGCCGGCGCGCGCGAGGGACTCCAGCTGACTGAAGTTGAGGTTCGACTTCACCTCGGCGAACAGCCGGACGTCCCACTCGGCGGGCAGCGCCAGATCCGAGGTCAGCTGCACGACGTGCTCAGGCGCCAGGATGTTGTCGGAGAACACCAGGTCGAGCACGTGGTGCCGGCGGATGGCCCGGCCGGCCTCCGCCCGCACACGCTCGGCGGGCTTCGCCCGATGGGTCATCGCCGACCCGTTCAGGCCGCAGAACGTGCAGTGGTGCTTGGCGCCCCACCAGCAGCCGCGGCTGGCCTCCAGCGGGATCTTGACGTCGATGAACGGCGCGGCCGGAGACTTCCCCAGATCGCGGAAGTAGTGGTCGTAGGTGGGCTCCGGCACCACGTTCATCGAGACGGGCGTCCGCCCGATGGGGTTGCTGACCGTGGTTCCGTCGGCGTCGGACCGCCAGCACAGGCCGGGCACGGCACGGAGCAGCTCCTCGTTCTTCTTCCCGTCACCGCTGCGGCATTCAGCGATGTGAGCGATGAGCGGCGCGATCGAGTGCTCCGCCTCCCCCCGGATCACGTAGTCGAACTCCGGGCGGGCGCGGTGGACCGCCGTGCCCTGGACGCCGTCGCAGTTCGCCCCGCCGAGGATCGTCACGACGTCCGGCCGCAGCTCCTTGACCCGGTGCGCGAGCGCGAACGAGGCGATGTTCTGGTCGAAGGTCGTCGTCAGCCCCAGGACGTCGGCGTCCGAGGCCACGAGGTCCCGGGCCAGCTCGTCGATGAAGGCGGGCGCCGCGCGGAACATCGCGCAGTAGGCGTCGACGTGCTCGCTGTCGCGTATCAGGTCGTAGAAGGTCGTGCCGCGTGGGTCGGCACCGGGACGGAAACAGCTGGAGAAGACCCATTCGCCGACCCCGAACACCTCGGCGTCGACGATCAGCTCGTAGTGCCCGCGTTCGAGGCCCACTTCCCGCACCAGGTGGTCGAGCCACCGGATGTTGCCGTAGACGACGTCGAGCTTCTCGACCTCTGCGCGCCGCTCGAACAGCGGGGCGACCGTGCTCAGCGCCAAGGAGGGCATGTCGACCACGGCCCAGGGCATGCAGACCAGCGCGACCGAAAGGGAGTCCTCATGCACGACCGGGGGAGAGAGATTCAGCACCGGTTGTTTGTGCCCGATCTGCATCAGTTCCACGTCGGCTCCTCCTCGGCCAGGGGCATTGTCCGAAACTGGCTGTTTCAGGATTCCTTCGGGTCGGCGGCCTGCTCGCTCCCGGTGGTCACCCGCGTCCCCCGGATGAGCACCGGCAGCCACAGGAGACATGCCAGCAGGGGGACCGCGGCGTAGACGGCCATGCCCACGCTGGAGCCCAGTCCGCCCATGAGCGCGCCGAGGACGAGATAGCCGATACCGATGAGCACCGACTCCACGAACGCGATCATCGACAGCAGGCCCGCCCGGTGGCGCGACGGCACCGCCTCGTTGAACACGTTGTCCACGAGCACGGCGGTGATCTCGGGGATTCCGACCAGGAGCAGGAACGCGGCGATGGTGACCCAGACGCGGCCGAGGCCGGTCAGGCCGAGGGCCACGGCGAGCGCCAGGAGCGACAACGGGGCGATGATCCGGTACCCGATGCGCCGGTCGGCGCGGTCCGACAGGAGGGGAGTGAGGCCGCCGATGAAGAATCCCGCCGAGATGACCACGCTGACCAACGCGGTGCTCGCACCCTGATCGGAGAGCGTCTTCTGGGTGAAGATGATGTAGGGCGTCAGCGTCGCGTGCATCAGTGCGGACACCACGACGAGCGTCACGAGCGCCGGCGTGGCGACCCGGAGCATGGCCCGCCAGGCCGTCGTGTCGCCGTGCTCCTTCCCGGCGCCGTCCTGCTCGTCCACCGCGTCCACGCCGCGGATCTCGGGCACCCGGGCCAGCAGCACCAGCACGGCCACGACGAGGCACGACGCCGAGGCGGTGTAGACGATTCCCCAGGAGAACCGCTGAAGCTGGCCGCCGAGGATGATGGCGGCCCCCGAGGTGACCGTCCCGAGCATGGTGAACCGGGATCTGATCCTGACGTAGCCGCTCGTCGCGCCGCGGCGCACGAGCAGGTCGTACAGCAGGGCGGTGTCCGAACCGGAGACGCAGGCCATGCCCACGCCCTGACCGATGAACAGCGCCAGGAAGAGCCAGTAGTCGGAGGTCGCCACCTGACCGAGCAGACATCCGGCCACCAGCACCTGGCCGATCACGATGCTGGCACGCCTGCCGATCCGGTCGGCGATGATGCCCGTCGGCAGCTCCGCGAGTCCGCTGACCAGGAAGAGCAGGGTCTGGAGGAGGGCCACCTGAGCGGCGGAGAAGCCTTGCTGGTAGAGGAAGATGACGAATACGCCGCGCTGGAACATCGAGTTGGAGAGCACGGCGTAGATGTAGAACGGGCGCGTGACGTCGCGTGCCACGTCGGCCGCCGCCGATCCGTCAAGGGCCTCTGTGGTGCCGGTCATGCTGCGGGTCCCCCCTGGTGACTCCGGTGGTCAAGGACGTTCTCCACCATCACGGGCGGATTCGGCTTCTGCTCGGTCGCGTGCACTCACCAGCTCACCGGCATGCCCTTGAGGCCGTACCCGAGACCGTCGTCCATGAACGGGAGGCTGTCGGGGTCGACGGCCAGGGCCAGGGTGGGGATGCGCCGGAACAGGGCGGTGAACACGACCTGGAGCTCCAGGCGGGCCAGTGGCTGGCCGGTGCACTTGTGGACACCGAACCCGAAGGCGAGCTGCTGGCCGGCGTCGCGGCGCAGGTCCAGCTTCTGCGGGTCGGGGAACACGCTCGCGTCGCGGTTGCCGATCTCTTCCGGGAGGATCAGGCCCTCGCCGGCGCGGATCAGCTGTCCGGCGATCTCGATGTCCTCCACGGCCACGCGGCGGCGGCCGGGCTGGACGGTGGTCAGGTACCGCAGCAGCTCGTCGACGGCCCCGTCGACCCCGGCCTCGTCGGCGTCCCGCAGCACGGCGATCTGGTCGGGATGGAGCAGGAGGGCCAGCACGCCCAGAGCGATCATGCTGGCAGTGGTCTCGTGCCCCGAGATCAGCAGAAACAGGATCAGCATCACCAGTTCATGCCGGTTCAGCTGGCCGGTGGCCAGCCGTTCGGTGGCGAGCTGGGACAGCAGGCCGTCGTCGGGGTGGGCGAGCTTGTGGCCGATCAGCTTGGCCAGGTAGTGGTACAGCTCGCGTTCGGACTTGCTCGCGACGTCGGCCGGGACGTCGCTCTCGGTCACCGCCCTGATGGCGCGGTGGAAGAAGTCGTGGTGCTCGTAGGGGACGCCCAGCACGTGGCAGATGACCCTGGACGGGATCGGCAGGGCGAACTCCGACACGAAGTCCGCCGGCTTCGGGCCGGCCAGCAGGGCGTCGATGCGCTCGTCGACGACCTGCTGGATCGTCGGCCGCAGCTTCTCGACCATGCGGGGGGTGAACGGCCGGGCGATCATCCGGCGCAGCCGGAGGTGCTCGGGGCCCTCCATGGCGGTCAGGAACTGGCCCTCGCCGTGGTGGTCGCGCAGGAACTGGGTGTGGAACGGGTAGCCCGGCTGCATCCAGTCCGCGCTGACCCGGCGGTCCGACAGCAGCGCGCACTGCTCCGCGTGCCGGGTCACCAGCCACGGGGTACTGCCGTCCCACAGCCGGACCCGGACCAGCGGCGCCCGTTCCTGCAACTCGGCGAGCTCGGGTGCCGGATCCAGCGGGCAGCCGGAGGCCCGGGGCATCGGAAAGTACGGGATCGCCGTGGATTTCAGATCGGGAACGTTGGCCTGCGAAGACGTCACAATCCTAGCTCCGTTCCGAATGTCCCATAACGGAAGAAACATCAACATGGGGGCCGATCCCCGCTGATGGGCGTGATCGCCGAATCGGCTTCCGCAGCCCGCAGATTCCGGTGCTCGATCTTTTTGCGCCACAGAGTGGAAAACCGGCCATGTTCCGGCCTCCCGTCCGGCACTATTCCGGACCCGAAGCACCCTACCCAGCATAGATCAAGCCCCACAAGAGGCAGGAAGACACCGCATCCGCCGGTCGGCGGAGAGCCGGAGCGCGTGCCCGGAGCGGGATTTCAGCCATGTGAAACCGCGTTGGCGGGCAGGGGCTAAGCGGAATCGACCGGACGGCGGCGGTCCCCGTCCGCCGCCCGGGAAGCGGCTTCGGACGCCGGGCCGGGCCTTGTATGCACGCGCCATTGACAGGATCTCAAGAACTGGATGCTATGGAGAGGTTGGTGCCGGTCCAGGTGAAGAAGGGACAACGATGATGCAGGAACTGCAGGACAGTCCGGTGATCGCGATGACCGAGGCCGAGCCGGACATGGTGCTCTTCACCGATGGCGAGGGGTTCGACCTCGTCGACGACGTGGAGCTCATCTCCCTGTCGTCGGCAACCCTCGGTGCCATCGTCGCGCGGCGCTGCTGATCACATCTGATGGCGACTCCGAAACGACTGGCCCTCTCGTTCGCCGGGGAGGGCCAGGTGTCGGTCAGGACGTCCACGCGGAACGTCCGCGTGACGCTGGGCCGGCCCCTGATCAATTCCGACATCAATTCCCCCTTCTTCGTCCCTCTCGGACTTCTCTGCATCGCCTCTCCCCTGATGACGCACGGCCACCCCACCGTCGTCGTCGACCTGGAGTACGAGCACCGCATCAGCGCCTTCGAACCGAGTGACGCCGACTGGCTCGACCAGACCTGTGAGCGTCTGCTCGCCGCCGACCCCGACGTCCTCGGCCTCACCTGCCTCGCGGACACCCTTCCCTCGTGCCTTCTCATCGGGCGCCGGGTCAAGCAGCTCCGGCCCGATGTCACCGTGGTGCTCGGCGGCCCCGGGACGTTCGGTGTCTTCCCCGACGCCCTCCCACGCTTCGCCGACTGCGTCGACTTCGTGTGCCGCGGCGAGGGAGAGCTCGCGATCGCCGCTCTCGCGGACGCCCTCGCCGACGGGACCGATCCCGCCGAGGTGCGCGGCTTCTGGTCGTGCACGGACGGCCGGGCGGTGTCCAGCGGACCGCAGCCGACCACGAACCTGAACCTCGTGCCGATGCCGGCGTACGCCGCTGTCCCGATGGGCGACTACATCCGGCTCTCGACCCCGCACATCTTCGATGTGCACATCGGCTCAGGGTGCACCTATTCGTGCAAGTTCTGCATGACGTCGACGTTCTGGGACCGCGACTTCCGGATCAAGGACCCCGCGGTCATCCTCGAAGAGCTGCGGTTCCTGCACCGCACCTACGGGGTCACCCAGTTCAATTTCCTGCACGACAACTTCGCCAACAAGCGCACGTACCTCGACGAGTTCGTGTCCTATTTCGCGGAGCACAACGACATCTTCGAGTGGGGCTGCGCGGTCCGGCCGGACAACGTCAATCCGTCCCTTCTGCGGCGGATGGCCGATGCAGGGTGCTTCAACATCTTCTGCGGCACGGACGCGGGGTCGGAGAAGATCCTCAAGTCCATGCTGAAGATGCCCTCGACGAAGCGGACCTACGAGTTCTTCCGGTCCGCCCAGGAAGTCGGCATCCAGTTCGAGACGAACACGATTGTCGGCTACCCGGAGGAAGCCGCCGAGGACCTGGAGAAGTCCCTGGAAGTCGTGTTCGACGCGATCGCCTACGGGGCTGTCAACAGCGACCTCAGCGTGCTCCAGCCGCTCCCCGGCGCCGAGATCACCGGTGAGTACCGGGCCGAACTCGAACCGCTCAAGGACGAACTCGACGTCATGGGGACCTTCCTCCCGCCGGACGTCCGCGCGCTCATCAAGGAAGAAGCTGAGATCTTCACCGGCTTCAGCTTCATCCGCAGCGGAAACCGGGAATACGGGTACTACCAGGACGTGCTGCGCCTCTCGCGGTATTTCACGCGCCGCTACTACCACCTGCTGCGGTTCCTGAAGCAAGGCGCGGGGCTCACGTACGTGGAAGTCATCGACGCGCTCCTGGAGCGGTCCGACATTCCGGTCGAGGAAGCGCTCGGTGAGATCCCGGCGAAGCTGGACGGCGCGCACGCGCGCACCGCCAGGGCGCTGTTCACGTACGACTCGATGCTCGCGAGGTTCCGCGGCGACGAGGTGGAGGAAGAACTCGTCAACGTGTACCGGCGGCCCGCCGTCGTCGGGGAGAAGCCGCATTTCCTGACCGCGGACCTCGACGTCGACGTCGTCGCGATGGTCTCCGACCCGCGGGCGATCACCTGGGAGCCGGATCTGGACCGTCCGACCGTCGTGGTCGTGTACCGCGCGAGCGAGGCGGAGGTGTCGACCCTCCGTCTGACGCCGGGGCAGGCCAAGATGTTCAAGGCCCTCATGCCGCGCGGCACCGAGGAGCGCGAGGCACTCCTCGCCCAGGTTGCCCCCGGCCGGCTCCGCGAGGTCGCCACGGCGGTGGCGGGACTGTGCGCCCGGATCGACGCCTCGCCGGACGCCCCCGGACGGACTCCGCCGGTGGCCGACAGCCCCCTCCCGACCGCGTGAGCGCCCCGCGCCCCGTCGTCGTCGAGGTGGACGACGACCCGATCCGGTGGCACGGGCCCACGGGAGGCGACTACCTGAGCCGCTGGTTCGCCTCGGCGAGCCAGCGCAGCAGGCTCGACCTCCTCTGGTGCACGGAAGACGGACTCAGCCAGCACTACCGCGTCCAGCGGGACGCGTCCTTCTCCGACGGGAGCCCGGTGCGTGCGAGCGATCACGCCCGGGCGATCCGGACCGCGCTCACGGTGCCGTCGCTCCAGCGGTTCCTGATCGACATCCGCGCGGTCCACACCTCAAAGGACACGCTGGTCATCGAAGTTCGCCGCCCGGCACCGCACCTCCCCGGCCTGCTCCAGAGCGTCGACCTCGCTCCGGTCTCGCCGTGCGGACAGCTGTCCTCGGGCGCGTACGAGCGTGCCGTGCGCACCTCCGACGACGCGTACTGGCTCGAACCCGTCAGTGCCGGCACGCCCCCCGTGCAGGTGCTCGTGCGCCGTGATCCGCACGGGGCCCCGGAGCGGTTCCGGCGGGGCGAGGTCGACGTGACGTGCGCGACGGCGTTTCCGCTCGACCGCGTTCCGGACTTCGCGGACAGCAGGGCGTTCCACACGGCACCGACCGGGATCGAGATGTGCCTGGAGGTCGTCCCCGGCAGCCGGTCGGCGGTGGGCGACCCGGAATTCCGCCGCAGGCTCCTCGGCGCGCTCCGCTACGACCGCCTGGTCGCCCGGTGCTGGAACGGCGTGGAGTCGGCGGCGCCCGACCACCACGTCGAGGCACCGCCCAGCACCGCCGGCACCGGTGAACGCCTGCGCCTGGGGTACTGGGACTACTACCCCAACCTGGACGTGGCCGAAGAGGTCGCGGCCCAGCTGACCGACAACCTCGGCGTCGAGGTCGAGCTGGCACCCGCCGACTTCGTCTCGGGCTCGGCCCACTCCTTCGACCTGCTCCTCGCCCTGCGGGGCCCGCTCTTCGAGGATCCGATCGGAGCCCTGGACCTGCTCGACCCGGCACGCCGCGATCCGGTCCTCGCGCCGCTGCTGCGCCGGCTGTCCGAGGACCCGGACGACGAGGAAGCGGCCGACGAGCTGCGGAGAGCGGCGCGCGAGCAGTGCCCGGTCCTGCCACTGCTGCGGCTCCAGGGCCACTGGCTGCAGCGAGAGACACTGGCCGGCCGGCCCTGGCCGCCGATGGACGCCGTGCGCTTTCCCCGGTTCAGCTGGACCGCCGATTCCCCATGACCCTCGGCAAACGGTGATCTCGTTATGAAGGAAGGCCAGGGATGGCTGACGGAAGCGACCGCTACGTGCTCTCGCCTGCGGCGACCTGGTCGCGCGACGGCGACGAGCTGCGCGTCTTCTCCGACGAGGTGCTGCTGGTCCGGCGCTGCCCTGAGGCGATGTTCGCATGGCTCGAAGCGGTCTCCGACGAGCCGCTCGGCCTCCCGGTGCCGAGGGGAGGGAACACGGACGCCATCGTGCGCACGCTGCTTCGACTCCGCCTCGTCGTCGCGCCGTTCGACCGCTCGTGGCAGTCGTCCGCCTGGCGGAACCAGGTCGAGTACTTCGCGGCCCTTGGCCTGGACGCCGGCGCGGCACAGGAACGGCTGCGCGCGGCGCACGTGACCGTGCTCGGCGTCGGCGGCGTCGGCGGCGCGGTGCTGGCCGAGCTCGTGGGGGCGGGCGTGGGCGGACTCACGCTCGTGGACGGCGACCGGGTCGCGCTGGAGAACCTCAACCGCCAGTACCTCTACCGGCGTTGTGACGTCGGACGGGTAAAGGTCGATGTGGCCCGCGAGTGGGTTCGTGAGCGCCTGCCCGAAACGGAGCCGATCGCTGCCATGGAGACCATCACGACCAGCGAGGCGCTGGTGCCGTACCTTCGCGAAGGTGGGTTCCTCGTCGTGGCGGCCGACCGTCCCGCGTCGCTGCCGGAAGTGTGCGCCCAGGCGTGTCTGGAGCGCGGAGTGTCGATGATCACGGGTGGCTGCGGCCTCCGGGTGGGGTCGAGCGGCCCATTGATTCGGCCCGCCGATGTCCCGGTCTTTCTCGCGTCGCTCCAGGAGGCGAAGGCCGTGACCGGAACCGCGGTCACGCCGATGACGGCCTCGTTCGGCCCGGTCAATACGCTGGTGGGCGCGACGATGGGCCGTGATCTCATCTTCGGCATCCTCGGTGTGAGCGCTGGAACGACCTCGCATCGCGTCGAGCTGCTGGGGACGGCTTTGACCCGAGAGTGCGGAAGGTGACCTCGGGCCTCGATCTTGCGTGAGGGGCCGCCGGCTTTTCGGCGGACCTACGCCTGGCAGTCCCAGGGTCGCCGCGCCGACGCGGCGACCCTCCCTTCCCTTCTGGTGGGGGTGGCTGGTCAGGACGACTTGATGAAACACAGAGCGAGTCCGGAGGCGGTGAGCCGGTAGGTGACGCGGGCGCCGTCGTCGAACGACACCTGACCGGGCAGGCTGACGTTCGCCGGGTCGCCCGGCTTGCTGCCGGGGTCGGCACCCTCGCGGCCTGACCACCACACCGAAGGTGTCCGTCAAAGCGGAACAAGGCGGGCACCCTTGCCACGGCCCTCGCCCCGCTGAAGGACGGCGGCCTGTTCTCCGTGATGGCGATAAACCGGCATTCGGCGGCCCCCAAGCGGGACTGTCCCGAATGCCTCAGCCCCGTACCCGCCCAGGCCCGACGCTGCGCCTCCTGCACGGTCGCCCTGCCCGCCGTACCCGCACAGGCCGGAGAGACAACCCAGCGCCTCGGATGAACCGGTCACCGCTGGCCCATCCGTCACAGCTCGGCAGCTTCTGTACCTCGTCTTGGCAACCGCGCCTGCGCCCACGCGCACTACCGAGGCCGCCGTCGGCGCACAGACAGGCCACCGCCTGGCCCTGTTACCGGACCCTGTCTGACGAAAACCAAGCCCACCTGGCACACACGCTGACGTCGCTCCACTGCCACGACTGCGGCCACAACCGTGGGCACCAAGCGGAGGCACCCAAGCAGGACGGGTTCGGACCCGCTGGGGGGCACACGAACGTCATGCAGGGACAACACGCGCGCCTCACGAGCACTCTGCCCGCCCCGCCTACACCTGTCTCGGCCCGCCGCGCCGCCGTCAGACACGCCCGCCACAGCGGACTCGGCGACCGCCTGCGACGCCGGCTCCGTGCCTACACAGCAGTCGACTTTCTGTCCACCCACGCGCCCGGCACGACCGGACCGGGCGAGGAATGCCTGCTCCTCGTCCGCATCCGGCAGGTCGTCGGCCAGGTCCGCTACCGCACCCGCGCCTGGACCAGATACCCACCCACCGCAACCCCACCGGCACGGCGGCCGCCCCCGCAACGCCGTGGGTGTGGGTGCTGGACGGCCGCACCAGCGCCCAGGCCGCCACCGTCCACGCCGAGGGATGCGCGCTGGCCACAGACCGGGCGGTGCCGACCAAGACGCCCGTCGCGCTCGACGCCCTCGGCCGACCCGGCACGCTCGCGTGCACCGGATGCGACGCCGCCGAGACACTGCTGCCGATCCTCGGCCACGGCCAGGAGGACGGGCACACCCCCGGCGCCTGACCAGAAACGGCAGGTCAGATGGTCGGGGGCGCCTTGTAGTCGTGCGCCTGGTACCCGTGGCCGTCCCGGTGCCAGTCCAGGAACTGCGGCCTGCGCCGCGCGATCCGGGCCAGGGCGATGACAAATAGGCTGGAGGCGTTGGTGATCGTGTGGGACACCGCAATCGCCGAGCCCGCCGCAGCCCTGCCCCTCCCCCACAGACAATGTCGATCAGCTTCTCAAGGACCAGCCTGCTCCTCCTCGGGCGTCTCCCTCGCCGCGGCCAGCGGGTCGGAGACCTCCACGAGGCGGCCGACACCCGTATCCAGGGCCTCCTGGACAAACGGGGGAAGACCGAAAGCGTCGATGTAGCCGCGGCACATGGCCTCGCAGGTACCGGGCGGGACGTCGTCGCCGAAGGTGCGGTGGCAGACCACGAAGCCGTCGTCATCGGCAGGCAACGTGCCAGCCTGGCTCGCGCGGACGGGCGACGTTCCCTCACCCGCCTGTCCGTGCAAAAGCTACCTGCATGTCTGCTACCGGGGGATCACCACGCAGGGGAGGCTCGGCGCGATGGGCGGGGGCGGGGGCGGGTTGCTGCCTCCCACGCCGAGCAGCTGCCGGACGGTCCGCACCGCACCGGGGTGTGGCTGGCCAACCCCTGGAACGCATCGACGCCCACCTACGCGATCACCAAGACGCCGAGACGCGGTAGTGGGCCCAGCAGGGCCAACGGGAGAACCTGGCCCTGCTGCGGGGCACACCACGGCGCGCGGCCCAGCCGGACCCGCGCCGTGCGGCACGAGCGGCGTGAGTCCAGGCTGCACCGCCCGACACGGGCGCTCCTGCTGACGCCGGGACTGCGGACCGAACCGGAGCAGCGTGGGCTGATGAGGGGGGAGCCCATCCCGGCCGAGGCACCAAGGCCGGACGGACACTCGGCGGGACGGGGCCGCAGGGGGCTGACGGGCCGGCTGGTCGTCGCCCTGCCCGAGGTGCTGTGGACCCCGCCCTAACCGGCGCAACTCCCCCGCCCCCGGCCGCCCGCCCGCCCGAACCGGCTGGGGTAGACGCCATCGATCTCGGCCGGCTCGTACGCACACCGGCCACCCGGGCCGAACACCCCCCGCTCCGACATCAACAAGACACCGTCCGCCACCTCCAGCGGACTCCAGCCCGTCACGTCGAGCAGCTGCCCGTCCAGCAGGCTGCCCACCAGCTCCACGTATGAGTGGCCCGGCACCGGACCCTGGTCAGGGTCGTCCGGTCCGACCCGTACACCTGTCGGTCCCACCACGCAGCATCCGCCTGCCCACCCTCCCAGCGCCGGCCCGTGCCCGGGGCCTGATCGCTGGTGTGCCTACGGACGGGTGACAGCGGTGAGCGCCCCCCGGATCAGCGGCGCGCGGCTGGCTATGCCCGACGGGCGGCCAGGGCTGTGCAGCGCAGGCCGCCTCCGGGATGGCACTCCATCACCGGCGCAGTCGCGATCCCGTGGTCGGCGCACCAGGACACCGGAACCAGGCCGCCGCACTCGTGCCGGACGCAGGCGCAGTCCTCCGCCGGGCCGGCGTAGGGCACGCCGTGACGGACCACCCCGCCGCCCGACCCTTCGGCGGCGGCGCCCCTGACCCGGGCCGACCACGCGAGCGTCACCCGCAGACCGCCCGACCCCGTACGGAACCGGTCGATCACCCGCACCTCCCCCAGCACCGCCAACGGGCCCGTACCGGGCGCGGTCAGCCGGCGTACCGACGCCCCCGCTACCCGGCCGCAAGGGCCCCGATCGTGTCGGCGTCCTCGTCGGTGGACCAGCCGGACACCTGGTCCTCGCCTGCCGGATCATCGGCCAGGACCAGATGCGGGTCATCAAGGGGCGGAACCGGTGTCCGGCGCCGTTGGCCCCGGCCAGCGACAGATGGGCGACCGTCGGGCCCATGGGTACGCCGATCTTGTCGTGGGCCAGCAGCCAGGCCACGACGGCGCGGTGGTCGAACTGCGGGTGCACCTCCGTCCCCGCCACCGGGGCCGGGAAGTCGGGGTGGCGGCGGCGCCAGTTCACCACCGCGGCCCTACCCACCCCGGCGATCCGCGCCACCCCCGCCAGGAACACCCGCTCACCGCCTGGGGCGACGGGTTCGAGGGAGGCGAGAGGGGAGCGGGTCCCCGGCCGGGCGGTGCGCACGGCCCGCCAGTCCACGCAGGGGCGGACCACCTCCAGGAGCGCGACCTCCTGGGCGTCGTTGTGCCGGGGCGCGGTGGTTGTCACCAGGAACGCGCGCCGACCTCGGCGTGGCCTCCGATCGAATCATGGTGGTTGTCACCAAGTACTCGCCGTACTTGTCACCTCGGCTGGACTGCTCGCGTTGCCTGTCACCGGGAGCGGTAGGCCGAAACCTCCGTTCACCCGAACGGGTGGAGATCACTTAGGGGCCCTCCGCGTCGCGGGACGCGGGCGTAGCGTCGGTCCGGCCGCTCGCCGGGCCGGCATCGTCCGACGGACAACAAGGAGACCCTCATGTACGACGAGACCGCACCCCAGGCCGACGAGGCACCCGAGCAGCAGCAGGGTGGGGAGACTTTCGAGCCCAACAACGCCTTCGAGCTGCTGGACATCGTCCCTTCCAGTGACTCGGTCGCCCACCAGCCCGACTCCGTCCTCGGCTGAGCCACGACAGGGATGGTCCGCGGCCCGCGCGCCCTTGGGCGCGCGGGCCGTTGCCGTCAGGTGGGTAGCACGGGAGCCTCTTCAAGCCTGGTACCTGGTCATGCCCCGAACGGTGTGCGGGGCATGGCCCGTCTGCCGATGCGGGGGGCTCAACGTCGGTTGTACGAGCAGGGCGCCGGACCCCCAGGACGCTGCCGGCCACGGCAACATCCGCCGCACCAGGCCTACCGAGTGGGGGCTTCCTGGCCGGTGCGGTCGGTGTACTCGTAGGTGGTCTCCACCGCCGGCATGCCGTCGCCCGGGTTGACGGTGAAGTGGGTCACGTAGGGCAGAGGGGGCGTGGGCCCGTTCCCGTCGGTGCTGTAGGTGACTGTCTCGACGGCCCCGGTCGGGGCGGTCCGGCCGGTGATCCACGGGCCGTCGGGGCCGACCGGGCTGGTGACGAAGCTGTACTCCCCGTTCGAGGCGGGAAGCACCAGGCGGCTGGGCAGTCCGTCCTTGAGGTGCAGCTCGAAGCGGGCAAGTTCCTTCCCGCCTCCTTCGTAGGTCAGCGTCACCTCGAAGTCGCCGGTGTAGTCCACCCGCAGGAGCACACCTGCGTCGTCTCGGACCTCGCGAAGACGTGGCAGCGGGGCGTCGAAGTCCCACGCGAGGGTCACCTGGTGGCCTGTGGGCGATGCCACGGTGGTGGGGACCTTGATCGGCCCGGGGCCGGTCAAGACCTCCACCGCGCCACTGCGGTGTGCGACACGGTAGCCGTCCCGCTCCTTGAGGATCCTGACGTTGTTGAGCTCGTACTGCTGCAGGGTGACGGCGGTGTCGGTCTCATCGACCTTGTACTGCGCGCCGTCGGGCAGGACCAGGACCCGCTGGTTCGTGTCGTAGGTGGTCAGCCCGGTGGTGACGGAGCGGCCGAATCCAGTGTGGGTGGGGCTGAGGGTGCGTAGCGGAGCACCATCTCCAGCGTGGGGTCGGCAGCGATGTTCGGGCCCAGCGGGGGGAGCGCTATAGCGATGGAGAACAGCCCGGTGCGGGCGTCGACCCCGCCGTTCAACGGGCCGGCGAAGTTGTATGACTCCGAGGCGGTGCTCATGTAGGGACTCCAGCGGTGTGAGTGGTGATCGCGAACTGGAGGCGTCCTGGACGCCCGGCTGTCACGCCGCGTCCCGACGGCCTACCGCAGTGGATCTTGCCAAGCATGGCCGGGGTGAACAACAGCGCCCGCTGCCCGTCGGGCTTCTGCTCATAGGCCACCCCGGCCCGCAGGGCGGCCGGGCCCAGCACCGACTCGGCGGCCTGTGCGAGCATCGGCTCGATGGTCGGTCTCAACGTCACAACGGCTCCCCCGCAGCCGCCTCCCTTCAGGGTCGGCCGAACCCGTCGGGGACGGGTTGTCGGGAAACCGCGAACCACTCAACCCGCGCCCGAGGCGTTACCCCCGCTCCGGGCCGGCTCCCGCGAGGGCCGGGCCGGAACTTTGCGTGCGGCTAACCGCGCGGGCGCCCGCCCCCGCCCTGGCGGAGGTGTGCGGCGAGACGTACGGACGTGATCAGCGCCCCGGCCGTCTCCGCCCACTCCGGCGGCGACCAGGGCCGACGGCGCGGGGCCGGCTCCCCGGAGCGCTCGGCCGGCTCCCGGCCGGACTCGTCCCCGGTCGACAGGGTGGCGTCGGCGGTATTGAAGACCTTTGCTGCCGTCCGGCAGCGGGTCCGTACGGCTCGGCGGCGGCCGAATGGTCCGGGGTGGGGTCAGTGGCGGGTGGTGGCGACGGTGAGTCCGAGGCCGATCAGGGCGATGCCGCCCGCGCCGCCGATCATCGACAGGCGCCGGTCGGAGCCGGCGAACCAGGACCGCGCGGCCGAGGCGCCCAGACCCCAGACGGTGTCGCAGACCAGGCCGATGCCGGCCGGGATCAGGCCGAGGATCATCATCTGCAGCGGGATGTTCCCGGCGTCGGGGTTGACGAACTGCGGCAGGACGGCGGCGAAGAAGACCAGGCCCTTGGGGTTGGTGGCGCCCACCAGCAGACCATCCCAGACCGTGCGGAGATCACCGCGCGGCTCGCCTTCCCCGGCCGCCAGGTCGGCGCGCAGCCGGCCACGGTGGCGGTATGCCTGGATGCCCAGGCAGACGAGGTAGGCGGCGCCGGCCAGCTTCACGGTGGTGAACACGGTGGCCGAGCTCTGGACCAGGGCGCCGACGCCGAGGGCGACGGCCAGGACGAGGGTGTAGCAGCCCAGGAGGTTGCCCAGGACGGTGGCGAGCGCGGTGCGGCGGCCGTGGGCGAGGGCGCGGCCGACGACGAACAGGACGCTCGGGCCGGGGATCGCGATCACGACGAGGGACATCGCGGCGAACGCGAGGAGGCTTTCGGTACTCACCATGGGCCGGTACTTCCTGATCTGTGCCGCGCAGCGGGGTGTGGCTGCGCGCGGTGCGTGCTGTGGCGACGAGGTAGGGGCCCGGTGCGCGGGCGGGTGGCTAGCGGGAGAGGGTGGCGACCTGGGCGCGGGGGAGGCGGGTCAGGGTGGCGGAGTCGATCTGGAGGGTGCGGTCGGCCGTTCCGGCGCCGCAGTAAAGGGGCCGCTCGGGTTCGGCGAGCGCGGCATCGATCAGGCACGGCACCCCGGGCCGGTGGCTGACCGGCGGGACGCCCCCGGGCACCAGGCCCTCGGCGGCGAGCAGGGCGGTGTCCGCCGTGCGTAGCCGGGAGCGGCTGGTGCCGAGCCGGGCCGCCAGGCGGGCGTAGTCCACCCGGTCCTGCGCCCGCAGCGCTACGAGCAAGAGCGGGGTGTCCGGGGTGGTGAAGGCGAGTGTCTTGACCGCCTGCGGCCAGGGGAAGGGCAGGGCTTGGCGTTCGGCGACGGTGTGCGCGGCGGCGTGCTCGTGGACGGTGTACGGGCAGCCGTCCGCGTCCAGCACGGCTCGCCAGGGCGCTTCGGGTGTACTCATGGAGGAACCAGCGGCCTTCGGCTCGGAAGAAGAAGGGGGTCGACCTGCGGGGATACGGCGCGGTCTGTTGCTGTGAGCCTGGCCGACGTGGCGAGATCCGATCAACTGATTGTGAAATCCTGCAATCGTGATCACCCTGCGCTTTGCCGAGACGGCCGAGGAGGGCATCGCCTTCTCGGTTTCACCGCTGCTCGAAGCCGTCCACTCCTGGCACGTGCTCACCGACCCCGGCCACCACGCCCTGCACGTGCCCTGGGTGAGGCGGTGCCGCCGGCTGCCCGCCGCCCTGCGTCGGCGGATGCGCGAGCACGGCTTTGTCGTGGCCGACTACATCCCCGCGTTCTTCGAGAGCCGCGCCGGTGATCACGATGCCGACTTCGCGAGTCAGCTCGCGGCCGTACGGGCACTGCCGCCTGTACTGCTGGCCGCTGAACTCGCCCAGACCCTCATTGACACCACCCGTCACACCGGACACGGCCTCGTCACCGACCCCACCACCCGCGACGCCGTCCTCGCCGAGTACCGGGACAGCGACCCCGACCGGGCGGCACGGCTGGAGAGCATCCTCACCGACCCCCTGCCCGTCCTCGACGACGCGCTCACCGTGCTGGAGGACTACTGGGACGCCGCCTTCGCCCAGGAGTGGGAGCGCATCGAACCCTCCCTGTACGAGTCGATCGCCCGTGCCGGCTCCCGGATCGCCCACCAGGGCCTGTTCCCGATGCTGCGCACCCTCGCCCCGCAGATCCGTATCGACCCCGGCCGGCGGACCCTGCGGCTCGACCGCCCGCACGATCACGACATCACCATCACCCACGAGCGCCCCGTGACGTTCACCGCCAGCCACTACGTCTGGCCCCACGTCCGCGTCACCTGCGACCATCCCTGGCCCCTGCGGATCACCTATCCCGCCCTGCCCCTCGCGCCGGCCGCGGCCGCCCGCCCCACCAGCCAGGAAGACACCCTGACCGCGCTCCGGGCCCTGGCCGCCGCCCCGCGCCTGCAGATCATCACCCACCTCGCCACCCGGAGCCGTACCACCCAGGAACTCGCCATCCTCCTCGGCCTGTCCCCCTCGGTGACCTCCCGCCACCTCCACCAACTCACCCAGGCAGGACTCACCACCACCCAACGCGAGGGCTACTACGTCCTCTACAGCCTCGACCGTGACCGCCTCGACCAGATCGCCACCGCCCTCATCACCCTCGCCCCCAGACCCGAGGGCTGAGCGAACGCTGGGGCAAGCCCCCCGGGGGAGCGCGTGGCGGAGCCAGTGAATGCAGCCGTGTGCCGTTTGGGCTACGCCGATGCCTTCACCACCTGGAATGAGGCGATGCCGCCGTCGGACTGGAGCATGTAGGCCAGACCGCCGTATCCGGGGGTGGGCAGGATGCCCTGGGACATGGCGTCGACGTAGTCGGAGCGGGCGAGTTCCCGGCCGGTGAGGGCGTCGCACCAGATGAACTGTTCGCCGTAGACGCCGGCGCCGACTCCGAGGGCGGTCAGCGGGTTGGTGACGTCGATGTGGGTGCTGAGGACGACGCGCTGGTTCTTGGGGCCGAAGAGGGTGAAGAAGCCGAAGGTCCGCTGGTCGATGGGTCCCCACACCTTGGTGAGCTGCCCGGTGGCGGGGTTGATGCGTACGGCTGCGACCTTCCCGACGCCGGTGTCGGCCTGGTAGATCATGTTCGTCATCGGGTCGCAGGAGAGTTTGGAGGGCCAGAAGCTCTTCTTGGCGCTGCCGATGGGGATCGCGGTGATGCGGTGGAGGTCCTTGGGGTCTTCCTGGCTGACGGCGACGATGCTGGAGGAGACGGTGGAGGGTACGCCGTTGGTGTTGAAGAGGACCCATTTGCCGAGGACGCAGGGCGCGCTGCCGGAGGTCTGGTGCTTCTCGGGGTAGTGGGGGTACCAGTCCTTGTCGAAGGTCAGCTTTTTGGCGTCCAAAGGTCATCCGGAACAAGATCGGCAAGCACTTGCATAGCCTGCCGATCAAGATCATCGGATGCAAGGAGGCAGTTTCAACTCATGTCCGAAGCGATCGGCAAGCGCGCTGACATCAGGCCACTCGACGCCGGTCCGGCGGCACCCGGTCCGGGTGGACGGGGCTGGTTCTTGGTGCCGGAGCCGCTTGCCGCTGAGGCGCGGGGCTCGGTGTGCGGGCCTGGCGCCGCAACGAGCGGATAGGCCGCCAGGCTCCGGGTTTTCCTCTGGCTCATCGGCTGGAGCGCGCCGCGGCACGGCAGTCGCCGCCCGTCAGCCGCAGTGGTGCCGTGGTGATGACGTAATGACGGAGGATTAGATTCCGTTTGCGAAAGCCGTTCACAATCGGCTTGTTCTGTCGCAGCGATGTGCCCATACCAGACAGTAGCGTCACTCTTTCGACACATCGGAAGGGACAGCGGTATGGCCTCGACGCACCACCCCAAGCATCACGCGCAGGCTGCGGCAACGGACGTCTACGTCTTCGGCTACGCACAGATCATGATGGAGCTGACCCGTCGGCTGCAGACGAACACCGTAAAGGTGAACGCGACGCAGGCACCCACCAACCAGTTCTGTCAGTACGACGCGCCTCCCACGCCGGACATGAAGAACGTGGTGCGGCCCAACGTGGACACGCTGTACTCGCAGGCGTGGTTAGACCTGGCGGCCGAGCCGATGGTGCTGGCGGTGCCGGTCATGGACGAGGGCCGCTACTGGCTGATGCAGTTGATGGACGCCTGGTCGAACACCTCCTTCAAGTCGCCCAGCAGCACCAGGCCGCTCGGCGCCCCGACCACCGATCCGTCCTCCGGCGCCCAGGTCTACGCCTACGCGCTGACCGGACCGGGCTGGAAGGGCGAACTCCCCGACGACGTCCATCACGTCCCCATGGGGACCGACACGGTCTGGCTGATGGGCCGCATCGAGATGTTCAACACGGGCGACGACGTGGAGAACGTCACCGCGTACCAGAGCCTGATGCGGCTGCTGCCGCTGAGCGCGTGGCCCGACCAGGGCACCTACGTCCCGCCGGACGGCACCTACGACCCCACCGTCTCCACCGCCCCGCCGTCCGAGCAGATCAACGCCCTCAGCGGTCCGGACTTCTTCGCCCAGATGATCGAGCTGCTGCCCACCACCCCGCTCAACCCGCCGGACCCGGCCATGAGCGCCACCCTCGCAGAGCTGGGCGTCTACCCCTACGACCCCGCCAAACTCCCCGGCGCCCAGGTCCTGGACCAGGCCAAGGAAGAGGGCCTCAAGCTCATCGCCAACCACAAGGGACCCGCCCCCATCAACGGCTGGACCTTCGTCAAGACCGACATCGGCTACTACGGCACCGACTACCTGCAGCGCGCCTACGTCGCCATGTTCGGCCTGGCCGCCAATCTCCCCGAGGACGCCCTCTATCCCAGCACCGGCGGCCCCTCGACGGACAGCGCCGGCAAGCCGATCCCCTACACCCTCACCTTCCCCGCCGGTCAGCTGCCGCCCGTCGACGCGTTCTGGTCGCTGACCGCCTACGACGCCGACAGCTTCCTGGTCGCCAACCCCGCCGAGATCTACTCCGTAGGCCACTTCACCGCCCCTGCGCCTGACTCGGACGGCGCAGTCACCCTGTACATCAGCGCCGTCGCGCCCGAGGACGACTCCCTGGACAAGACGAACTGGCTCCCCATCCCCACCAGCGGCAAGTTCACCATCACCCTGCGGCTCTACGCCCCGCAGACCGACGCGATCCCGGCTGACTGGCCGCCCGCCCTCACCAGGGCCGAGTAACCGGCCCGCCGCACGGCAAGCCCGGACGAAGGCCCGCACCCCAGTCTTCGTCCGGGCTGCCGCCATGAGCTCTCGACGGGACGAATCAGTCCATCCTGCGAAAGACGCGGAAAGATCTCTTTCGGTAGAGCGCCGCGAGCACGCCACTCCTGTGCGTTTCCACGTGTCGGGCTCGGTCCGGATGCCGATCGCAGGACAGCGGATCGAGGGGCGGCGGGTGCACTGTGCGTCGTAGTCGACGGCTACCGCCCCGCCACTGCAAGTCCTTGACAAGGCGTCCTCGGGATTGGACGAAAGCCATTCTGAAACGATCAGTCAGGCACCTCTAGGTGCGGGACCGGACCGCAACTGTCTCCGGCCCCACCTCGTCAAGCGGCCGCCCCCGCATGCCGGCTCGGGTGTCACACGAGCACAGGCTCAGGCTGAAGGTCGACGCCAGTAGCCGTTCGTACGCTCGCGGCCATCTCCTCCAGCGCATCGCGGAAACCCTGCGCGGTGGCTTCCGCCTCCGCGGTGAGGGTGAGGGTTCGGCGGCTGGAGCAGCGGAACGCCGGAGGTGACTTGGGTGCCGGGCCGGTATCCGCAGGCCTCCAGGAGCCATCCCGCGCTGGCCCGCCAGGTCCCTTCAGGCATGCGGTGGACAGGGGCGCCCCGGCTGAGGAGTCCGTGGGCCTGGTCTTCAGTGACGGTGGGATTGAGGAAGCAGGAGCCGACCTGGCGGTGGTCGGGACCGTGCTGGGGCAGGAAGAGGCCGCGCTCGGCGCGGTCGTGGAGGACGGCGGCAGCGGCTTCGGCGAGCGGGGGCCGGCTGCCCAGGGGCGCCCGGAATGCTGCGGCGAGGTGCTGGTAGGTGACGGGGCCCGCCGCAGTGGAGCGGGTCAGGTGGAGGGTGAGGGAGAGGATCGTCCACCGCCCGGGCTGCTGCTTGAACAGGCTGGTGCGGTAGCCGAATCCGCACGCGGCGGCGGGGACTCGGGCGGTGCGGCCGGTGGTCCAGTCGTGGGCGGTGACGGCGGTGAGCCGGTCGCCGATCTCCTGGCCGTACGCTCCGGCGTTCTGGACCGGTGCGGCGCCCGCGATACCGGGGATCCCGCCGAGGTATTCGATGCTGGACAGGCCTTCGGCGACGGTGTGGGCGACGAGGTCGGCGAGCGGGTGGCCGGCGGCGACGGTGACCTCGACCTGGTCGCCTGCGAGGTGGCGAGTGCGGATGCCGCGGGTGGCCATGTGGATGACGGGCCGGGTGGTGCCGGGTCGGGGGCGAGGGTGTTGCTGCCGCCGCCCAGCGTGAACGGCCGCTCGGCGTACCGCGCGGTGGTGTGGGCGAGGTCGGGCCAGTCGGCGTGGTGGGTGTGGCTGAGCCAGAGCGGCGCGGGGCCGCCCAGGCGCAGCGTGGTGTGGTCGGACAGCAGGTGCTGTCCCATGGCGGGTCTCCCGGGGTCAGGTGGCGGTGATGGTCTTGAGGGTGAGGGTGCGCAGGGGGGCGATCCGGTGGCGGGCTTCGCCGTGGTAGACGGCGTTGGTGCAGATGGCGAGGTAGCGGCCGGTGGTGGGGTTGAGGTAGAGGCTGGTGCCGGTGAAGCCGTGGTGGTAGGCGATGTTGCCGGGGGCGACGATCCAGGACAGGCCTCGGTCGAGGCCGGGTTCGATCGGGGCGAAGGGGAGCGTGGAGGTGCGGAGCCAGCCGTGCGGGCGGCTGGCGGGGTCGATGAGGTGTTCGGCGTAGTGGGCGAGGTCGCGGGTGGTGGAGAAGACTCCGGCGTGGCCGGCGATCCCGCCGAGGAGGGCGGCGTTGTCGTCGTGGGCGGTGCCCCAGATCCGGGGGGCGCCGGGGATGCGGCGCTCGGTGGGGACGACCTTCGGGCTGCGGGCGAGGGGGCGCCGAAGGCGCGCAGGGGTGCGACGTGGGTGTCGCGCTGGGGGTAGACGGCCTCGAAGAGGTGGCTGGTGCCGACCGCATAGGTGAGGAGGGCGGACAGCTGGGGGGCGGTGGGCAGGCCGGGGTGCGGGACGGTCCGGGCCTGAACCGCGCGCAGGCCGCCCGCGCCGACGGCGGCGCGGATCCCGCCGTCGTGGGAAGCGGGGTGGAGGCCAGCGTCGGCGAGGATCTGGCGCTGGGCGTCGGGGAGTTCCGGGAGGGTGATGTCGACGGTGCTGACGGCTTCGGCTCGGGCGAGGACGGCGGCGGCCAGGACGGCTGTGGTGCGGACCTTCGCGCCGAGGTCGTGGTGGATGACCGGCCGCACGCGAAGCGCGGGCACGACGTGGAAGGTGCCGTCGCCGGGTGCGTGAGTATGGCTGCCATTCTCCCGTCGGGCCGCCAGCACATCCGCGAAAGCACGCACACGATCGTCGGACGACTACTCAACCTTGCGGATGATCACTTGCCAGTCACCGGCGGGGTCCTCTACACGGTCGAGTGCCCAGGTTTCGTCCCGGACGGGGAAGGTGTCACCCGGTACGAGGGTGCACCGGTGCTCTTCGCCGTCGTCGAAACCTAGGCGGACCCTGGGTGGATGTCCAGGACGGGCATCTACATCAATCACACCGAAGAACGCGACGGCAGTCCGGGTCGGGGCTCCCCGCCTGATGGAGACCTCAGATGCCATGTGATCACTCCAAAGTGGAATACTGCGGCCGGATATTGGCCCTGAACTGGGCCAGCGTCAAGGGTTCGGGATGGTTGATGCCCAGGGGGTTGTGGAGGTGAAGACGCCCTCTGTCGTCCACCTCGGTCACCTCGTACGCGTGCTCCCTCTGAAGGTCGTTCGCGAGCGGGCGGTTGATCTCCCTGGGATGCGGAGTGCCGACCAGTACCGGCTTCCCGTCAGCGAGCCGCTGCCGGATGTCTCCGATGAGCTGAGCGTCCGGGCTACGTCCACTGCGGTCGTACTGTGTGGGGAAATCAATCACGACGGCCGGCTCGCCGGTGAGCTGGGTGAGTAGTTCGGCACGGTTGAGTGCGTTGCTCCCCTTTTCGAGCCGGACATATCCCTCCGGTGTTTCGGGTGCGCCTGCCAGCTCTTGCTTCTCAGCCCACAAGGCACGGCGCTCTGGATCCCAGGCCCGGTCGCTGGCCGCGATCGTCTTTTCCAGGATGGGCGCCCACGCCGACCCGCCGTCCGGAGAGCTCGCGAACGCGGGTTTGCTCGGGTCGGCATCGAACACGGGAAGCTCGGGTGTCACTGTAAAACTGAGTTCGCGTCCTGTGGGCTCATACCTGTCGCCCGGGGCACTGGCCGCTTCATGCAATTTGACCGTGTAGTTGCCGTCCTCGGTCTGCGTCACCAACGCGCTTATCGCCTCGGGGCGATGGGAGGCGACGGCGCCGAGCGTGGAGATGATGCCGCAGTCCTGGATGCTTCCCTGTTTCGCCTGTTCACGCACCGGGTCACCGTCGAAGAGGGGTGTCCGGGTGCCGTCGGCTCGGTCGAGGGGTGTGCCGTAGCGGTCAGGCACATATCTCGGGTCCAGAGTCGGGTCCTGGAAGTCGGGACGATCGGCCGCGCCCGTGAGTCGATCCGCCGTGTTCGTCTCCGGTTCCCTGCCCGTGAAATGCCGCAGTCTGTCCATGACGCCACCCTCGACCTCCTCGCCGGGTTGCGCCGGGTCCGGGGAAGCGTCCCCCGGGCCAGCGTCGCGTGCGAATCCCCGAGCTGTGGCGTCGGCTCGAGCGTCGGAGGACGCGTCGGCGGCCGCATCGTCCAGGGCGTTCGCCGCTTGGCCGGCGATATCTGCGGCGGCTTCGGCCACGGCAACGGCAAGGTCGCCGGCGCCTTTGGCCACGGCGGCCATGCCCTCCGCCGCTTCGTCGGCCGGGGATGCCTGGTCGGCCGGTGCCTCGGAAGCGGGTTTCTCGTCCGGGTCCTGGTGCGGTGCGTCGGACTGCTCGGGCACCCCCGACCTAACGGGGGGTGCGGTCCGGTCGAATGCCTCTTCCGCAGGGTCGTCATGCTCAGGACGCTGGGACTCGTCCGAAGCCTCGGGCTGTCCTTCCACCGAATCGTCGGGCCCCGCGTCCTCCGGTGCGCCGTCGTCACCTTCCGGTTCCGGTTCTGGTTGCGGCCCTTGTTCGGGCTCTCCCTCGGTCCTGTGGTCGCGTTCGGGTTTGGATTCGCCTTCCGGCATGGGTACGGGCTCGCCCTCCGGATCTGGTTCCGGGTCGGTTCCTACGTCCGGTTCGGCTTCCTCGCCCGGCTCGGGCTCTGGTGCGGGTTCGGGCTCAGGTTCCGGCTCCGGCTCTGGTTCTGGTTCTGGTTCTGGTTCGGGCTCAGGTTCCGGCTCCGGCTCTGGTTCTGGTTCTGGTTCTGGTTCGGGCTCAGGTTCCGGCTCCGGCTCTGGTTCTGGTTCGGGGTCCGGCTCGGGCTCGGGGTCGGGGTCGGATTCCGGAGTTGGTTCGGGGCCAGATTCCGGTTCGGGGGGGTCCGGCGCATGCGCCTCGGGAGTGGGGGCCTCCGAGGCGGGTGGGGTTTCGGAGGGGGTGTCGGGTGCCGTGGCCGTGGGGCGGTCGGGGGTGTCCGGGGAGGCCTGTCCCTCCGGCGGCGCCTCGGCCTTGGGCTGTTCGGCCTGCGGTTGTGTCTCCTGCGTGTCGGCGTTGCCGTCCGTCGGCTGCTCGGGGGCAGGGGCGGGAACCTCGCTCGGGTCGGGCTCCGGTTCTGGTTCGTCGGTGTCGGCGTCCGTGTCCTCACTGCTGGTGTCCTGGGCCCCGGTGTCCCCGGCCTCCGCCTCGTCCGGTTCGTCTCCGTCCCGGGAGGCCCGCGCGTCGGTCGGGGGCGGTGGCGGAGGCGGAGGGGGTGGTACGTCGGACGCGCCGCTGAGCTCGCTCATGGACGGGGCTCCCTTCCCTGGGCGCACACCATCGCCACCCGCACCGCCGTCTCCGCCACCACCGCGTCCAGCGTCGGCCCGTTCGCGCAGGCCCGCGCGAAGGCCCGGGTGACGTGCTCCTTCGTCGTGCCGCCTGTCACCGCCGCCACCGCGTCGCGCAGGCCGCTGCGGTCCACGTCGCCGACCCGGGCGTGGACCTTCTCCGGTCCGTACCCGGGCAGGGCGTGGATCTGGAGGCGGTGGTCGGCTCCCGAGGTGCCAGTCAGGACCAGGCCTCGGGCCGCCCACTGCGCAGCGTGCTCGGGGTAGCTGTGCGGGCCGTCCGGATTCGCCTTCCGCGCTCGCGCGATGGCCGCTATCACGTCCCGGAAGCGGTAGTTGGCGTAGGTGTAGCGGCGCCGGTCCCCGGGCGGCGGGTCCGTTCCGCGCAGAGCGCAGGACAGCACCGTGTGCAGCCGCCTCGCGAAGTCGGCCGGGTCGACTTCGTCCCGCATCAGGGACTCGCGTGCTCCGACGGCCCGTTCGACCGCGTAGACGAGGGTGCACTCCAGGTCGCGTTCGGACAGGGCGCTCAGCGAGGAGCGGACCACCTCGCTCGGTCCGGGGGCGGGCATGCCCATCGCCTGGGCCAGCGCGGCCACTTCCGCCCAGATCAGGTGGAGCGGCACCAGGGAGCAGTGGTGGGAGTCGTTCATCGTGCGCAGGGTGCATGGTTCGCGGTGGCACGCGGTCCCGCAGTGCGGGCTGCGGCTGGTGAGCAGGGGCGGTTCCGTCGAGGCGTCCCTCGTGCTTTCGTCGTGTTCCCCGTGTGGGACCGCCGTCAGTACCGGCCTGTCCATCCCGTCGGCGGCCACTGCGGCCCGTCCCGGCGGCAGGGCGACGACGTTCTCGCTCTGCTCCTGCTGGAGGTTCATCGTGGCACCCACGGACCGGCGGTCGTCCTCCGCCGGAAGCCGGTGCATGATCTTCAGTGCGCTGTTCTTGATCACGTCGCGCAGGATCTTGCTTGGTATCTGCTCGACGATGACGACGCCCTCGCCGTACGCGCGGATCTCGGCCAGCAGCGAGGCGAAGAGCTCGACCGCCGCGGCTGCGGGGCCGTTCTCGACGTTCTTGAGCAGTCGGTGCGCCTCCTCCACCACCAGGACGTGGCGCAGTGGTACGCCTCCCGCCCCGTGGTGGACCCGCAGGTGCTCGACGAGCCGGATGAGCACGGCGCCGATGAGGAAGGCCTTGTCCTGGTCGTTCGTGATCGATTCCAGTTCGAGGACGACGTTCCCGGCCAGCAGCCCCGCAATGTCCAGCGGGTGGCCGCCCTCGAAGAAGCGGCCGGGCGTGCCTTCGCGCAGGGAACCCATGCGGACGTCGACGAACCCGCGTACGTCTGCGGTGACTTCCTTGCCGTACCCGATCATCTCCACCACTTGCCGGGCGGTCGACTGGAGGTCGCCCAGGGTGGGGTACACGGCCGTACGGGGCTCGTCCGGCTCGTCCAGCAGGTACTTCGGTTTGTGGGGCGGGCGCGGCTCGCCGGTGACCAGATCCCACCCGGCCGCCGTGTAGCACTGGGTCAGGGCGCGGGCCAGCACCTGCGGGAACGGCTCGTGTCCCTCGAAGGCCGCCAGGAAGAGGGCTCGTACGAGGTCCACGTGGCTCTGGAGCGGAAACCCTGGCTCCGGCTCGAGCGGGTTGAGCGAAGCGGGCGGTACGTCCACGTCCCCCGGACGGATCACCGTGACCCGGCGTGCCGCCTCCGGGCCGCCCGCCGAGGCGAGGCGCCCGGCCATGCGTGCGTACTCGGCCTTCGCCGGCTCGACCGCCAGCCAGGGGATGGGCCGCTTGTGCGTGGAGAGGGCGGTGAGCAGGCTGCGTACCGTCTGGGATTTTCCCGACCCGGTGGCACCGCAGACGAAGGCGTGCCGGTTGAGGGTCGAACGCGACACGTAGAGCGGGCCCGCGGCGGACAGCGACTCGTCCAGGATGTCGCCGATCAGGAAACCGTCGGCGGGCGCGTTCTGCCCCGGGTCGTCGGCGGTGACGTCGAAGCGGTTCGGAGCCACCGTACGGATCCCCGGCAGTTCGCGCTCCGGCGGCCGGGCCAGTGCCGCGACGAGTTCCGCGGTGGCGAGGAAGGGGATGGTTCCTGGCGGATTGGGCTGGGCTGCGGGAAGGGTGGACAGGGCGAGAGCCTCCGCCAGCCGGACGGGGCGCCTGCCCGGCACGAGGACGTACGGCAGGTCGTCCAGGTCGCCCGCGCCGCAGAGCAGCGCCGCCGAGGCGAGCGCCGACTCGGGCCGGTCGGCGCCGACCAGTACGCGTACGTTCCAGACCCCGGTGGCGAGCGCCCGCGTCAGCTCTCGGTAGCGGGCCTCGGCCCGTTCGGCCGCCACCCGGTCGGCTTCGGAGTTCTCGCGCAGGCGCAGCCGCGGCAGCTGAACGGACAGCGCGGCGCGCTCGCGCTCCAGCCGCTCGAAGGGGACGGGGTCGGCCAGGACCAGCCAGGCGAAGGCCTCCGGAAGGTGGGCGACGGCATCGTCGAACGAGCCGCGGCGCTCCGCCGGCAGGGCACGCTCGTCGTCGCCCATCCGCAGGGCGTCGTGAGACCCGAGGCATGGCAGCCAGTACGGCAGCCGCTCCAACAGCGCGGAAGCCTCACCGGCCGGGACGGCGCGGGCCGTCGCCCCTGGCGGAAAGCCGACGGGGGCCTCGTCCCCCTCACCGCGCGGATCCCGTCCGGCGGGCGGGAAGTAGGGGGTGCCGCCCACGAGGAAGTGCATCGGCTGGTGGTGGCCCGGCCGGATCCACGCCGCCGCGAGACCCGTCGGGGGCGCTCCGCCCGGGCCCCCTTCCCCGAGGTGGCCGAGCACGGCATGGGCCGCCGTCACGGCCGCGGTGAGCTGCGCGGCCGTACGGTCCTCCGCACGCGGGTCTTCCGGGCGCCGGGGAACGGTGAGGAGCCGGTGGAAGCGGTACGCGGCCAGCCCTGCGGGATGGGCCGGGGCGACGGAGGCCCCGGCAGTGTCGGGTTCGTTCACGTCAGGCTCGGGCGAGGCCGGGTGGACAGCCGGGGCAGGAAGGTGATCCCGGGGTTGCAGTCCCCGAACACGACGCGGCGGCCGGCGGGGCCGGCCTCGACGAGTACCAGCCCGGTCACCGGGAGGGCCTGCAGTTGGGTGGGCTCGATGGTGAACTCGTAGACGCGGGTGAGGTTCTCGCCGGTCGTCGTCGACCGCGCGGTCGAGGAGTTCGTCGAGTCCTGCCAGCTGCGCGACAGCGAGGTGGAGGAGGAGAAGGAGCTCCCCCACGTTCCGCCGGAGCTCACGCCGCCGCCCCGGTTGGACCCCCGTGTGTCCGACACGCCGCGCTGGTAGCCGTAGCTGCTGCCGCGACCCTCCGTGAGGGTCTCGCCGATTTGCCGGGTCAGCTGGTTCACGAGGAACTTGTGCTCCTGCCCGATGAACTGCGCGGCGGCCTTGGCCTCCTCACCGTTACCCATGCGCATGAAAACTGTGGCACTGTCGGATCCCCCGGCAACCTGAACGGCTGCCTCCCGCAGGTGTTCCAGGAGGAAGACCAGCCGCACACCCGCGGTCCGCGCCTGGCGTGCCATTGTCTCGAGGGCTTCGCGGCCCAGGTGGTCCGCTCCCGCGACGACGAGCGTGCCCGAGCCGGGGACAACCGCGCGCTTACGCAGGGCGTGGAGCAGGCGGAAGAAGACGAACCGGTCGGTCAGGTCCTTTCGCCGGTGGACGTGGTCCTCGGTCGTGACGATGGTCAGCACGCCGGGCTTCCACCAGCCGGACGTGGATTCGTCGGCGGTATGGGCGGCCTCGGCTTTCGCCAGCAGTTCCGTCTGGGCCCGCACGTAACGGAGTTCGTTCTGAACGCGTTCGCCTTGGCCGATGAGGTCGATGGCCTGGGTGATCGACTCAAGCTCGGCAGCGCTGAGCACGCCCTTCGCCTGCGGGTCATGGTCGTGGACGCGGAGCAGGACGCGCAGTCCGGCGGCGAGGCGCGGGAATGTCACCGGGCCTTCGAGCAGGTCCGCGACGGTGCGGACCACGTCTGCGTCGATGCTGTGGAGGTCGATGTCCGAGCCGGGTGGACGCATCGACCCCAATGCCTCTGCGAAGGTTTCCGCCAGTTCCTCCGAAGTGAACTCCTGGCGCAGGTCCAGGCCGAGCAGGGCCCCGGGCATGGGTACGTGGCCGACGGCGACCCCGCGCCGGGCGGCGAGCCCCGCCAGCTCCAGGGCGACGGCCTGCTGGGTGAGGTCGAGTACCACGACCGACTGGCCGCCGCCGAGGAGCGGCCCGCCGAGGGTGGCGAGCAGACTCGCCCAGCCGTTGCCCGTACCGCCGAAGACGTCGATGCGGCTGGGCTTGGAGGCCAGCGCGATGGGGAACCAGGTGTCCAGCGTCGCGTTGTGGCGGAGGTGCTCGGCGCGGTGGGCGGCGAGCCGGTCCTGCCAGGCTTTCGTGCGTGCCTCGTGGTCGTCCCGGGCGCGCTTCCTCTCGGATGCCAGTCGGCGTTCGGCCGCACGCAGCCTGGACTGGGGCGAGCTCAGGGCGAAGACGACGAGGATGATGACGAGGACGACGGCCGCGGCCTCCACACCGCCGGCCGCGAGCGCCGCTCCGCCCGCGATCAGGAGCGCGCAGCCGCAGCCGGAGGTGTTCCTCCCGGTCATGGCCCGTTCCTGCGCCGCACGCACCTCGTCATCGGCAGGTTCCCTGTACACGGGTGGGTTCTGCGCGCTCGGGTGGGCCGGCGGCTCCGGCGGCTGGACGAACTCCCAGCCCCACCGCTCCTCCCCGGTGAAGACGCGCAGCGCCAGTTCCGCTCCGGCCTTGTCCTCCTGTCCGCCGGGACCACTGCCCTCGTCCCCGATGCCCGTCACGCCAGCGGCAGCGCTCATCATGACCCCCCGTTGAATGTCGGAGCATCGTGCCCGGAGAGGTGTCGACTGTCAGCCCCTGTCACCTCAAGTGCGCCACCTTGTCCAGAACTCCCCTATGACTGACTGAAGTTGACGCATGCAGGCAGCGGTCCGGCACCCGGCTCGGCGGCCCGATTCAGCCCCCAGGCCCATGGCGCAGACCCGGGCGCGGACCGATGCGAGGGCCCTCTGGGCGGCTGCCCCCGGCAATCACGCCCTGCACGGCGTCGGTCGCCGCCCCGCACTCGCACCGCCGAACGACTCCTCGCCAAGGCCCGCACACCCTGCACGTCCAGAACTCCCCACAGCGGGAAGAATTGTGCGTCCCGGCTCCCGCACGCCGCCCCGGCGCGGTCACGTCTGAAGGTGCACCGCTCGACCGTGTTCCGCTGCTTGTAGGCGTCGCGGTCGAAGGCCGGGCGAGCGGCCGCCGAGCCGACCGAGCCCCTTGCGGTTCGGGGCCTGATCTGCCGGCTGCGGGATCACCGCCCGGATCCCGCGCTGCCGTAGATGGAGGTGGATCGCCCGGGACGAGTACGCCTTGTCGGCCAGGACCACATCCGGCGTGACCCTGGGCCGCCCGATCCGCCGAGGCACTCGCAACCGGGCCATGACCTGGGTGAATACTGGTGCGTCGCCAGCCTGGCCGGGCGTCATGCCGAACGCCAGCGGGCGGCAGTGGCCGTCTGCGGCGAGGTGGATCTTCGTCGTCAGTCCGCCGGGGGACCGTCCAAGAGCGTGATCGTGCGGCTCGCTGGCCGGGGCCCTTTTTGACGGGCCCCGGCGGCGCGCTGGTAGGCACGGAAGAGGGTGGAGTCGACCGCTACGACCGAGTCAAGGTCACCTTCCGCGTCGGCCTGGGCGAGCCGCCGTCGACGCGCAGGGCCAAGCGCTGGCCGACCCTCCCGCTTCGGTGCCTCGGTTCGCACGCACCTGGAACTCCACCGGGAGCTGATGCTCACCCGGCCCGGCGACAAGGCCAGCGGCGTCGCCCACGCCGCTGCCGCGATGGCGACCCGGCCGCCGGAAAAGCACAGCCTGAACCTGCACATGCTCGTCAACGAGACCCAGGCCTGACCCCCGCTGCCCGAGGCGGGGCGGCGGTCACCGTGCGGCGCGTCATGTGCCGGGGCCGGATGCTGCCGGCACATGTCCGCCCGCCGCGCTGGTGCCTACACGCACCGCGGCTCGTTTCGCGCCGACGGGAGCCGGGTCGGTCCCCCGGTGTCCTTCATGGTCAACAGCTCCCACGCCGATCAGTACCGGACAAGGCGCCGACCGCCTGAACGACGGCTGCGGTCCGGGGCTCACGGGCACCGCCACGCCCGCAGCGCTCGAATGCGCAGGTCAGTCAGGGCGCAACCCTCCTGCAGCGCTCGGCCGGCACTGCGCAGGATGCCCCACGCCCCAGGCATTCAGGCCGCGGCTTCGCCGGGGTCCTCGCCCTCCCTGCGGTGGACCCAGTTCTTACCGGGGGCGAGCTCCTCCCCCGTTTCCTCCTTGTACTGCGCCCTCTTTTCCGGGCTTGCGTTCCAGCCCTCGACGAGGTTCCGCACGTGAGGAGTCACAGGTGATCGGGGTTGGCTCTTGGCCTCGGCGGCAGGGGTCAGCTCCCGGTCCTCGACCTCCTCCTCGACGGCCTCGACACCCTCGGAGCCGCTCTGCTCCGCGGCTTGCTTGATGGCCTCCCAGGCAACGGCCAGGGCCACAGTGCCGACGGTGCCCACGACGGCATGGATCTTCCGCCTGTGCTTCCGGTACAGGGTCTTCGTCTTCTCGACGAAGGACGCGGGCTCGCCGTCCTCGGGGGAGTCAGTCACGAGCACACCTTTACCGGATTCATGGCTCATCTGTCAGGCAATCAGCTAGTAGTGCTTTGTTAGCCGGTCTTGTCACATCGGGTGTCTGGCAGTTCGCTGGCTGTATGAGGGCTGGGGGAGCTTGCCGCGGTTCGGGGTCGGTTGGAGGAGTTCACCTCCGAGGTGTTCGCGCCGTTGGTGCGGCGGGACTGGCTGGAGAAGGGGGCCCTGTATGTGCGGGGTCTGTTGCTGGACGGCCGGCGTAAGTCGATGCAGCCGATGGCTGAGCGGCTCGGTGTGGACCATCAACGGTTGCAGCAGTTCATGACGTCCTCGACCTGGCCGGTCGCCGATGTGCGGGGCCGGCTGGCGTGGCGGGCCGTGCGGGTGGTGCGGCCGCAGGTGTGGGTAATGGACGCCACCGGTTTCCCCAAGGACCGCAAGGCATCGCCGGGGGTGGCCCGGCAGTACTCGGGCACACTGGGCAAGGTCGGCAACTGCCAGATCGGCGTCAGCGTCCACGCCGCCTCGGACACGGCTTCGTGCCCGCTGTCCTGGCGCCTGTTCCTGCCCGCCTCCTGGGACGGGCCGCGGGCCGCCGACCGCCGGGCAGCCTGCCGGATCCCCGCCACCGAGCGTCACCGCCCGAAGTGGCAGCTCGCCCTGGACATGCTCGACGAGCTGGCCGGCATCGGCCTGCGGCCTGCCGCACTGGTCGCGGACACGGCTACGGTGCGAACGCCGACTTCCGCCACGACCTGGAAGACCGCGGGCTGGCCTACGTCCTGCAGGCCAAGGCCGAGATGACCGCCCACGGCGAGGAAGCGGTGCCGCATCAGCCCGCCTACTCCGGGCTCGGCCCGAGGCCGCTGCCCCGTTACCGCACCCGTCCCCTCTCCTTACGCGACCACGTGCTGGCCGCCGGCCGCAGGAGCGGCCGGGCCGTGACCTGGCGCAAGGGCTCGAAAGCTGCCATGAGCTCGCACTTCGTGCTCCTGCGGGTCCGTCTCGCCGGCCGGCGGCCCAAGCCGGCCGAGGATGGGACGATCCCGCTGGTCTGGCTGATCGCGCAGTGGCCCGAAGGCGAGGCCGAACCGGTGAAGTACTGGATCTCGAACCTGCCCGCCGACATACCCGCCAAGGACCTGGTCCGCCTGGCGAAAGCACGCTGGCGAATCGAGCACGACTACCGTGAGCTGAAAACCGCTCTGGGACTGGACCACTTCGAGGGCCGTTCCTTCACCGGCTGGCACCGACACGTCACCCTCGTCACCGCCGCCCACCTGTTCCTGACCGAACAACGGAGCAGCCCAAAAGCCCCTGCCAGGGCCCGACCCTCTACCAGGCCCTGGACCTCCTCCAACACCCCATCGCCACCTGGACCGGAACCTGCCCCACCTGCCGACAAACCGTCCCATGGCAGCCCTACGACACCACCTAACAAAGCACTACTAGGACGTGGTCGCCTCGCCCGGGGTCGCGCCCCCACCCGTGCGCCCCCCACCCCTGCGCCCGGACACCGGAACTGCGGAACTGCCGTGGCAAACCGCCCGGGCTCCTGGCCAGGAGGAATACCGCAGGTTCGGAATACTGCCTCTCCACCAGTGAAACAGGCTGAAGCTGGCTTGACTGGACGGGCTTGGACACACACAACAACGTCACCAGGACCGCCCGGAGCGACGCGTCCTGCGTACGGTTGGTGATCTTCCCGCATCACCGAACGTGCTCCCCGATGGGCAACGGAAGGTGTCGCCTCGCTGGGTCTGGCATTAACCGTGTCATCCCGTGCCGTAGAGGGCGGCCGCGATCTCGGCGCGTATCTCCTCAGCGCTTTCGTAACGCTCCCCGGGGTTGCGCTCAAGGGCCCGCATGATGATCGTCTCGTAGTGGGGCGGCAGTCCTGGGACCAGCTGGCTCGGCGGTGCGACGGGCTTGTACAACTTGCTCCAAGCCAGCTCGTTGAAATCGTCCCCACGGAAGGGAGGCTGTCCGGTACAGAGCTCGTAGAAGACGACTCCGGCCCCGTAGATGTCGGCGGCCACGGTGGGCAGGTGCCCGCGGACGATCTCCGGCGCCATGTACTCGACTGTGCCCACCATAGTGTCGTTGTCGTCGCGGTGTAGGGGACCCTGTCCCTCGTTCGCGACGAGGTGGGAGATGCCGAAGTCGATGATCTTCACCGTGCCGCTCGGCGTCAGCATGATGTTGCCCGGCTTGACGTCACAGTGGACCACCCCGGCCCGGTGGGCGGCTTCCAGCCCAGACAGCACATCGTGGACTGCCTCCGCTGCCTCGTCGGGCAGCAGTGTCCCATTCGCAAGTGCGGCGGACAGCGGGATTCCAGGGACGTACTCCATGACGAAAAACCGTCCTGCCTTGCCCTCGCTCACATCGTGGATCGCCGCCACGTTCGGATGGTTCAGCGCAGCCACGGCCCGGACCTCGGTCCAGAACACCTGCCACTCGACTTGATCCCCGAGCCCGGCCATCTGGAGCACCTTCAACGCGACATGCCTTTTCAGGAGTCGATCCCAGGCCAGATGCACCGTGCCCATGCCTCCCTGCCCCAGGGGGGAGTTGATCTCGTAGCGTTCGCCGACCACAGTCGGCTCCTCGCTGCCTCCGGATGTGCCCTGCCCCACGGGGGAGATGATCTCGTAGCGCTTGCCGACCACAGTCGGCTCCTCGCTGCCTCGGGATGTGCTTCGGGCCTGCGCCGACGGCAGGAGCAGCCGGCTGGCCAGCGCCTGTAGATGCGTCCCGGGAGCGGGCCGCGGAGCAGCGGCAGGGGAGGGTGGCCGGAATCCGGGATTGCGGGCGATGATCAGGGCGCCGGAGGTGTCGGTGCCGGTGCGATCAGGTGCGGGGCGGCCTTTTGCCGCCAGGGCTGTCTTGATGTGGGTGTATGCGGCATCGACGGTGATCTCTGCGGCCCCGCCCGCGATTCCGCGGGTGAGTACCTGAAGCAGCTCCCCGGTGAACGCGGTGTAGGGCTCGTCGATCGGTGCCAGCGCGGGAAGGTCATCACGGGCGGAGCTGATCACCACTGCTCCCGCCGTCGCCACCTGAGCCCGCAGCGCTTCGGCCTCGCCCGCCATCAGCCCGTGAGCCAGCCCGCTGAAGCAGCTGTCCAGAATCACCATCCGGCGCTCCGCCCGGGTCTGGATCAGCACGGACTTCAGCCACGCGTACGGCAGGCAGGTCCACGGCTCGCCCTGCCTGGAGCCGGTGACCGAGATCGAGTACCGCAGCTCATTGTCAAGATGGCCGTGCCCGCTGTAGTAGACGAGCAGGGTGTCGGTGGCCTCGGCCGCCGCCTTCCGGACGGGGTCGATGAGTTCGGACGGCTGCCCGGGGTCGGTGACGACCGTGCAGTGCCGCGATGGCAGGCCCCAGCCGGACGCCGAGGTGAAAAAGCCGGCGAGCGCTGCGAGGTTGTTGCGGATGGCAGGGAGGGGCGGTAGGTGTCTGTAGTCCGCGACACCGGCCAGGACCACCCGTGAGGCTTCCGGGCGGGGGAGCGGCATCCGGCAGCTACTCGCTGTCCAGGGCCCGGGTCAGCCGGGCAATCTCAGCTGGATCGCCGGAGTCCACCGTCACCCGCACCCCGTCGCGCTCGATGGTCACGCCTGGCGTCGACGGCCGGGTCCGGCGCCAAGCGGAGATCGCCAACACCAGGTTGGCCGCCGAGAAGCCAGTCTCGGTGACCAGAGCGATGACGTCGAGGGCTGCGCCGCCCATCTCACCCTCGGCAGTGGGGGCGGGCTGAAGGGTGATTGCCGCCCTGGTCCTGATCGCGGGGTTCTGGCGGAGCCACTGCGCGAGCTGACGCAGGTCCCTTACCGGAGACTCCCCGTCCAAGCGAATGCAGTACTCCGGCATGCTCCGCCCCTTTCCCCTCGACCACTGTGCGTCACAGGTGCTAACTGGCGCACCATCATAGGGGCGGTACCTGCGGGCGGGTGCCCGTCAGCGCGGGTGTTGCCCCTGGCATACGTCCCGCTCGGAGGGGCGTGCGGAAAGGCTCGGCCACGCCCCCCCCCGGAGGAAGGAATACCGCAGCATCGGAATACTGCCTCTCCACCAGTGGAACAGGCGACTTTCTGCCGGCAGGAAGGTGTCTTGTCCCGGCCTGAGGCACCTTTGAAAGTCCGGCCATGGACACGACGGCTGTCAGTGCGGGATGTAACGCTGTCGTGGACAGGCGGTGCTTGGAGCAGGTCGCAGGGATGGACAGCAGGACGTTCGGGGGCGGATATGGCGTTGGAGACCGGAGGCGATTTCGGAGTCGTCGAACGGGGCGAGTGGTCGTATGCGGCGGCTGTCGGGGTGGGACCGCTCCGGTTCGGGATGACCGTCAGCGAAGTGGTCGAGGCTGCTGAGGTGATCGGCCCGGCGAAGGTCAGCGACTGCCGCCAGCAGTACGCGGTCTTCTCGCAGACTTGGAAGGTCGACGTCCACCGTCGCGGGGGCGCGCCTTCTGCACCGGCCGTCACGGCCTACGTGAGCCAGGACGCGGGGCTGTTCGGCGTCGCTTGCGACGCTGTGCAGGGCCCCCAGGTCGCGTACAACGGCCTCCTGCTGGTCGGGAGGGAGATGGGGGGAGCTGGAGAGCGACATGATCGCGTATACCGAGGCGCATGACGTGCAGTTTCGCTACACGTGCGAGGGCCACGCAGGACCGGATGATCCCGGCGTCATCATGCGCGGGCAACCCGTCGGGGAGGTCCTGCGATCGCGTCCGCTGTTCATGGTGCCGCGCGACGGAGCATGGACGGAATGGGATTCGCTCCCCTCCGAGGAGGACTAGGACGGCTCCGACGCCGTGATCACACCAGACACCGCGAGATCATCGGATCGTCCTTTGCCCGGAGCCGGGCGATCGCGGCCACTGTGCCGCGGCGAATCATGCTGTCCGGCCCCGCGTTCGCTCGCATGCACGGATCCATCCGGGCTCGGCCGGTCTGGACCAACGAGACCATCAGGCACGTCGGCGCCGCCGACAGTAGGCCCAGGCCAGGGCCAGCACGATCGGCCCCACAGGAACGCCGGGATGACCGCTACGAGCGGCGCCACCCGCCGACCGCCGATCAACGGCACCCAGCGCGGCACCACCTCGCCCCACTCGCTCACCAAGCCGGTGGTGAGCAGGGCCGGTGCCTCGGTGAGCACACTGAGCCCGACGACGTAGAACGGAACCCACCAGCGGGCGGCCGGGGCTGCCGGGTCGACCGTGCCCGTACGGAAGTCGAGGCGAGCGGCAGCCGCCACAGACAGTGCGGCGGCACGACGAACGGGAGGGCCTTGGCGAGTCGGAGGGCCCAGACGGGGACGGGGGGCTCGGTGTCGCCGAGCGGAAGAGCGAGACGTGTGATCGGCATGGCCCTCACCATCGTCGAACCTCAACGACAGTACGTCGCCTGCGCGCACGATCCCGATCCCGATCCCGATCCCCCACGAGAGTTACCCCTCGATCGTTCTGGCGGCTGACCATCGACAGGACCTGGGCGGCCATCTCGGAGGTCAGTTACCGGACAGTTCTTGGCTTGAATTTCAACTTGCCGGAGGTTCTCCGTCAGAGCGGAACCGGGCACGGCCTTGGTCGATGTGACGGAGGGATTCCTCAGCGGCACGAGTCCTGGACGGGCCTGCTGAGGGTAAATTTCGGGCAGGGGAACACATGATCCATAGGGGAGTCTGATGCAGTACCTGGGGCCATTGGAACTGGTCGGGGACCGATGGGCCATCGGGGACCCGAAGCGGAACGAAGGGTCATGCCTGGTGCTAGCCACCGAAGGCATCGAGCACCGCCTGCGGGGAGAGGCGGCACCCCGGGACGTCGTCCCATGGAGCAGCCTCCGTAGCCTTGGGCTGAGGGCCACCATGAAGCCATGGATGGCCACCCGCACCGGGGGTGTCATCGTCGCGGCCGGCGGCTACATGGACGGTGGCCCAGCTGGCTGTTCCCTGTCCGGTATGTGTGATCGGGATCGCTCTACGCCTTGGTCGGTGAACTACACTCACCACGAACGCACTTACACGTCCATGCACATGGCTCTGGCAATCGGCCTGGTCGCGAAGACGTCCGAGGCGAAGGTGCTGCACCGCCTCGGAGACCCGGAGTGGCTCAGCGCAGTGGTCTCCCGGCTGGCGCCAACGCCGCGGTGGACCCCCCTCCCGGTCCGCCGGGTGAGTGAAGTCATCGAGCTCCTCGGTACCTGATCTTGTTCTCTGCCTACCAAGATCGTCCGGTCTTGCCGATGGCCTTGAGGTTCTCGGGGCGTTTGATGGTCTTGCCGACGTCGTAGTGGGGTGCCCGGTGTTTGTTCTTGGATCCGGGTGGCCGTCCGGGTCCGGCGCCTCTGCCAGGGGGGCGGAGGTTCGTGGCGAGCGACCGGCCAACTTGCACGCCGTGCGCGGGGGCTGTCCGTCCGGCTGACTGTGGTTGAACGCTGGACCCGTTCGAACGCACGCTGCTGCACTGCGGCCATCGCCGGCAGCAGCCCGCACCGGTTGAAGAATTCGGCGGTGGGTGTGTCGACCCCGCCTTGATCGTCGCGTCCACTTCGGTACGGCGCTCCAGGACGACCACGCGGGCCCCGCCGAGCCGGAGTTCACATGCCAGCGTCAGCCCGAGGGGGCCGCCACCGGCCACCACGTCCACGTCCACGTCCATACCTACGCCCCTGTCACGCTCGCAGTCCGGGTTCACGCACTCACCTCCTCGACCGGGCTCCCCGAAGCTGTCGAACTGTTCTCCGCGGCGGTGACGGACCGCGGGCAGGACGAGTCCCCGCTGACCGGCCTGCGCGCGTACTCCTCCGGCGCTCCTCGACGAGCGCCACCCGCTGGGGGCCGTCGGCGACGCCTTCCCGCACTTCCGGCGGAGCGTGCTCGACTCCCCCGGCGCTGCGAGCGCGGGCGCGTGAAGGTGCGGAAGAGGTGGAGAACGCGCTGGCCGGACGCCATCGGCGGCCCTGACGGTCGCCGCGTACCGGACCGTCGGCAGGCAGCTCGACGGGGAGCGCGCGGCGGAGGTGTCCGACGACCACCGCGCGCTGGTGAACGCGGCGTTCGATGCCCTGGAGCGAGCTCTTCCCGCCGGCCCCTGAGCCTGCACCGCACCCCGGCCCAGAGCGGCCACCGAGTGCACAGCCGTGCCGGCTGGTGCTCAGTCAAGTCCGTCCGGGGAGGGTGAAGTCGTACGGATTGGGCACAGGGTCCGGAGCGACGCCGGGGGCCCGGCACACACATACGAGGTGCATGTAGAAGTACAGGGGGCCGACGACGTCTCCCTGGGGCAGGCCGCTCTCGATGTCGACGACAAGGCCGGTCATGCGGTCGAACCGCGTGCTACGACGAAGCTCCCGGGGATCCCACGCCTGCCCCCCGTCGTCGTCCGGCCGCGCCATCTGAACGCTGATCGTCCAGGCGCTACCGGTTACCGCGACGTCCAGGGGCTGACCGGAGACGGGAAAGTACTCCCCGTCGGCGTTGTCGGTCCCTGCCAGGGTGAGCTTCGTCCCCCATAGGTCGATGAGTTCCCCGAGCTGGATCTCCCACGGTCCGAAGAATTCCACGGTCGGCGTTTCCCTTCTGGTCCTGGTCACGCTTCGAGACCGGTGCGCCGGGTGAACTCGCTGCTGAATCCGTCGAGGCGGTTGCCATCCGTGATCGCCGCGAGCTCCCTGCGCCAGGCCCCCAGCCGACCGTTGGCAGGGTCGCTCTTGTCGCCGAAGAGGCGTTCGACGTCCGCGCTCGTGGAGTCGTTGCGCTGACCCCAGTGCAGGACGCCGCCCATGTTGGGGTTGAGCGCGAGCCGGACCGCGTAGTCGATGAGCTCCTGGGTGCCGGACACGTCCTTGAGCCCGGCCACCTCGATCGCGCACGTCGTGTCGTGCTGCTGCATGCCGAGCAACGCCTCGCAACGGCCCGTGAAGCGCAATGACACCCAGCCGATGCATGCCTTCCCGCGGAACTCCTGGTCGATCTCGAAGGCGATCAGGGCATCGACGAATGCGACCAGTCGATCGTCCATGGCGTCGAAGAAGACCTCGACGGAGTCGACGTTCACCGCGCAGCTGCGGTCTAGGTAGTTCCATCGGTCCATCACCGCGTAGCTACGGGCGCCGAACTCCATGTCGCCCTGCATCTCCTCGAACACCTTGTACGAGATCAGCTGCCAGGCGAAGAGTCCGGCGGCCCGCTTCGCTGGATCGGGCTCGGACGGGTCGAGCAGCTCGTTCTTGATGTTGTTCAGGTGCTCCCCGAGACGATCGTCGGAGTTGAACGCGTCCAGCAGCGCCTTGAGCACGAGCAGGGTGAGCGCCAGCGCCGGCAGCAGCGCCAGCAGCCCGGCTCCGCCTGCGGCGGCGATGGCGCCCACCCCCGCGGCGACGACGGCTCCGTGGGACTCCACGAATTCCTCGACCTCTTTGCATGCCTGCTTCAGCACGCCTTCGAGGAAGCTGCCGTCCGCGCAGGCCCGGTCGAGGAAGCTCGGCTCCGCGGACCGGTACGGATGGTCTTCGTCCGGGGTGTAGGGGAAACTGCGCCCGGCGAACTGGTAGACCGGTGCCTGATTGCGCTGTTCGGCGGCCGGGTCGTTCACCGGAGCGCCGACCCGTTGGGCATGGCCTTCGGGAGCCGCGTCGAGATCCATCTGCCAGCGCTTGGTGACGCCGACCAGATTGCGGCCGAAGTTCAGGTGAGGCGTCAGACAGACGGCGATCTGCAGGAACCGCTGCCGGGCTTCGCTGTGCCCGGGGGCGCTGTCCGTGTAGAGCGGGCCATCCCGGTCCCCGATCTGCTGCCGTACGTCCTGCCACAGGTGCAGACGTCGGCGCTCCCACAGGGAGTACTGCGGCTGGGCGCGGACCACGACGGAGTAGATGACTCCGAAGCGGCCGACCGATACCAGAACTGCGTTGAACGTGTGGTTGTCGGCCTCGCGGATGATCGTGAAGTTGTCGGGTCCGCCGTATTCCGGGCGATCGTACGACGCGGTGAGCAGCGTGTCGTCAGTGAGCTGGGGCGCCCAGCGTTCGTCGACGCGTTCGATCCAGTACTGTCGGCCGCCATCGGCGACGAGGTGGATGGCCTTGATGGCGTCGGAAAGGGGGCCACGGTCGAAGTCTCCGCCGTGGGTACCGGTGTTGAAGGCTCCGACGATGGTCTGGCCCCCGGCTCCCCCGAGAGTCGCGAACCCCCAGGGGCCGGCGAAGTGATCCACGCCGTGGTACTTCTTCATGAACCCGCCCAGTGTGGACGCGTCCGTGCAGGGATCCACCTGGTCCAACTCGGCGTACAGCTGACAGATCCGCTTACCGGATTCCACGTGGCACAAGGTGCCATACCTGTCGATGAACTCCGGGCTCTTCATCCGCTCCAGCAGATCGGGGTGCAGACACCCCGGCACCACTTGGTGCAACGTCTTGCCGAGAACCTGCCGCCTGCCCCGCGGATCGTGCGTCTCGATGAAGGTATGGTCACTGACGGCGGCGTCGGAGAGCGCCCAGTGACTCCCTGCCGCCTTGTACCGGACTCCGTGCGGGCGGGTACGGCACAGGTCCACCAGCTCCTCCAGAGACTTCGGATAGACGGTCTCCGGGACGGACGGGAAGGGACCGCCTCTCGGGTCGTCGTGCTTGCGAAGCCACGGCTTGTCGTGGTCCCGGTCGATCGTCATGAAAACCTCCAGCTGGGGCCTCCCGAGTGCACGGAGGCACTCACCCTCGCGGCTCCGCGTGGTCGACTTGTGGAGTCCGCGGCCATGGGCCGGCGCCTGCACGGGCTCATACGAGCGACCGGTGTACGGGAACTCGACACCGACGTCACAGTAGCGACGGCAGCTGGAGTTCCCGCGCTGTCCACGCCGCTGTCGGCGATCACCGCTGCCGCCGGTCCGCGATCTGACGCGACCGCTCGCCGCGTGCTCCCTCCCGGGTTCGGGCCCGTCAGCGGTCGGGGCCCGGGTCGGTACCACCCTCCCGAGAGGGCCCCGCCGGACGGCTGTGATCATGACGCCATGCCTGAAGCATCCCCCCTCTCCGGCCGCCTGGTGCGCCTGGAGCCGATGTCGCCCGACCACGCGCCGGGCCTTCTCGCCGCTGCCACCGAAGACCGTGGCACCTACGGGTTCACCTGTGTTCCGGCCGACGCCGCGGCCGTCGACCGGTACATCGAACGCGCCCGCGCCGACGGGGAAACCGGGCTCGCCGTCACCTACACCCTCTGGAGCGCCCACGACGGCCGGGTGGCCGGCACCAGCAGGCTGCGAGACCTGGAGTACCGGCACGCGGGCGTGTGGCCGCCGCGCCCCGGGCACCTCAACCCGGACGGGATACCCGACGCGGGACAGATCGGATCCACCCGGCTCGCCCCCTGGGCACAACGGACCGGGATGAACACGGAGGCGAACTTCCTGCTGTTGTCGCTCGCGTTCGACGAGTGGGCCGTGCAGCGGATCTCCCTGCACGCCGACGTCCGCAACGAGCGCTCGCGCGCCGCCATCGAGAGCATCGGAGCCCCGTTCGAGGGCGTCCGCAGGGCCCACTTCCTGGCGGCCGACGGCGGGGTACGCGACTGGGCGACGTACTCGCTCGTCCGGGCGGACTGGCCCCACGTGAAGGAGCTCCTGGGCCCGCGTCTCGCCCGGCACGCGCCCCTGCCGTGAGGTCCGGCGGGGCGCGGTCGCCCGACGCCGCTGCCGAGTCCGGGGCACGGCGACACGGTGCGGCCGACCCTGCGGTCGTCGGGTCGCAGGTCCCGGCCCGACGACCGCAGGAGGCGCTCGGGTCAACGGACCTCGGTGACCCGGTGCTCCTTGAGCGCGCCACAGTTGGAGTCGTACACCTGCACGTGCACGTTGCCGATGCCCCCGCCCCAGTCGACGCAGTGGCCCTTGCCGTACACGTAGGCCGGGCCCGCGTACGAGGTGTACCGGCCGAAGTCCTCGCCCCGCTCCGAGGTTCCGGTGACCTCGATCCAGAGAGCCATGTCCACGGCAGCACCCGGGTTGTTGCGGATGGTCGCGACGCAGTTCTTGCCGTTCGAGGCGTTGTACGTCAGGTAGACGGTGCCCAGCGAGCCGATGGCGGCCGAGTTCACGGTCTTGTAGGCGCTTCCGCAGACCTTCTGCGGCGTGGTGTTGGGGGCGGCGGAGGCGGGCGCCGCCAGCGTGGTCGTGGCCCCCAGGGCCAGGGCGGCGACTGCGGTGGTGGTGACGACGGAACGGGTGAACCTCATGTTTCCCCCTACTGGTCATCGGAGTCGGTCGCTCCCACCTGGTGGGACATACGGGACGGCGGAACGGTTGCACACCGCCCGCAGTCGGATGCCGGAGGTGCCCCGCGCCGCAGGGCGCGCAGCGCACAGGATGCAGGTTCGCGGCCGTGGCGGCCGCGGCGACGGCCGTCGTGACGCTGGCGGGGACGCCCGCGAGCGCAGGGGACATCGCCTTCAACACGCGGAGCGTCTGGGTCGACGGCGCACCGACGCGGGGTCAGGACGAGGCGTGCACCACCCCGGAGCATGTACCTGGGATCACGGGCGGCGCCCGGCGGCGTACGCAACCGCGGACCGGGTGTGCGCGTCGCAGATGCCATGATCGTTTTCTCGCGGCCCTGGCCTTCGAGTGGGGGCACACGACGGGTTTGAACACCCCCGCCCCCTACGCGCAGTGCACGGGACGGTGCTCGACCAGAAGGTCCCGCGGGGCTGACCGGCGGGGCCGGTCCGGCAGCGGTCAAAGGGGCTCCCCCGTGCTCCCGGAGGTGCGCTGCGTGCCCCTGTCGATGCCTCGGACGGTGGCGGTTCCGGCGGTCGCTGGTGGTGCGCCCCGTAGCGTTGCCGCGATGTGTTCGGCGAGCATCAGTGTGGGGAGGTGGGTGTTCGTCGACGGCACGTCCGGCATGATCGACGCGTCGACCACCCACAGGTTGTCCACTCCGTGCACCCGGCCGGCCGGGTCGACGACCGCCCCGGCTGCCGGGTCGGGTCCCATGGCGCAGGTGCCGACCGGGTGGTGGTAGGTCCACACGTGGGTGCGTACGAAGCGTTCGATCGCCTCGTCGCCGTCGTCGTCCGGCGCGCCCACCACGCCGGCGGATACGGGGCCGAGCGGCTCCACCCGCGCCACCCGCCAGGCCGGTCGGGGCGGCCGGTCGTCGAACGGGCCGCCGACGATCAGCTGGAGGTCCGGCGGCCCGCGGTGTTCGCCGGTCCGTGCGCTGTGCAGGTTGCTGTGCAAGCGACGAGTTGGAATGCGTGCCGAGGGCGTGCCGTCCCGGTGTGGGCGACATCGATCGAGACCGCTGGGTGGTCGGCGAGGTTGCGTCCGACGCCGGGCAGGTCCAGTACCGGTCCGATGCCCAGCGCGCGCAGTTCGTGGGCCGGGCGGAGCCCCGACCGCAGGAGGATCGCCGGGCTGAAGTAGGTGCCGGCCGATACGATCACGCGATCGCTGTGCACGTTCTCCCCGTCGGCCAGGCGCACTCCGGTCGCGCGCCCGCGGTCGAGGAGCACCGAGGCGACGTGCGCCCCGCCGCGCACGGTGAGGTCGTGCCGTGCCCGGGCCGCCGCCAGGTACGTCGATGCCGCCCCGAGGCGCTCCCCGCCGACCTCGTTGACCGGGAGCGGGCCCACTCCCACGGCGCCCGGGGCGTTGTGGTCGGCGATCTCCGGCACCCCCGCGGACATGATCGCCGCCTGCCCGGCGGAGGCGATGTCGCTGCGGTCCCCGCCCGTGTACCGGCGGACGGGGACCGGGCCGTGGCCGCCGTGGTACGACTCGTGGCCGAAGTCCAGATCGGTCTCGACCGCGACGAACCAGGGCAGCACGTCCCCCCAGCCCCAGCCGGGGTTGCCGTGCGCCGCCCAGCCGTCGAAGTCGTACGGCGAACCGCGCAGGGCGAAGGCCGCGTTGGTGGTCGAGGAACCGCCGATCACCTTCCCCCGCGGCAGGGCGAGGGCCCGGCCGGCCGGGCCGGGCTCGCTGGACAGGCCCCAGTCGTGCGAGGCCGTATGGGGGCCGGAGCCGTCGCGCAGCGCGGCGGGGAGTTCCGCGTAATCCGGTCCGGCCTCCAGCAGGAGCACCCGCGTCGAGGGGTCCTCGCTCAGCCGCGCCGCCAGCACGCATCCGGCAGCCCCGCCGCCCACGATCACCACGTCGTAGTCGGCCGCCACGAGCCGACCGTACGCCCGGGGAGCACGGGGTGCACGGGGTGCACGGGAGGGGAGGCGGCGTTCCGGCATTCCGGTGTTCCGGGCACCCTGGCGTCGTGGCGCAGCCGCCGGCCGCGCTGCCCGGGGCCCGGGGAGGACGACCTGGTACTCCGGCGAGGCTCCGCACCCGGCCCGGGTCAGTGGCCGTCGGTGAGGGCGGTGCGCAGTCGGTCCAGGTGGGAGGCGGCGGGTGGCCCAGCCGTCGGGCAGGTTCAGCGGCACGGTCACCGTCACCCCGCTCTGCACCGGGTCGCGGACTTCCACCACGAACGGGTCGGCGGCGCGCAGCCGCAGGTAGGCGGTGCGACCCGCCCCGGGCCAGTCGGTGCCCGAGCCGTCCGGCGGAGCGCCGTCCTCCTCGGCGGCGGCGCGGGCGGCTATGAACGCGGTGAGGTCCGCGAGGTCGGAGTCGGTGAAGTGCACCGGCAGGCGCGCGCCGACGAAGCCGGTCTCGATCACGATCTCGGCCTCGTGCCGGCCTTCGTGGCGTCCGCCGCCCGCCACGTCCTCCAGTTCCACCGACACGCTGCGCCCCCGGTCCGCGAACCTGACGACGTCAAGACCCCTCATCTGTGCCCCCTCCGTCGCGTGCACGTCGCCCGCTGCCCGTCGCGGCGATATCGACGTTGACGTTGACGTCATCCTGCCAGGCGCCACCGACAACGCCCCGTCCGCGCGCCGTTCCCCCGCTCAGGCCAGGGACACTCCGCGGCCGGCGAAGAACCCGGCGAAGGCGGCGACGGGCAGGCTCGCGGTGCGGGTCCGGTCGGTGTGGCCGGACGGGTTGCGGAAGTGGACGGTGTCGCCCCGGCGGCCGGTGACGAGCACGAGGTGCCCGCCCTTGCCGGGGGCCGGGTTCTCGGGCCGGCGGATCTCCCGGTGCACCGAGGCCATCACCAGCCGGCCGGAGTCGAGCAGGGCCAGGAGGTCCGGCACGGGCAGGGTGGGGTGGACCTGGGCGTGCAGGCGGTGGACGTCCTGTACGTACCGGGCGAACGGGGCGTAGATCAGGCCCCGGATCGCTCCGGTGTCCGTGTCCTCGGTGTACGCCCCGTACGTCCGTGCTCCGTCGAGGAGTTCGAACAGGCTGGGCGCGTCGCCGTGGCGGGCCAGGAGGGCCATGCGCAGGCAGGCGATGCCGCACATGTGGCCGCACCAGGTGCGGTAGGTCTCGGCGTCTGGAGCCCCGCTCTCGGCCCAGCGGGGATCGGCTCCCTGGTCGTGGCCGTCGTAGACGATCGCGGCGATGAGGTCCGGGCTGGCGTACTGCGTGACGGTGGGGAACGGGAGGTCGGGGTCGGGCACTGGACGGAGTCCTTCCGGTGGGCGGGCAGGGGAGGGAGGGCTTGCCCCGCGCCGCCGCGGAGTTCACGGCTCCCGATCCCCGGCGCCGGATCCGTCGGGTGCCGAACGCCCAGCACGAACGTACTCGACGCCACTGACAGTCAGGTACCGGCGGTGGGCGGCAACTGGACCAAACCCACGGACGCGCGCTCGCCGGGCCGGGTGTGGACTGCACGCACCGTCCACGTGCCGAGGGCAGGGGCACGACCACTTGCTCGGGAAATCCGCCGTCGGGGAACTCGACACCCAGGTCGGCCCCCGCGGTCGCGGAGCCCATCAGCACCGCCGAGCCGCCCGTCTTCCAGGTGCCGCACGTCTCCCACTCTCTCTCGCCGGATCCGCGAGGACGGCGCCATGCTCAGGGTGAGTGCGGCCTCATATGCCGTTGCCGCCGACGTACGGGTCGGCAGCGTCACGGGCGGGCACGTCGACTGCTTCCCCACCGATGCCATGAACGCCGTACGCAAGGTGTCCGGGTCGATGAGCTCGACCTTCCAGGGCAAGCTGGACATGGAGGGCGGCATCTCCCTGGTCGTCAAGGACGGGTGCCGGCTCGACGTAACAAAGCTGTCCGGCGAAACCCCCGCTGGGCGCCATGAGTGCGACACCCCAGACGACACGGCCGGGGCAGGCGACGCAGGTGGGATCACGAGCCGACGCCGCATACCCTCTGGCGCCCGGAACCGTCAGTGGCCGCCCGACGGGCCTGACCACGTTCGAGGTCACGGTGGGATCCACGGACTTCGCGCTGAAGCAGGCGGGTGCCGCGCGCGTCAACGAGGCCTTCGGCACCACCCTCGCCAAGGACGCCACGTTCATGAAGCGCATGGCCCGTCCTCCAGGGCAGCCTGGGCTGAGCCCGACCCGGCGGGAACGCCCCGGAGCGGGGTTCGTCCGCGCGCGATGACCCCCGCGAGGGCTCCCGGACCGCCGGACGAACGCTTACGGCGCGCCGCCGCTCCTCTTCCGCCGGATCCCCGCGCGCCGGTGTGGCGGTGGCTCGCCGATCGCCGGTACCGGCGCGCATCGCCGACGGGGACCCTGACTCCGGTCGTCACCCTCAGCCCCCGCAACTCACTTTGTTTTACAGGTCGTTATACGATCTGACCGTGAGCGGACGACGGAGCCTCGCCGACGGTCGATATGTGCTGGAGATCGATCCGATCGGCACGGGCGGGATGGGCTCCGTCTGGCGAGGGTACGACCGGAAGCTGCACCGCACGGTCGCGGTCAAGGCGCTCCACCTGCCGGATGGCCTCGGCGCCGAGGAACAGGCCAGGCTGCGGACGCGCGCGCTGCGCGAGGCCAGGGCGATCGCCCGCCTCGAGCACCCGGGCATCGTCGCGGTGCACGACGTCCTCGAGGAGGACGGCCAGCCGTGGATCGTCATGCGCTTCATCGCGGGGCGCACGCTCGACCAGGAGGTCGCCGCCAACGGCCCGCTGAGTCCGCAGCGGGCCGCCGAGTTCGGCACGCGCTTACTCGAGGCGCTGTCGGCGGCGCACGACGAGGGGGTTCTGCACCTCGACATCAAGCCGCAGAACATCTTGCTCGACGACAAGGGCCGACCGGTGCTCACCGACTTCGGAATCGCGTCGGTCGCCCACGCCACCGCGCCCCAGACGGAGGCCCTGCGGGGCACCGCCGGCTATGTCGCCCCGGAACGGCTGGCCGGATCCGAGCCGGGCCCGGAGGCCGATCTGTGGTCTCTGGGCGCCACGCTCTACTTCGCCGTCGAAGGCCGACCGGCGTATGCCGCCGACAACGTGGCAGCCGCGCTCGCGGCGGTCATGACCCGCGCCCCGGAGCCGATGACGCGCGCCGGGGCGCTGGCGCCGACCATCGCGGGCCTGCTGACGCGCGATCCCGCCCTGCGCCTGGACGCGGCCGGCGCCGAAACGGGGCTACGCACCGCCGCTGCGACGATCGAGATCGCGCCGCAGGAGGACGGCCCGCGGACGAAGGAGCTCCCCGCCGAGGCGGCTGACCCGCCGAGCGGACCGGCTCGAAAGCACAGGAGGGCCGTGGCTTTCGCGGCGCCCCTCCTGCTCGCAGCCCTCACCGCTCTCCCGTTCGCGCTCTGGCACGGCCGCGGAAACGCCGGAGAGCAGCCGAGCCGGGCGAGTTCCCCTGCCAGCCCCTCCCCGACTCCCAGCACGAGCACCACCCCGAGCCCCAGCCCGACCCACACCCCGAGCCCGACGCCGACGGTCATCGCACGGTACGACAAGATTCCCGAGTTCTGCGTCAAGGTGGGCAGCCGGGCCGGCGCGGTCATTCCCAGTATGGACACCGGCAAGGAAGACAACTGGGCGGCCGGCGCCAGCCTCTTCGCCGGTATCACGGAGTCACATGACTGCCGGTGGAGCACGGAAGGTTACTGGTACAACTACCCCTGGGCCGCGGACGTCAGCGTCCACACCTTCCGTTTCTCGTCCGGCACCTTCGGATCGGCGGCCTTCGAAAAGGAGCGCTCGGGCTCCTTCTACGGGAACGCCGTGCGGCTCCACGACTTCGCGGACGACCTCTGCATATCCAACCCGACGGGCGCCGACTACGGGTACGCCCACGTGATGTTCCGCATCGACAACCTGCTCGTGCAGGTGTCCTACGAGATGCAGACCACCACAGGCACGCCCGCGCCCTCCGTGGCGAAGCCGCGTGGCCTGGACATGGCGAAGTACGTATACGAGGTCTTGACCACCGGCGCCTAGGGGCGTATTCGGTCGTGATCAAGGGCTGGTTCGGGTGAGGTCCGTGGCCCAGATCATGGCGGCGCGGAGGTGGAGGCCGGCGAGGTAGCTCTCGGGCGTTTGTCGTATCGAGTGGCGACGCCTCGGCTCGCCGGGCCTTCAGCTTGTTGATCAGGCGCTCGACGGTGTTCCGCTCCTTGTAGCGGTCGCTGGCCGTCGACTTCACCCAGGTCCGCGACGAGAACATGAACACCGAGGGCTCCGGCCAGGCCGCCTGACGTGGCCTGACCGGTCCGCGTCAGCTTGGGTCACTGGTGCTGAAAGTCCGCACACGCGTCCCGGACGAAGGTTTCGGTCTCGTGGCGGGTAGCCTGGTAGTAGGCCCTGAGCTGCTCTTGTGCGGCACCTTCATGCTGGAGTGCGTAGGCCACCGCAGCCGTGACCCGGCGTTCCCGAATGTCCGACAACCCGTCGCTGTGGCGTTCCTTGTCATTCCAGACGTCGCCGAGGTCGTCGCTCAGCTGAATGGCCGTGCCGGCCTGGAACCCGAACCTGGCTGCCGCTTCGACCTGCGCCGGCGTAGCACCAGAGCATCGTGCTCCGGAGGCGCTGAAGCAGCCGGCGATCTCAGCGAAGATCCGGTCATCAGCGCGGCGGGGGTACCGAAGACGGTCCATGCCGATGGTTGTCCGTAGCGGACGGGGTCACGGTCGACGATGTCTCGTGAAGCAGGCCTCCCGCCATCAGCAGCATGTTGGCCGCGGCGACGTTGGTCGCGCGGCGCCAAGTGTGCTCGTCACGGCTGACACACATCATGGTCAGCGCCGCCAGACGCCTTCGCCTGCCTCGCCAGTACTTCAAGAACAGCTCATGGCCCTGTTGATCCATCTCGGCGTTACCCGAGCCAGCGGCCGCCCGTCACGCTGCGTAATGGCCGGAGGGTAAGGAACAAGCACAGAAGTTGGCCAGAACCACAACCCGTGAATTAAGCCAGTGGGTCTTCAGAGATGGAGGTGGGCTGGTCGTCAGGTGAGGAAGGGGGAAAGAGCCGCGGCGGCGGCGAGGGCGAGAGCGGCGGCGAAGGCCTTGGCCGCGCGAGTGAAGGCCGTCGGCCAGGTCGCGCCGTCGATACGGGCTAGCGTGCCGGCGCCGACGGCGGACAGCAGCGCGACGATGACAGCGACAGCGGCCGCGAGAAGGACGATGGCGACGGTCACGACGGACTCCCCGGACTCGATGGATGTTGACAGGGATGAAGCTCGCGAAACTGTGCGCCATGGTTCACGGGGACGAAGATGAACACGGGCGCACACACCACCCCGGGGGCCATCACATGCACGACGAGCAGGATCACCGCAGTCCCGCGCAGGCCGAACTGCGCAGGAGACTCGATGAGGGACGGGCTCTCGCCCGCCTGGATCAGACGCAACTCGCCAGGAACGCCGGTGTCGGGCGCGGGACAGTTTCGAAGGCACTCTCGCCCCGCGGAGGCGTGCCATCGGTGGACACGGTGACTCTGCTGGCCCGTGCACTGAAACTGCCGGTGGTCGAGCTGCTGGAGTTGAGGCGGACCGCGGCCGAGGAAACCGGTGCGGCGTCAGCCGACGTGCCGGGGCCGGGCCGGCCGATCGGGCAGTGGGAGCCGCACGACCACCCAGCCGGCCCCGGCCAGAGCACGTCGGGCGCCGTCGGCGTGCGGGTACTGCCTGGGTACGTGCGACGCGAGCATGATCAGGTGCTGTCCGACGTGGTAGCGGAGGCCGCGGAGGGACACAGCGGCATCGTGGTCCTGGTGGGGACCTCCTCGACGGGCAAGACCCGCGCATGCTGGTAGGCCGTGCAGCCGCTCGCTGAGAAGGCATGGCGGTTATGGCATCCCTTCGACCCGACACGCCACGAAGAACGCGACGCACTGGTCGACGCGCTCAATGGCCAAGGAACTGAGTCTGTCGCAGTCGACTGTGTCACGGGTCTGGCGCGCGTTCGGCCTGCAGCCGCACCGGTCGGAGACGTTCAAGCTGTCGACAGATCCGTATTTCATCGACAAGGTCCACGACGTCGTCGGCCTCTATCTGGACCCGCCGGAGCGGGCCCTGGTCTTCTGCGTGGACGAGAAGTCGCAGATCCAGGCAGTGGACCGCTCGCAGCCGGTGCTGCCGATGACGCCCGAAGCGCCGCCACGCGTCACACATGACTACATCCGCGCCGGCACCACCACGCTGTTCGCCGCTCTGGAGGTGGCCACCGGCAAGGTCATCGGGCCCCTGCACCGCCGCCATCGGGCCGAGGGGTTCAAGAAGTTCCTCACCAAGCCCGACCGGGAAGTACCGGCCGGCCTCGACATCCATCTCGTGCTGGACAATTACGCCACCCACAAAACCCCGGCCATCAAGACCTGGCTGCTGGCACACCCCCGGTTCCACCTGCGTTTCACACCCACCGGATCGTCCTGGCTCAACCTTGTGGAGCGATGGTTCGCCGAGCTGACGAACAAGCGGATACGGCGAGGCGTCCACAAGACCGTCCAGGCTCTGGAGAAGGACATCCGAACCTGGATCGCAGCCTGGAACACCGACCCCAAGCCCTACGTCTTGACCATGACCGCAGACGAGATCCTTGAACGCCTCGCCTCATATCTGAATAGAATTCCTGACCCAGAAGACTAGTTCAACGCGGATCAGGTCCTTCGCCCTTCGGCGCGGAAGCCTCCGCGTCCAGGACCGCCGGGGGATGTCAGAGGGGGATCGTAGGGTCCCCTCATGGGTATCTACTTGTGCAGCGTCGACGCCGACGCCTGGTCGGACGATGACGTCCTCGGGCCGGCCGCCCGGCTGCTCGACGGCGAGCTGGTCCGGCGCGGCCTTCCGCGCTGCACGCCGCCACCGGCGGCCGGCCTCGGGCAAGGGTCCGGGTCCGGTACGTGGTTCGAGGAGAAGATGTACCGGCCGATGCGGACCTTCGAGGAACTGTGCCGGGCCCAACCCGACGGCGATGAGTGCTGCGAGGCACTGCTCGGCTGGGACCTGCTGATACCCGTGGACTTCATCGGGGCCATCACCCTGCCGGTGTCGGGACCGTACAGCGACACCACGACCGTCCACAGCGCACATCGCGTACTCGGGGCGGCGCGGGGTCTGGCCTCGCGGCTCGCCCTGCCGCCGCAGGTGCCCAGCCGGTGCGACAACCTCGACCTCGGTAACTGGTTCGGCGGCCCAGCCGCCGCCGAAGCCGCCGCGGCCCACCCCGGACCATGGACCCAGGATCTGGACGCCGCGTACTACACCGCGCTCTACCTCCGCGCCGCCGAGCACTCGCTCCGCCGGCAGTGCCCCATGAACTACGTGTGACGGACCCCCCGTGAACCGAGGCCCGGCGCCGGGGGCAGGCCGGGCCTCCGTGGGCCGTGGCACGCACGCACGAGCTCACAAGCCCACGAGGAGGTTCCGGTCCAACTCTCACGTCCGAACTCGGTGGCGCGGTCGAGGTCCGGCGCTCCCTGGATCTCAACGACGATCGGGGCAGCGGCCTCGGCGTCGAGATGGTGGCCCTCGCCCCTTCCGGCTTGGGGGCCGTGCGCCACGCAGGTCCGGCTGCGGGAGGGCACAGAGCACGAAACAGAGCTCGAAAGGCCCGACCTCCGCACTCGGGCTTCGAGGAGGGGGCTCGGGCTGCGGGACAGCCAGCCGCTACACGCTTCCCTGGAGGGGATCCGGCCGGGCTGCCGGACGGTCAGCCCTGTAGGATGGTGAACAGCACCGGCGTGTGGATGCCGAGGTGAGCGGCGGAGTCGGCCACGGTCGCGGCGAGCCAGCCGACAGCGTCACAGGACCACTCCGCCAACTCACCGGAGAGTGTCATTCCGTGCAGGGGCGGACCGTTCCAGAAGCGGTCGTCGAACGGCGGCGCCGGAAATTCTCTCGGCGGAAGGACCTCGTCGATCTCGCCGGCGAACACGTTCTGCTCCGCAGAGACGACGTGGCGGGCGAGCTGTGGCGCCACCATGGGAATCGACCGGTCGACGCCGCCGTCGATGCGGACCTTCACGGGTACCCGTGCCCGGCGGTCGCACTCCCCGAACCAGTCTGAGGTCCGCATGGACGGCACCAGTGCGTACGGCGGGCGGGCCGAGGCTTCGATCCCCTGCACCGGCAGAAGGATTTGGACCGCGGTGAGGCTCACGGCGCCGGCCCGTTCTGTCGTGTCCTGAGCGCAGCGCAGGAACGGCTGGACGGGAAGTGGCCGGTCGTCGGGCAATGCGCTCACCTCGACCTGGAACCACGAGATCAGGTTCGGCCGCGGAGCGGACAGGGGGTGGCTCCAGCCCGCGTCGTTCATGGCCCACAACCCCGGCGCGGCGTGCGCGCGCCGACCGGCGGCACTCACTTCCTCAGCGCCCGCCCTGTCGTCGAGCCAGCCCATCGCGAGCGATCGCTGATGGAACAACTGGTATGCGTCGTGTTCCGACGCGGGATCCCGCCACGCGTGCGGGACGAGTTCTCCGTAGAGCGCGGCGAACATGGTTCCCGCAGTGCGACGAGCGGAGGGCGCCACACCCGGCTGCGCGAGGGCATCCTGCTCCGACGTCTGATCCGACATGTCGCTCTCCCTCTGGATGGACTCGGCGACCTCCTGCCACTGGAGGGGCCGACAGGGCCTCTCAGTAGACCCGGCAGTCCACTTCAGCCTGGTTCATGGGCTTCTCTCCGGTGTCGATCTCGTCGATCACATCGACGTCCACATGGTTGCGCCACGAGGTACGTTGGGTGTCGCGGCAGTCACGCCGGGCCGCTGTGCGCTGAACGCTCCCGCCACCCGGCTTGAGCGTCTTGGTCTCCGAACATGCCTGCTGGCGCCAGGTGTTGTCGGTGTACCACTCGTACAGGCAGTTGAACACCTTGGCGCGGTCGCTGCCGCAGTTGCCCTTCTCCCACCACCCGTGACCGGAGGCTGCCACTCCAGTGCTCGACCGGTGTGGATTGTCCCTCCCGCTGACCGGCGTGCATCCAAGCGCGGCAGCGTGCCGAGTCGTACCTGATTCATCGACCGCATTCATATCGATCACCCGACCGGCAGCGTCCAGATAGACCGCGGCCGCGTCGGAGCCGGAAGGCGCGACACCCGGCACCGCCGTGTCTGCCTGCTCGTCGCCGCCTCGGTCGGACGCAGCTGTCGTACCAGCCGATGCGCCGCCGATCAGCAGAGAGGCGAGTGCGGCGATGATGGTGAGTCGGAGCCTGCCGTTGCCCATAAGGAGCCTTTCAGATGCCGGAGGTCGCACTGGCAGGGTCGTGATCGGCCGCGCCCCAAACGAGTTTCGAGCTATCAGCACGGCTCGACCAGCGAAGAGGGGATATTTACCTCTATGGAATGAACCAGGATGTCGCTCGACGGCCGACTCGTTCCCGATGTCCTTCACGAGGCAGCCGCCCGGGTGTGTGATAGGTGATGTCTGCGGCCATGAGATGCGACGCATGCCGGTGGCTGAACCGCGGATGCCGTGGGACATCGCGGTGAAGGAACGCTGGTTCTGTTCCTGGTGCTACGCCTGGACCGAATTCGGGTACGACCCGCGCGCGGTCACACGGCCCCAGTACGGCTACATACCGTGGGAACGGGCGGAATCCCCGCAGTTGCCAGGGACTGTCGCCACGCGTTCAAGTACCGCACCGGTGCCCCGTGCATCGCAGGGACCTGCCTGAGCATTCCGGCTCCTGGAAGGACGCCCACGACGAGCTGCCGAAGTGCGCCGCCGACGGCACCAGCCGGGATGCTGGACGCTTGTCGGTCCAGAACCTCGGGAGGGCTCCGTGTCACGCGGCTGTCCGCCCAGGTTCCGTCGTAAGGTTCCTCGACCTCGTTGCCACGGGACGCCTGCCGGGACGTTGTCCATCCCGCGACCGACTACCGCCGGCGGGGACCGTCAGGTGGTGGCGAGGAGGCGCTCGAGCCAGTCGCGGCGCGCCGCGACAGCGGCCTTGCTGATCCGCGCCTCGGGGGCTTTCCGGTCGAATCCGTGGATTCCGCCGGGCCACACGTGCAGCTCGGCTTCGCCGCCGGCCTGCCAGATCCGGTCGGCGTAGGCGAGGACCTCATCGCGCAGGCACTCGGCGGAGCCGACGTCGAGGAACGTGGGCGGCAGGCCGGCCAGGTCGGTGGCGCGGGCGGGCGCGGCGTACTGCGGCACGTCAGCTGCGCCCCGGACGTCGCCGAGCAGGGAGCTCCAGGCGAACCCGTTGCGGCTGCGGTCGAAGAGTTCGACGTCGTCCATCTGCAGGGCCGAGGCGCTGTCGTTGCGGTCGTCGAGCAGCGGGGCCATCAGCAGCTGGCCGAGCAGGCGGGGACCGCCCTTGTCGCGCACGGTCAAAGCGAGCGCGGCGGTGAGGGTGCCGCCGGCGCTGAAGCCCGTTACGACGATGCGCTCCGAGTCGATGCCGAGCTCGTCCGCGTGGTCGGCGACCCACAGCAGACCGGCGTAGGCGTCGTTGATCTGGGCGGGGTAGGGGTGCTCGGGCGCGAGCCGGTAGCCGACCGAGATCAGCGTGGCCCCGAACCGCTCGGCCGTCTCGAGTATCTGGTCGAGCCCCTTGCGGTGATCGCCACCGTAGAAGCCGCCGCCGTGTGTGAAGTAGAGCGCCGGCCGCGCTGCGGGCGCGCCGGCGGGTGTGCACACCAGCAGCGGGATCCCGGGGGCGCCGTCCAGGCCGGGCACCGAAGGCTGGAAGACGGTGAAGCGCCCGCCATGGCTGAGGTCCTCGTGTTCCTCGTGTGCCGCCACTGCGGCGTCGGCCTCGGCGCGGATCGCCGACAGCTTCTCGAGACTCATCGGCGCCACGTCCGGTTCCTCCGCCAGGTAGGCCTCGTAGACGACCCGAAGTTCGGCATCGAGAGGAACGGGAACGGTGGGCACGGTCTTTCCAAGTTCAAGATCCATGCGCGCACGCTAGCGCTCCTGCTTCTTTCGCATCATCTGGTTTTCAACACCTTGCCGATCGCGCGGCAGGGCCGGGCGGATCAGCCCCTCGGGTCAGCCGTGGGCCTGCTCGATCCCGACCAGTCTCGCCGAGTAAGACCGTGTCCTATGTGGTGAGACGTCGTTGAGCTGTGTATGGGGCGGGGTACGTGGAGTTGGATTGTTCCGGACGGACTGTGGGAGATCGCGAAGCCACTGATCCCACCGTCGAAGGTCCGGCCGCAAGGCGGCGGAACGCAGGACACGCCTGATGAGACGCTGTTCGCGGCGATCGTCTACGTGCTGGTCTCCGGCTGCGCCTGGCGGGCCCTGCCGCCGTGCTTCGGGATATCGAAGTCGACCGCCCACCGCCGCTTCCTGATCTGGTCAAGAGCCGGAGTATGGGGCCGGCTGCACGAGGAAATCCTCTACCGGCTCGACGATGCCGGTCTCCTCGACCTGTCCCGAGCGGTCCTCGACTCCGCCCACGTCAGGGCGAAAAAGGGGGCGAACTCACAGGTCCGAGCCCCGTGGACCGGGGCAAGCCGGGCTCCAAGATGCACGTCCTGTCGGACGCGGCCGGACTGCCCCTCCTCGTCGGCCTCTCAGCAGCCAACACCCACGACAGTCAGGCCCTGAAGCCCATGGTGCTCGGTCACCAAACGAGACACGACCCCCACCGAGGCCGCCGCTTCAAGCCCCAGCGCCTGCACGCCGACAAGGCCTACAACATACCTGAACTGCGGAAATGGCTCCGCGGCAAACGCATCGGCGTCCGCATCGCCCGCAAGGGCATCGAGTCGTCCGAACGCTTAGGGCGTCGGCGGTGGGTGATCGAGCGGACCATGTCCTGGCTTACCGGCTGCCGCCGGCTCAGCCACCGCTACGAACGCCATCCCCGCAACTACCTGGCCTTCCTCGGCCTCGCCGCCGCCATCTGCTGCTACAAACGACTCGTCCGCCTCACCACATAGAACACGGTCTAAGACCGGACGGCACACGCGGCAAGGTTGGTGCGCGCTCTGTGGACGTTCACGTAGTTCCTCACGTCCACGATCACGTGATTCCCCAGGGTGTGATCGTGTGGGGCCTGGTCCGACCCGTTTCGGTATCTGGCCAAGCAGGTGGACAGCTCGGGCCGGTGTCGGTGCTCTGCGGGAGATGCCGTTCCAGTAGGCGTCGGTGAGCGACTCGACATCGTGAGGGGCGCTAGTGGTCCCGTTACGGATTGCAGAATTGATCCACGGCATCCGCGCAATCGGCCTCCTTCTCCTTCGCCTCTTCCCAGAGCTTCCGATCCTTTTCGACCTCGCCCTCCTGGGCTGCGATGGCCGCAGGGTTCGGCGGCTTTTCCGCTTTGAGCTTCTTGAGCTTTTCCTCGGCTTCGAGCAGAATCTTGAGCCTGTATTTTCTGTGTTCTACGGCTTTCTTGAGGGCAGCCTTGGCCTCTTGGCAGTGGGGCGCTGATGGGTGCGACATTCGTCCTCCTGTGGGACCCCGCTCGACCTACGGAGCTGGACGGGGTGCCAACCGCAGATCGTGTATGACCGGATCGCGGTTGCACACCGCTCGGGACGGTATTGCATCTTTCATGCCGATGCATCGAACACGCCCACGCTCGGGTGGAGGTTGCAACACTTGAGCCGACGCCGCACCCACTGACGCCACTGCGGCAGGGCCGTCAGACCGTCGGCACGCCCCGTCCGTACCAGAGCTTGCCGTCCTTGATGTAGGCGATGTGGGCTGTGTCCTTGTCGTACACCAGGGAGGGCCAGGAGCCGCCGGCGGCATCGACGGCGAGCGTGCTCCACGTGCCTGCGAAATCCCCGTGCAACTCCCTCTTCGCCAACTTCAGCTGCCCGTCCGCGTAGGCGATGCACAGGACGCTCCGCCAGTTCAGCTCCGCGCAAGGAGCCGTCCTGTGCGTGAGCGTTTTCAACCAGGCTACTGATCGGGTGAGGCCGGTGAGGCCGTGGTGAGGACCGCAACGCACAAGGTTCCCGTGCCGTTGGGGGAGGTGTTCGAAGTCCCAACCCACCGGCAGGATCCCTGTTGGTTCCCTATCCTGCTGCACTCGACCTCCCGCATGCCCTGGGCGAGTGGGTCACGATGCTCATCGTCACCCGTAAGGGTGACCGCAGTTGCAGACTCCCGCCGCACCAGCGGGCGCTCGTCGCTCTGGTGTACCTATGCCGCCACGACTCCCTCACCCGATCGCTGCCGGCTTCGGGATATCGGGCGGCACCGCCCACGCCTATGTCACCGCAGTAACCGGTCTGCTCGCCGAAGGGGCCCCAGGCCTGCTCAAGGCGCTGCGCGAGCATGATCCGGAGTTCGTCCTCCTGCACGGGACCCTCGCCGAGTGCGACCGCGTCGGCGACAGCCGAGCCGACTACTCGGCCAAGCACCACCGGCACGGCGTGAACGTCCAGGTCGTCACGGACCCCGCCGGTGAGGTCCTGCGGATCTCACCCGCACTGCCGGGCCGCACCCACGACCTGACCGCGGCCCGCACCCACGGCATCATCCGGATCTGCGAGCGCCAAGGCGTCCCGATCCTCACCGACATCGCCTACCAGGGCGCCGGCCCCTGGGTCACCACCGGACTCAAACGCCCACCGGGCGGCGAACTCACCCTCACCCAGCGCACCGTCAACCGAGCCCTTGCCGCGGCACGGGCACCGGTCGAACGCGGCATGGCACGACTGAAGTCATGGCAGATCTTCCGCAGATCCCGCATCAGCCCCAACCGCATGACAGCCATCACCAGAGCCGTCCTCACACTGGAGCGGCAACGCTGAAAACGCTCAGTGTCCCAGCGCTTGTCGCAGTGTTATCCCGTGGCGGATGCGCAGGCGCCGTACTTCCCATACCGACAGGGCCGTTACCGACAGTGGGCCTCCGAGCATGAACGTGTACAGCACTTCCGGAGGAGCTGCGACGTCAGGTCCGTTGAAGAGCTGGAACGCGAAGAGCGACCAGACCAGCAGGGGCGAGAGCAACGCTGGCAGCAGCTGGTGCACCTCGCTGGCCTGGAAGCAGGTGAAGACGCAGTAGTAGCAGAGCAGGAGGGTGTAGGGGATCGAGGCGAGCAGCAGCGCGAGGGCTGCCAGCCAGCCGACGATAAGGGCCAGGATGGACAGCGCGGAGGAGATGAAACCGGGACCGGTGATCGCGGAGAAGAAGCCCTTCAGGTCCCCGCTCTCGACCAAGTCGCCCCGGAGGGTCTGCCAGGCGACCCACATGGCCGCGGGGCCGGCGACGAGCAGGACGGCGGCCATGATCGGCCCGCGGAGCCGTTCGGCGAAGTCGCGACGCCGGTCCGGGGTGCTGGCCACGAGGAAGGCCGTGATGCCGATGATGCTGCCGACCGCCAGGATGCCGCACGAGAAACCCAGTTCGACGAGCTTGCCGACGAGGAAGTCCTGTCCGCCGCCGCTGAGCGGGTAGGCCACGATCAGCCAGACAGCGGCGACGATGCCCAGGATGGTCCGGGCGAGCTGCATCCGGGAAATGAGCGTGTCCTCCACACGCTCAGCCATCGGAGCATGCTCGAACTTCCCCATCCAGGACCGCAGGAACGCCCTCAGCGCACCGCCGGGTGCCGATCGGTCGCCGTATCTGGCTCTGGTCGCAACCACGTCTTCTCCCCCAGTATCAGCCGCGTTCCGCGCACCTCTCGGGCACGCGGAGCGCCACTACAATCATCGAACATCTTATCGGGCATTGGGCGCTTGTTTAACGCCCTCACCTGCAGTTTTCCGGTGGCAGCGGCGGCCGGTGTCCTTCCGGCGCTGCGGTCCGCCGCTGGCAGCGGAGCAGCGCCAAGGGCGGTCAAGGTTCCGCCGCCTGGACCGCCGTCGCCCCCGTCGTTACGTCATGAGAAGTCCATGGTGTTGTCCTCGAAGGAGGTCGTCGTGTTGATCGACGCCCGCTGGCGGTTTCGCCCCCACCTGAACAACTCCGAGGGTGTGTAGAGCAGTTCGACTCCCTTCTTGGCCGCGTGCTTGGGAAAGCCGGGGTCGTTGGCCCGCGCCCAGCGGATCGCGTTGAGGGTCAGCTCCGGAAGGAGTTCCTCCTGCGCCCTGCTCAGCCCTACCGGGGCCTCCGAAGGCTCCCTCGGATCGCGGCTGGCGTCGCGGCGGCCGCGGCTGGGGCAGAGACCGGCGCGGGCGCGGGTGCAGGCGCGGATGGCGCCGCCGCGCTCAGGGTGTGCGGCGTCTGATCGGCGGGGCTGATCAGGGGAGCCGGGGCCGGTTCGGAGCGTCGGGAAGGCAGCGGGGCCGGGGCCACATGCTCCGCGTGTTCAGGCATCTTCGGTCGCGCGGGTGAAGCGGGGGCCGCGTCCAGCAGTGACTTCGGGGTGGGGCCGGCCATCGCCCACGCCCGCGCCTCCCCGTCAGTCATGAACATGACCTGGGTGCCGTGGGCGACACCGCCGAGAACCACCTGGGCACGGCCGATGTGACGCGTCGACTTCGGCGCCGGGTGGACCTCGGGTACGAGCATCCTCCAAGCGTTCTGGGTGTAGCGGGCCAGGATTCGGGTGGCGAGGTTCTCCCGCATCTCCGGGCCGCCGAGTGCGCGGGCGGTGGCTGACTGTGCGACGAGCAGGACGTTGAGCCGGACAGCACGGCCCATGAAGAGGATCTCGGCGAGCGCGTCGATCGCGGGGCTGACCTTGGGTTCGCCCTTCTCCTTGATGCTGTCCCAGTACCTCGTGAGTTGCTTCATCGTCGCGTTGATCTCCTCGAGGAGGATGACCAGGCGCGGGCCGACGGATGAGGGGTCCGCGTCGTCGCCGAGCTTCTCCGCCGCGTGGATGCGGCGCCGGCCCTCTTCTCCGAGGGCGATCAGCGCCTCGTGGATGTCGGCGATGTCGCGGCAGTAGGTGACGTTCCGCACGCCCCGTGCCCACTGGTGGCTGACGCGTTTGAAGTCCAGGACGTAGGCCAGCGCGCCGCTGGGAGGCGATGGTGCGCAGAATGACCGACTTGCCGCCGCCGGTGCCGGCGTTGACCAGGACGTGCGGTGACTCGGCGTCCAGGTCGACGGAGACGATCTTGCCGCCGCGCTCGAGGCCGATCAGCGGCGCGGATTCCGGGACGCTTTCGACGAGGGCTCGGATGCGGGGGTCGGATGCGGGGGTCGGAGAAGACCACCTTCGACGGCGGCTTTTGGACCTTCCGGGCCACAACGTAGGGCTTGCGCCCCTCACGGGTCCAGCTGAAGGAAGCGCCCTGCCGGGCGAGCTTCTGGGTGATCGCCTCCATGACGGCGCACTCGTTGAACCCGAGGGCGACAGGAGGGTCGAACGGATGACGGCGTCGTCGTCGCTGAAGTTCCTCGGTACGTGGAGGTAGGAGCGGGGGTCGGTGTGCCGGGACAGCCCGAGCGGTCCCACCAGCGCGAGATGGAGGGGCTCGACCCATTCCCGAAGGAGCTCGGCCTGGCCGCGGTTGCCGAATGCCGTGGACGACACCGCCCGCCGCGGCGAGGGTGACTGCGCCGGCCCCACCGTAGGGGAGGAACTCCAGGGTCTGCGCGGGCAGACGCCAGTAGGTGTATCCGCCGTCGGCCACCACACCGAGTCCGCCGAACCGGACGAGAGCACGCTGCCCGTACGGCAGGTAAGACCACTTCCCCACCCGGCCCTCAACTCCCTCCTGGACACGGGTGCCCTTACGGATGAAGCCGCGTCCGTCCGACGGATACAGTCCATCTCAAGCCCCGACAGGAATCGGGCCAGCGCCTTCGCGGAGGTCCCGGCCATCTCCTCCAGTTGCCGGTCGAAGTTGCTGCTCCCCATCCCTACCTTCTTTCGCGGCGCCCGCTTCCGCTGCCCGCGGGGGCCGGTCTACGCGGACGGTAGGCGTGGCGTCCTGTGGATAAGGAAGACGCAGGCGCAGGACCACGGCCCCGTCGACTCGGTGCTGCGACGGTGCCAGACATGGGGTCGTCGAACTCGAAGAGGCCGGACGCCGTTCGGGCGTCGTCCTGCACCGCCAAGACCAGTGGGCGTGCTCTGAATGGCGGACCGGCTGCGCCATCGTCGGCGACGAGTTCGCCACCACCGTCACCGTCTGCCGCGGCTGCGCAACCGGCCTGCACGTCACGGCAGCCATCCCCCCGTCGTACGGGGAGGGGACCGACTAGAGTTCGGGGATGCAGATATCGGGGAGGTCCTGTGGCTGACAGGCGCTGTGTTGTCGCTGCGCAGGAGAGCTCGAGCGGTGCCGGCGGCACCGTGCCTGGCGACGAATCTCAGCTTGTGAGCCACCCCTCCCCAGTCAAGGGCACAGTCGCCGTATTCCGCGGCGGCGCCTACCAGGCCCTCGCCGCCGAGGGGCTGTGGCCGTGCATCGAGTTGTTGCCCGAACCCGACTGCCCCGCACCCGCGGACCTCGCGCCGCGTAAGGCCGCCGACGGGTCACTGCGATACCCGGTTCCCCCGGAGCGCCTCGAGGCCTGGTACACCGTGACGTGGACTTTCCGCTGGCACGACCAGCCCTTCAAGTGCACCGGCGCCGACCCCGCCGCGCTCACGGGTGACTACCTCGGCTCCGACGAACACTTCGCCAGGGAGCACCTCAAGCGCCGGGGAATTCGCTACCACGGCGTCTTCCCGCGCGAGGAAGTGACCGCGCTGGAGGAGCACCGCGAGGACCTGCTCCAGCCGCTCCACGCCATGGTGCGGCGCCTGTCCGAGGTCGATCATTTCCGCCCCAAGGCCTACGCGGTCCACCGCGGTCGGACGTATCCGGCTGCTGCCGAGACCGACGGCTCGGGCCTCATCGCACTAACCACCGGGAACGACCGCCCCGAAGGACTCATGGCCGACGCCCGGAACCCGGGCGCCGGGCACTTCGTCGCCGCTGCGGAGCAGCTGGACGCCTGGTACCGCGTCCACTGGACGTTCCGCTTGCAGGGAGAGCCCTTCGACGCGCTCGGGACGGTGGACGGCAGGATCAAGGGCGTCTACACAGGTCGTAGTTGGGGCTTCGTCGCGCACAGCTGGCAGCTGACCCCGGAGAAGGGTCCCGCCGATGGTCACACCCGGTACACGGTCGTGGTGAACCCCAACGGCGTCACGGACCTTACACAACACCGAACCGACCTGCCGGCCGACCAGTAGCCACGACGCCCTTCTGCACCGATTGGCTGCGTCGGTTTCAACCAGCAAGAGCCCCCCAGGGTGGCGGGGGCTCGATCGTGCGTGCTGAGCCGGCTGCGTTCGTGGCAGGATGACGGCATGTTGATCAGAAAGGGCGATGCCGCGTAGGCGTCCGAAGGCCGTCCGTGATGAGCAGTGGCGGCCTCGCAGCCACGTTGTAGTTCGCCGGATCCGGGGCGTTTCCGCGAGGACTCGTGCAGCTGTCCGCCGCGTCGAGGATGAGCGGATGTGGCCTGGTGCAGTTGCTGACGCGCTCGCTCGTTTCGAGTGGGCGTTCAGGCAACCCGGCCGGTATCTGAATGCATCCCAGGTCTGGCAGCCCGGTCTGGAGGTGGAGTATGCCCGAGATGATCTGGAAGAGGTCATGCTTCACCTCCCGGGCGGTGCCCGGCGTGATCTCGGCCGGCTGATTGCTCGTATCGACGAGGAGTTCGAACGTCGCACCCTGCCGAATCCTGGGCCGGTGAACGTTTTCAGGATGGGCGGCTGGTGGTGGTCAAGGATCCGTGAGTACTGAGAGTCGTTGTCCGGTCTCACGGCGCTGAGACTCCTCCGCGGTTCTCCGAGAACGAACGCCCTCCGCGGTACGCGTCGAGGCTGTGAGGGGGCCGTTCAGGAGTGAGCGGCGGGCCTGCGCACCGCCAGGGTGAGGCCCTTGTCGCCGTTGCGGGTGAGGAACACGGCCGCTCCGTCAGCGGTGTGCAGGAGAGGCACGTCGGTTCCTGTCTCCAGCACCTTCGCCTCGCCGGTGGGGGTGTTCAGATCCAGCTGAGCGGCGGCGGTGACGTCGGCGGTCTCGGATTCCTGCACGGCCCCGTACGCGGTGCCTCCGTTGCGGATCGAGGCCACGGCGATCGTCTTGCCGTTGCCGTCGCTCTCCAGGCAGATGCCCCGCTTGTTCTTGAGGTCGAAGACCACGGATCCTGCGGCCAGGTACTGGCCGTCGGGAGAGGAGACCACGCGGTAGTCGCGGGTGGGGCGGTCGGAGGGGGCGGCAGTTCCCGCCGGGCTGCCAGCTGATGAGCATCCGTCCGGCCGCGGCGCCGTAGACGCTGCCGTTCCAGAAGCCGAGGAAGCCGTTTTTGGGGTTGACTCCGTCGGGTGCCAGGGTGTCGCTGAAGTAGCGTCCGGGGATGCCGAATCCGCCGCCGGTCATGGAGACCAGGGGGCCATCTACGGTGGCGGCCACGACGCGGCTGCTGGTACACATCGGGGCGTGACCGCACTGCGGCAGCAGCCGGTCGGCGGCCGGGTAGCCGGTGACCTCGCCGCTGGTCACGTTGACCGTCGCGGAGCGGCGGGGGAAGAGTCCGTTCTCTCCCCAGGCCACCAGCAGCCGGCCGCCCGTCGCCTGAACCCGGATCTGGCCCGGATCCGCCGATACCGGGACGTCGATTTCCCGCAGCGGCTTGACGGCTTCTCCCTGCGCGTCTGCCGGGAAGACCGCGAGGCGGACGATCTCGGCACCCTCGTGCAATTGGTCCTTGCCGAGCAGGCCGTGGGCGTAGGCCACGACGTACCCGCGGCCGTCGATCTCCACGCCCGTCACGTCCGGGATCTCCGCGACCCCGCTGGAGGATCCCTGGGCGCCGGCCGTGGGGGCCGGGGGCTTCCACGGGGCGGAGCGCCAGGCCAGCTTGCCGTTGGAGGCGCGAGCGGCTGACCTCGCTCGTCTCGGTCTGGCTGCTGTGGGACGCGGAGTGGTGGCTCGTTCTCGCCCTGGCCCCGGCGCTCCTGGCACGGATGTCGTACCTCGGGGCGGTTCAGGCTGCGGTGGGCTACGGCGCCGCTCTCGACGCGGCGATCGACACGAACCGCTTCGCTCTGTACGAGCAAGTCCGCCTGCCGCTCCCCGAGAACCCGGAGGCGGAGCGGGCTCTTGCCCTGCTGCTCTGCACCCACTGGCGCCAACGCGTGCCCCTGCCCGGCCCCCTGGAGTACCTCCACCCCGGCACGCGGGATCCCGGCTTGCGTGGAGACCGTACGTCCGACACCGCCGGAGGCGGTACGACCGCGGCTTGACCGGGCGGGGGGACGCGAGCCCGCATCCGCTTGGTCGCTGCACACGTGCTCCAGCCCGCCGGCCGCGGCCGCGGCCTCCCGGGCACCGCGGGTGATCTCCCCGAAGTAGGGATCTCGGTCAGGGGGTCAGTCTGGAGGGAGACGCAACAGATGCTCTCCGCCGGCCGCCACCACGACGCCCTGCCCCCGGGCAGCATGAGGGCCAGGGGACCTTGGCAGAATCCCGGCACGGTGATGCCGAACCTGCCGGGGAGCAGTCGTACGCGCACGCCGCGATGTCCGCGGTGGCAGAGCGTGAACGCGACGGGTTCCATCTCCCCCAGGGGGACAGGATCGACGTACAGGCCTTCGGGGCCGGTCTCCAGGCCCGTGACACCGCGCTCCGCAAGGTCGAGGGTGCCCGCCATGGCGCCCAGGTGGATCCCCTCGCTGGTGGTGCCACCCTGGATGTCCGTGACGTCGCCGAGGAGTACCCCCTGACAGTACTGCCAGGCGTCCGGGCCCTTCTGGCGGGCCAGCACGCAGCCGTGGACGAGGCTGCTGAGCGTCGATCCGTGGCTGGGGCGCGGCAGGTAGTACGCGACGGTCGCCCGCCACACCGCGTCGTCGGGCCGGTGGTCGAGCCGGGCGAACAAGACCCCCAGACGTCCTGGCGGGAGGCCGCACAGGACTGCAGGCGTGCTGGAACGCTCGGCCCCGGCCGGTGCGTGCCCGTACCGGCAGTCGCGGAGTGAGCTGCACGGCAAACCGTATGCGGCGGCCCGGAGCACAGGCTGCAGGCGGAGACAAACCGGACCTGGACCCGTATGCGGCGCCCCGGCACAGGCTGACCAGGACGGCCGGACCGCTCAGGAACGCGCGGACTGACTCCGCCTGCACCAGGCCGGGGTGGCGGCCGGCGGCAGTGCGAAAAGGTGTTCCACCCCCTGCACGACCAGCTCCTACCAAGCCGCTCCGTCCGCACCCGGATACCCCGCCGTCCGGGAGGCGGCCATCACCAGGCCCGTGAGAACGTCATGGCCGGTGCGGCCCACTCCCGGGGCGCGGGCTCCGCGGGCGCGGCCGGCCAGACCCGGCGGTCGTCGGGGTGATGAGGCGGGCGGCCGAGACGCGAAGGGCGGGCACGCCACCCCAAGCCGTACGCCCAACCGTCCTCGCCCACCTCGGCGTGAAGCAGATCGCGGGAACGGATCCCAGGCCGTCGCCCGACCTTGCGACCGCCATCACGGTCACCGCGCTCCCGACTCGAAGGCGGCCGAGCTGGCCGGGTGCGACCACCACACCGTGCGGCGCTACGTGCAGTTGCGCGGGCAGGGGGTCGATCCGACGGAGCGGGCGGTGCGGTCGAAGCTGATTGACGACTTCCTGCCGAAGGTCGAGGAACTGGTCGAACGGTCCCGCGGCCGGGTCGGCGCCGACACTGTTCACAAGAAGATCGCCGCGATGGGCTTCACTGGCGCCGACCGCACCACCCGCCGGGCCGTCGCTGCGGCGAAGGAGTCCTACCCGGCCGGGAACCGCAGGGTCTTCCGGCCGTGGATACCCGAGCCGGCGATGTGGCTGCAGTGGGACTGGGGTGAAGGCCCGCGCATCGACGGAAGACGCACCAGCCTGTGGTGTGCGTGGCTGGCCTGGTCCAGGTTCCGGGTGGTCATCCTGGTGCTCGACAAGACCCTGCCCACCGTCGCGGCCTGCCTGGACGCGACGTTCCGGACAGTGGGTGGGGTGTGCCGACCTACTGCCTGACCGACAACGAGAAGACCGTCACGGTCGAGCACGTGGCCCGGATCGCGGTCCATAGCCCCGAATTGGTGCCGATCGCCCGCTACTACGGCACGGTCGTCCGCTCGTGCATGCCGGCCGACCCCGCCTCGAAAAGCGGCACGGAGGCGACCGTTCGGACCGCGAAGCGGGACCTGGTCCCCACCGCGGCCAACCTCCGCGCCGACTACGGCGACTTCGCCGACTCCAACAGGCCTGCGAGGACTTCATGGCCGAAGTGAACGGCCGGATCCACCGCGAGACCCGCTGGATCCCGGCCGAATTGCCGGCCGAGGAACGGCTTCGGCTGCACCCAGTGCCCGAGCAGCCGTTCACCGCCGCGTTCGGCGAGACCCGACGGGTCGGCAAGGACTCCACGATCTCGGTCGAGTCTGTCCGCTACTCGGTCCCGCACCAACTCGTCGACGAGCGCGTCTGGGTCCGCTTCCACGGCGACGGCCTGATCGTCACCGCTATGACCGCAGGCAGCACGGTCGAGGTAGCCCGCCACCCGCGCTCGACCCCGGGCACTCCGCGGATCGCCGACGAACACCACCCCGAAGCTCCGCTCGGCGAATGCACCCCAAGGCCGACGAACCCGGCCGAGGCCCAGTTCCTCGCGATCGAGCCCGGGGTGGCGCGAAGCGTCAACCGGGATCCGGCCGGGTGACCCGATCCTGCTGGCGCCGGACTACCGCATCGACGAACTCCTCAGCCTGTACACGCGCAGCAGTCCGTTCCGCGGCTATACGAAAGAGACGAGCTTCGGCTCGACGGCGTTGTTGTCGCCGGGTGGATCGTTCGGCAGGATGCGAGCGGTGACGGCGGCGGGAACCCTCCCGATCGCCCCGGGCGTCGTACAGGGACGGGACAGTTCGTTCGCTTCAGGGAGGGGTGGGTCCATGCGCGGTGACCGGCCGACCGAGGACCAGTTGACGAGGACTTTCGGCGCCGTGCTGAAAGAGGTGCTCAGTGGTCAGGGTTTGCGGACCTGCACTGGGCTCGACATGGCAACGGATGACGCGCTGTGGGAGATCGCCAAGTATGGTCCGGGGGCCCCTGCCGAACTTGTCGACGCCGCCCGTGCCGCCTTCGCCGGGCAACTGGACGGCAGCAACGCCGCGCGCTGGCGCGCAGAGCTCAGGCGCAAGTTGGCAGCGCGCGGGCAGCGCGCCGCCGAGCGCGTGTCAGGGCCCACCACCGAGGCTCGTGGTGGTGCTGAGCCGCCAGCGAAACCGCTTGGCGCGACGCCGACTTCAGTACGGGTGATGCGTATCAAAGGCGATCAGACCTACTTGGACGAGTACGGACGCACCTGTCACGCAGGGGAACTGTTCACTGGGGAGGTCGAGGAAGTCGCGGACAACGGGCACACCGAGCTGCTCGGCACCTACTGCTCGGGCATCGAGCACGGGCGGCAGCAGGAGTGGTGGCCGGACGGGACCAAACGGGCCGAGGGCGTGGCCATCATGGGTGCCGCGGTAGGTGAGTGGCGGTACTGGCACGCCAACGGCCGACCGTCGGAAGTGGTCATTTTCGATGAGAACGGCCGGGAGATGTCGAGAAAGCGCTGGAATGCCGTAGGTGAGCTGATCATGGATCACGTGACGCGCCGGGCCTGATCCTTAGGCAGGATCGCTGGAGCGCTCGTTCGGCGAGTCGGCGTGAGTGACGCCCGTCGTGGCTCCGTGGCCGTCGGCGTCGACGCCGCCTCGCACTCCTGGCTCGCGGCGGACTGGGTCGCATCGGAGAACGGCGACGACCAGTACGTCAGACAGTCCGCCGGTGGTCCCGTCGAGGCCCGGATCGGCGGGACCGTCGTGGCGGGTGACCAGGTGAGGGTGGAGCTGACGGTCTGCCTCGGATGCGCTGGCGCTCAGTAGGCGCACGTGGCTGCCAGCACAGCCAGTCGGCGGCTGGGTTCTGGGTCGTTGGTGGGGTGTGGGCAATCCGGTGGGGGGCGCGCGGCATCTGTCGCCGTCGGCGCAGGGCCCTGCGACTGCGGGCGGTGGCTGCGTTGGTGGCGGGGCGGGACCGTGAGGACGTGGCAGCGGTCTTCGGGGTGTCGCTGAAGGCGGTCGACACGTGGTGGGCGAAGTGGCAGGCCGTCGGCCGGGAGGCGCTGGCCATGCGGCCGCAGGGCAGGCCGGTCGGGGTGCACCAGGTGCTCGGGGAGGCCGAGCAGGCCGTCCTCGACCACCGGCCCTGTGACGTGGGACTTTCCGGGCAGTTGTGGACCACCTGGGGCGAGAAGGGCAGGACACCGGTCGCACGGCGGAGCGGGAACCGGTTCTCGGTGAGCGCGATCTCGGCAATCAGCACCAAGGGCGGGTGCACTTCATGGTCTTCACCGAGAGCTTCACCGCCGAGGTGATGTGCCGTTTCCTGGACCGGCTCGCCGGCCACTTCGACCACAAGTTCCACCTCGTCGTCGACGGGCACTCCGCCCACCGGTCCAAGAAGTCCGCGACTGGCTCGCCGCCCACCCCGACAACGTCGAGCTGCGCTTCCTGCCGCCCTACGCACCCGAGCTGAACCCCGACGAGCTGGTCAACCCGGACCTCAAGCACAGCCTGCCCAAGCAGCACCGGGCCCGCGACCAGGCCGCACTCGCCGCCGAGATACGCCGCTTCTTCCACAGACCCCAACGCCAGCCCCGCATCGTCCGCGGCTCCTTCGGCGGCCCGCACGTCCGCTACGTCCTGGACGAGAAGCCCATCAGTTTCTGAGCAATAGGTGTGCTGTCGCATGAGGTTGGTGCCGCCTCAGCGTCGGGAGGCGGCACGGCGGCGGTCGGTGCCGGGGAGGGGCGTGTTGTGCCAGGCGGCGAGTCGGATGTACGTGGGTGAAATGTCGGCGCTGATGCCGACGCGTCCGGGGGCCTTGGCAGCCGCTGTGGTGGTGGTGGTGCCGGTGCCGCCGGAGGGGTCCAGGACGGGATCGAGGGCTCCTTCCAGCCCTCTGGGGAGGGCCTGGGGAGAATGCGCGGCTCCACACCGGGGAACCGACCGCCCCCGGCCGTCCGTCCTCCGAGCGGAGTGGCAGGCACTCCGGACAAGCGGTGCCCGGCGGGGGGAAACGACGACCCATGACATGGGAGTTGGTGGGGGGTGTGTTCGGCGGCCTGCTGGCCGTCGTCGTCCTCGTCGAGATCATCCGTTACGTCCTTCGGCCGCCGGAAGCGCCCTTCGTCCCCGGCCACCATCTGACCGCCGACGGCGCGCGGCTGGCCCGGCGCCTCGCCGCCCAGTACGACGCGCGTTCGCCAGCGCACCGGGTCCTGGTCTCTCTCCTCTCCCAGCGGAACGCCGCGATAGGCCGATGGGGCGAGAAGTGGACCTCCGCCCCGCCCGTCGATCCGGCCACCCACTGGGAGGGTTGGCGGGAGATCCTCGGGCGCCGCGACCGGCTCGCCCGCCGACTGGTTCGAGAGGTGTCCTTCTCCATCGGGATCAAGGACCTCACATACGGCGGGCCTCGGACCATCCACCTGTGGGAACCCGACGTCCCGGCCTGGGTCGACCGGCTGGAGCCCGCCCCTCGGACCGCGGCCTTCGAGATCCTCAACAGGACCCACCCGAGCCGGCGGTCGGAGCGGCTGGTCGACTCCCAGACGGGCATCCTCGCACTCCGCCACGGCATGACGTTGCTGGTCATCGTCCCGCGCACCCATCCGAACCCCTAACGAGCTCGTGCACGGTAAGCGGTGAGACGTCGAAAGCTGCGGCGGGGGCGGGGCTCACCGCTGTCGGCGCGGGCTGAGGTCGACGGTCTGCTGGTGTGACAGCAGACTGGCAACGGGCGCCGGCAGCCGCGCCTTGGCCGTGACCGATGTCGCCCCGCCGACGAGCCACGGCCGGAGCAGGCAAGCCCGTGGGCGGGGGTGGCTTGCCCAGGCTCTTCTTGGGCTTGCCCAGCACCTCTCAGCGGCCGACCGTTTCGGGGTAACAGGAGCTACGCCGGTGCGGGTCGTCAACGCCGATCTCGGCCGTGTAGCCCATACGTTCCCGAGCCTTCCTTCGCTTGCTACGGGGTGCTGCGGTACTTCAGGCGCCGCGGTGCGCTCCGACGAAGGACTGGAGGGCTTCCTGCGTGTGTGGAAGGCCGAGTTCGCGCAGCCGGTCGGCGGACGAGCGGATGAGCCAGGCGTGCCGGTGGCCGGCGAGATCGTGCAGCAGTTGCTGCTGCGCCGCCGTCAGGTCGGCGTAGCGGGGCGCGGGGTGCGGCTGCGGTGCGTGGAAGAGCTTCTCGAACGCTCTGCGGGTGCGGGACCCGGAGGAGTCCCAGACGATGCGGGGCAGGCATGCGTGGAGCGTCTCGCGCACGATGGCCGGGTCCGAGCCGGGCGGGAGCGAGTGGAGGGTGCGCTCGATGTGGGCGTGGAGGTCGCCGTCGCAGTAGTCGGTCACGCGGTCGAACGGGCTGCGGGCCGCAGCGGCGAGTTCCGCGATGGCGCGGCCGAGCAGACCGGGGCCGGCGGGCGCTTCGTCGAGGGCGGCGAGGCGGATGAGGGCGGTGGCCGCGGCCCACCGCATCAGCGGGTCCGCGGCATCCAGGTAGGGGGTGATGTCCCCGACCGTGGAAACAGGACTGACAAGGCCGGCGGCGAGCAGCGCCGTGGCTGCGGTGACCGAATCCTCCTCGCGGGCGGCGAGGGCAAGGAGGCGGGGCAGGGAGGTGGCGTTGAATTCGGGGAACCAGGCCAGGAGGTAGGCGATCCGGGTCCGCAGACGGGCGTCGGCATCATCGAGCAGGACAAGAAGGCCGGGAAGTTCAGCGAGGACCGCGTCGTAGGACTGCAGCGCCGACCACCGGGAGTCGGGCGAGTTGCCGGCCGCCACCCAGTCCCGCAGTTCCTGCGCCTGTGCGCGCTGGTCGGCATCCGTCGCGGCGGCCACCTGCTCCTCGAACCAGGGCAGCAGGTCCTCCGGTCCGACCTCCGCCGCGGCCGCACGCCATCCGGTCACGTTGATGCCGGTGGTCACGTCGTACTCGTCGTGCCAGTCCACGGCCAGCCGGGTGAGCAGCCACATCGTATCCTCGCGGGCGGCCGCGGGGCCGGCGACGGCGATCCTCGCGAGGAACGGCACGGCGACCGGAGAGGCCGAATACCGGCTGCCCTGATGAAAAATGCTGATGAACAGGCTCTTGAAAGCCTGCTCCCGCGCCTCGTCGTCGTTCCCGCACAGGGTGCGTAGGTGTCCTGGAACGTCCTCCGCCGACTGGTAGGCGTGCGACAGGCTGGCCCAGTCCACATCATCCAGCCCTGCCAACAGCTTCTCGTACTCGTTGATCACCGAAGAAGGATGGCAGGAGGCACTGACATGGCCTCCACCGGCACAGCAGCAGCTCGTCCCGCCCGAGCGGCAGCGGTCCACAACGTGCTGCAGGTGGGGCATCACGGCGAGCAGGTCTGCGGAACCTCCAGCAGCAGGTGGGGCACTTCGCAAAGATCCCCATCAGCGGCGAGGATCCACAGGGCAGTGGGACGGCCCAGGGCACGCAGCCGGGCCTCGCGACCTCCGCGGCCTGGAAACTGCGGGCCAGTCAGGAGATGGAGCAGCTCGCCCCCGTGGCCGTCCCGAAGCATGCGCCGCTCTGCTGACCATGGCCGCCCAAGACCGCGCCGGCTTCAGGTCCGCGGCGGGCCCAGCTCCAGCCCCGTCCCCGCGACACACCGGACGGCCCAGGTTTGCCTGTCGCGGATGCGAGCAGGAGAGCGGTCACGACCGATCCGGTACCACACGAGGAGGTCCCCCATGTCGGGCACCGAGAAGACCAAGGCCACCGCCGAGCAGGCCAAGGGCAAGACGAAGGAAGCCCTCGGCCGCATGACCGGCAGCGAGCGGATGACCGCCGGAGGCCGCGCCGAACAGGTTAAGGGCGATGCCCGCCACGCCAAGGAGAAGACCAAGGACACCTTCCGCCACTGACCGCGGACACGTCCCGTGCATGGTGCTGCGGCCCCCGACCCGCTCCCCCGGGTCGGGGGCCGCATCCGGGCGGCCTCATCCCGGTCCGCCCTGTACACCCACCGCTCCTCGCGGCAGCTGAGCGTGTACTACGGGTCCGGGCGCAGGCTGGAGGCATGCCTGACCAGCCGGAGATCGTGATCCACCCCGCGTCGCCGAGGGGTGGGCGGAAGGTGACCGTGCGCGCGCTGGGCGTGGACGCAGACCTCGGCCACGCTCCGGGGAGGACAGCTGCCGGGCCACGAGGATCCCCCCTTCAGTCAGTTCACGCAGCGTAGGGAGCGCGGGATCAGGCAGGCCGATGATTCTCTATGCGGTCTTGGCGAAGTTCGCTGCGGCCCCCGTCAGGTCCTCATCCGGCGGGGAATGTCTCGTCAGCCGCAAGTGAGTTGCCTTCGGCGATGCTGCCGCAGGAGGACGGGGCCTCCTTGCCGGCGAACCGGGCGCGCAGCCAGGTGAGGGCGGTGGGCACCGTGGCTGTGGGCGCGGTCAAGTGGCTGAGGACGTCGTACTGCTGGTACCAGACTGCGGCGTCGCCCTCGGCGCAGTACTTCCGCGCCAGCGCCCGTGTGTCCCCGGCGACCGTGATGCCGTCGCCCGAGCCGATGCCCGCGATGTTGCTGGTGGTTCCCTCCAGGAAGCCGGCGTTGCCCTGGCCGATGTAGCCGGGGACGGTCGGGGTCGGTGCCAGGCCGAGGTTGGACCTATTGACCGCCTCGACGAGCTCGGGTACGGAGTTCGGGTTCGCGTACTCCGGTTTCGCCATCTTCTTCCACGTCAGACCGGGGTAGTGGCCCAGCGCGTCGGCGATCGAGGAGTGCTGGTGCTCGTCGACCAGCTGCTTGCCGTAGTCGTTCAGGTACTTCTTGAGGTCGAAGTCGTACGAACGCGCTTGCCCGATGAGCAACTCCGGGATGAGCCCGGACCACACCTGACTGCCTTCGATGTACCTGAGGATGTGCGAGGGCTTCACGAGCACCCCGCCCTCGGCGTATCCCACCAGGCGCTTGTTGACGTCAGGGGCGTACGTGGGCGCGAGGGAGGCGGCCCAGTTGGTCGCGACGGCGCCGCCGGAGTAGCCCATGAGGCCGACGCGCGCACCGGGGCTGATGCCGGTCCGCGACTCCGCGCTGGAGGCGGCACGCAGGGAGTCCAGCGTGTTGTACCCGTACTCGCGGGAGGCCGCGAGGTGGGCGGCCTCCCCCTCGGTGTCAGGGAGGACGACGTCGTAGCCGGACAGCAGGAGCGGCGCCAGGAGCGTGGACTCACCGTTCGCGATCAAGCCGCCGGGCAGCTTGACGTTGCCCGCGACCGCCCGGGATGGACCGTCTTCGGGGTCGAGCGAGTCGTAGAATGACTGGTACGACACGACCTTGCGGCCGTCGCCACCGGGGCTGCGCAGCACGGAGGTCACGCCTGCGGACGGGTGGCCCTGCGCGTCGGTGGTGCGGTAGAGCAGCTGCGTCGCCTGGAGGGGGGTCGCGATACCCAGGACGTGGTACGGCAGCGTCCGGACCTTGAGCACGTCCCCGGGACTGTACGAGGACAGCGGCTTGCTGCCGTTGTAGGTGTAGAACGCGTCGCTCCCGGCAGCCGTCGACGAGGGCTGCTCCTGAACGCCGGACGCGGCAGCGGGCACGGCGGCGACGGCGACGACGCCTGTGATCGCAGCGTGCCACACTCTGCATGTGCGCATGACTCTCCCAAACGGTGTAAGCGGATCAGAGAGATGACCGCTACGGCCCGAAGGGGCGAGTGGCCGAAGGTCGGTTCCGGCGCAACCTAACAAAGGCACACGGAAGTTGGCCAGGGTGCGCCGGAGTTGCACGGGACGAACGGCGGCCGAGTCAGTGCCCCCGCTCCGCCAATTCCGTTGTGCCTCTGACCGGTCGGAACGGTGCAGCGCCGGGGCCCGGTTCGTTCGCCGGGCCTCCGGCCACCGTCTGATCAGACCTCGGAGGCGACGCCTGCGGCGGAAGCGCTCCGGCTACGGGCCAGGTATGCACACCGGATTCCACCGCGCGGGTGCCACTCCGGGACCGGCTCGGCAGACGCGCGGTGCTCTCCGCACCAGGGGACAGGGACGACACCGCCGCAGGCGTGGCGGTCACACGCGCAGGCCTCTCCCGATCCCGCGCACGCCAGCCCATGGCGAACCACTCCGCCCGCCTGCCTGTCCGAGGCCGTGCCCCGGAGGGCGGCTGGCCATGCCAGGGTCACCTTCAGCCCGCCCGATCCGGTCCGGAACCGGTCGATCACCCGCACCTCACCGGGCACCGCCAGTGAATCCACGCCCGGCACGGTCAGCCGGCGCAGTGGCGCTCCGAACGTTCCGGCCGTCAGCTCTGCCAGCGCGTCGGCGTCGGCGTCGGTGGTCCAGCCCGAGAGCTGGTCCTCGTCCTCGGCGTTGTCCGCCAGGAGCAGCCGCGGGCCGTCGAGGCGGAGCCGAGTCGGGCCTTCGGCGCCGTCAAAGAGCATCATGGCCGGCGGGATCTGCGAAGGGATCTCGATCTCGTCGTGATCGAGGAGCCAGGCGGCCACCGCGCGGCGGTCGAACTCCGGGTGCACGTCCGTCCCGCCCACCGGGTCCGGGGAGTCGGCGTGCCTCCGGCGCCAGTTCACCACCGCCGCGCGACCCACCCCGGCGATCATCGCCACCTCCCCCAGCAGCACCACGTCCCGCCCCGGGGTGACCGCCGCCAGGCCCGCGAGCGCGAGCGGCGGCCCGCGGCCACGGTGCGCAGCGCTTCCCAGTCGGCTCCGGGCCGCAGGACGGGGAGCAGGGCGAGAGCCCCCCCCCGAGTACAGGGCCGTGGTCCAGCCGCCGTGGGACTTGTAGTCGATGCTCACGGAGGTCGACGGGGAGATCCATCCGAGTCGGACGACCTGGTCGTAGTCGACCCTGCGCACCCCGAGCCGGCGCGCCGCCTGGTCCGGGCCCGGGAGAACGTACCGGTCGAGGAGGGCGGGCAGGTCCCGGCGGCGGGCGAGCGCGGCCACCTGGTCCGGGTGGACGTCGGGGTACTGAGTGTCGCCGCCGAGGTAAACCAGCAGGCCGGCCTTCACCAGGTGCCCGACCGCCGAAGCCGTCACCCTCGGCCGCAGGATCGGCAACGGCACGCCCAGAGCCTGCGTCAGCCGGTCCGCCGCCACCCCCGCACCAATCGGCCCCCGCAACGCCGCACGGACCGCCTCCGGGTCGGCGGCCTCCACCACCGCCCTCGACCATCAGCGCGGACCCGTCTCCGCCGGCGGGACCAGACCCGAGCCCGTCGCCCACCGCCAGGCTGCCACGGACACCTTCAGCCGGCCCCGCAGCCCTGTACTCGTCGTAGCACTCACGCCGCACACCGATGCCGAAACACACCCCACACGCACACCAGGCGACCCGCCAGCCGAGCCGCGCGCAAACCATGACAGCCAAGCCAAAAACGTCAAGAGCCATTGTTTCACCGCGAGTTGAGTACATACCGCACCTATCGCCTACGCGTACGCGAGGGTCGGATTCATCCGCCCGGAGGACGGGGCCAGCTGTGCTGCGGCGGTCAGCCGACCGCCGCCGTGGGCCCGGCCCCGAACGGCGGCACGTCGCCGGCGGTCACGTCCAGGCGGATCCGCTGGAACCGCAGCGGATGGCGGAACACCCCGTGGTCCACCGCCCGTTCGGCGCTGACCTCCGCCACCGTCTCCGGGCGCACCAGCACCACATCCAAGACGTCCCGGCTCCCCCACGCTGCGATAAACCGCACCCCCGTCCAGGGGTTCCCCGGCACGGCCGGGTCAAGGTCTCCCCGACCTGCCGGGAGACCTCCGGGCGCGGCGTGACCGTGTGGCCGACCGGACGCAGCCGGCCCGCCTCGTCATAGCGACCCAGGACCAGCAGCTGGGGACGGGTCAGGGTGCCGGTGATCGCGCCGATGACCGCCTCGGTGCTGTCGCGCCTCCTGATCTTGGTCTAGCTGCCGCGATAGCCCGGGAGATATCTCCCGGTCAGGGGCTTGATCACGATTACCTCGACCCCGGACACCTCGGTCCAGGTCTGGAGCCACTCGCGGGCCTTGGCGAGGTCCGTGGTCATCGGGCACAGGGTCCGCGGGGCCGTAAGGGCGTGGTCGGCGAACAGCTGCTCCAGGAGGGCTCGCCGGTCGGCGTAGGGGCGGGTCAGGAGTTCCTGACCGCCGATCTGCAACACGTCGAACGCGACGAAGTAGGCCGACCACTTCGCCGCGAGGGTGGCTGCGCCGCAAGCACGGGAGGCGGCCCGGCGCTGCAGCGCCCCGAAGGACAACCGGGCTTCTTCGGTGTCCCAGACGACCAGCTCGCCGTCCAGGACCAGGCCGGCGGGGAGCTGCGCCTCGGCGGCGGCCACCAGGTCCGGCCACCGGTCCTGCACCAGCGCCCCGCGTCGGGTCTGACCGTCCCGCCCGGGCTGGCCGGGGTGAACAGCAGCGCCCGGGGCCCGTCGAGCTTCTGCTCATAGGCCACCCCCGCCCGCAGCGCGGCCGGGCCCGGCACCGACTCGGCGGCCTGCGCGAGCATCGGCTCAACGGGCGGTCGCAACGTCACAGGGCCTCCCTCGCCCTCTCCTCCTCCCTCCAAGGTCGACCGAATCCGTCGAGGACGACGCCCCACCTCGCCCACCTGGGGCTTTGCGGGTTGTCCCGTGCCGCTGGATCTTGAGCGTTTGCCATCGGAGTTTGACCGTTCCGTCACAGGTGGTCGCCACACGGAACCCTGCCGCTCTCCCGCCCATATCTTCACTCACGTACCACGCGTACCGCGGGCAACAACCGACGACCGAAACCCGCGAACAAGACGACTCAGGGGGACGACAGCATGCGTCACAGCAACGGCATTCGCAGGGCGGCTCTGGCGACGACGGCGGTCACGGCCGCCGCCATGGCGGTGACCGGCATCCTGCCCGGCACCGCCATGGCGGCGAGCACCACCACCACCTCCACCCCGCCGCCGGCCTGCCCGGCCTCCGCCCTCCAGGTCAGCGCCTGGCAGGCCGCCCACCGGCCCGTCGGGACCGGGACCGGGGCGGCGGTCGTACAGTTCACCAACGTCTCCCAGAAGACGTGCGTCCTGAAGGGCTATCCGACGGTCACGGGCGCCGGCAATACCCCGCTCAAGGTCACCCCCACCGGCAAGGCGGCCACCGTGACGGTCCGGCCGCAGGGCAAGGCATGGGTGAAGCTGACCTTCGTCCAGGTCCAGGGGGAGGGCGACGGCTACTGCGTGTCGGGCAAGACCCCGGCGGCGTACCCGACGATGGTCATCGGACTGCCTCACTCCGGGAAGCACCAGGTCGCCCTGAAGGACGGGTGGTGGGCCCACTGCGACAACAAGGTGACCGCCACCCCGGTCTCGACGGTCAAGCCTTCCTGACTCCCCGTCACCACCAATCGAGCAGTTGGCATGACGAACGCAGGGCTCTGACATACCCGTCTACGAGGAACTGCACATAAGCGCTGGTCAGCGACTCAACGCACCTTCGGTGCACTGAGTCGCTGACCAGCGGTGATCAAACTCCGATTGAGGTGTGACAGCGGAGCTGGACCGATTGACACCGAAGTTGGATCGAACGCGTTTTGTGACAGCGAAGGTGGATCACTGCTGTTCAGGGGCCCGAAGCGGTCGTGCGTCGGACTCTCGTACCGTGCTCCTGCCAGTTGGACTGCCTGCCGGAAGCCGGTGCGAGGACCCCCGCTGTCCCGTCTCAGCGCGGTTCGACCGGGGCGGTCCAGGCTAGAACGGTGGCTCCACGCTGAACCCGCCCGTAGCGGCCTCGGGATCGTCCTGCTCTCGCCGCTCCGCCGCCTCTCGCTCCCGCTCCCGCTTCCGCTGTTCGGCAGCCGCGCGACTCTCGGCGATCGTGGGAATGGCGTCGAGAGCCGCGGCCGGGCGGCCGTGCCTGATCAGCATGTCGGGCAACTCATGGTGAACCAAGTAGTGGGTGGAGGAGCGGAGCAGTGCGAGGGCTTCCTCCGGCTGTCCGTCCTGCTCCAGCAGCCGCGCCAGCGCGGTGTCCCACTCGCCCGGCTCCCGCTCGTTGAGGGCGGTGGCCTCCAAGATGCCCTCCTTGCAGCGGCCTGCCTCGCCCAGAAGCCAGAGCCGCAGGTGGCGGACCTGGTCCGCGCAGCACGCTCTCCGCCTCGTCCGCACGCCCCGCGTCCTCCAGTGCCTTCGCATACACGTCGAGGGCTGAGCGGTGGTCTTCGGCGGCCAGGGCCCCCAGCTCCTCGATCATGCCCTGCCGGGCGAGGAGCTCCGCGTAGTACTCCGGGAAGTTGACGGGGTGCCGTCGGCCCAAGCCCCTCTCGGCGCGCAGCACCTCGACGGCCTCGTCCGTGCGCCCGGCCCTCTCCAAGACCTGGGAGATCAGGAGCAGCACATGCCACCGGTCCGTCCGGTTCGTCCCACAGGATCCGCCGCACCGCTCGCACGCCGCGCCTTCGGCAGCCTCCATGTGCCCGGCCTCCCGTGTGAGCACGTCCAGGACCAGGTCGTCGTGTCCCCGCCCCTCGGTGATCTCGACCAGGCGGGAGCGAAGCCAGTGCTCCCCGAGGTGGGGTGAGAGCACGTCGACGGCCTCCTCTATCCGTCCGGCCTTCGACAGCAGCTCGGCGTAGCGGGCGCACACGTGGCCGTCGCCCAGTTCGGTCGCGTCCGGGCGCACCCGCGCGAGCGCCTTGTCACCATGGCCCTGGTGGATCATGATCTCGACGGTGAGCCACTCGGCAGGTCGCCAGCCGATCTCAGCGAACGGATCCAGCAAGGCCAGCGCCCGGTCGCACTTCCCCGCCGCGCACAACTCCCGGGCCGCCGCCTCCGCGCAGTTCCAGTCGCCGCGCTCCCCCGCCGCCCGGACCAGCAGTTCCACTTGCCCCAGGTCGAGGAGGGTCCGCGCCATCCGCGGGTAGACGCCACCGTGGTGGCGCGCCTGCCAGGAAAGATCGTCAATGTTCACCCGGGCACCCTAGGCACTGCCACCGACAGCCCCCGCCCAACGGGAGCCGGGACACTGGCAACAACCTCGTACACGGCGATCGAACTCCGCGGGGGCAAACCCGTCACCTTTCTGTCTCTCCGATCACGACCGAAGAGACAGACCGTCGACGTGGCGTCTGCTCAGTTCTTCTGTGCGGTTACCAGAGCGAAGGAGAGGAATTCCCCGCGGTCTGTGGTGAGCATGTCGATAACGGGCTGGTTCGCGCTCCGGCCGTCGGGATGGTGCTCAGCGCCGGCCCGGGCCCACAGCAGCCAGTCCTGCCAGGCGTCTTGCTGCAGCCGCGCGGATGTGACCTTCACCAACTCGGTGATGTCCCACTGGAAGCGCCACCACTCCGCCGTGTGCCAGGCGATCGCTTCCCAGCCAACCACTTCCTTGATGTGGGGCGGGATCATCCCGAGTTCACGGATCTCCCGCGTCATGGCGGGGGTCGCCATGCCCAGCTGTCCCCCGGGCCGGAGGAAGCGCAGCAGGTAGGGCAGGAAGGTGTCCGCCGTACCGAAGTACTCGAAGGCGTCCACGCTGACGATCGCGTCGAAGCTCTGCTCCTCGAACGGCAGAGTGTGAGCCTCCGCTCGCACGGCCTCCACCTGGCCGCCGACACCCGCCGCGGCGAAGACCGCTGCCGCCTGTTCCGGGGCGATCCACAGGTCGGCCGCGACGACCTCGACTCCGTACTCGCGGGCCAGGAACACCGACGTGGCGCCCTTGCCGGAGCCGAGGTCGAGAACCCGCATGCCCGGGCGCAGGTCGAGATCGTGGGCGAGGTCTTCGAGCAGCCACAGCGGGTTCGGCCCCATGTCGAGGTCGAGCAACCAGGCGGGGTCATACCGAGAGGAGCGCGGATAGCGGTCCGGACGTACGAGATCGTTCAAGGCAGTCACGAGAACGCACCTAAGCTGATCATATGCCCGGCCGCAACCCGTTTTGGCCCTACTGCGTCGGCTCTTGGTCCACATAGGAGGGTGCGGGCGGTAGTGCTGCGGCGGTGACGGTGCCGAGGAAGACGTATCCGCGCTTGTCGTAGCGGGTCGCAACAGCTCTGAACTACTTCAGCTTGTTAATCGCGCGCACGACGGTGTTGCGCTTCTTGTAGCGGTCCTTGTCGAGCCGGGAGGCCGTCCGCCGCGGGATCTCTGCGCAGGCGGCCGGCTGCCTGGTCCCGCTTCTCCGGGATCACGTGTCGGATACCGCGCTCGCGTAGAGAGGTGCGGGTTCTGCGGTTGCTGTATACCTTGTCGGCGCCCACTCTGTCGGGCCTTCGGCGAGGCCGACCCGGGCCCAGCCGAGGGACCCGAATGTAGTCCATGACCGCTTCGAACTGCGTACAGTCGGCCCGCTCAGGTGCTTTGTCGTCAGCCCGCCGCGCGAGCGACCGAGAGCCTCGCGGCCGCACCGCCTCCTCCAAAAGCGGCTGCAGATGCAAGTGCGCGCGCATGTGAGCTGATCTTTTCGCGGCCCCCCTTTGACGTGGCCGTCAGGGTGGGCGGCGGCGCCTTTGGCGCTCCGGCAGCGTGCAGGGGGGCGCGGATCGAGGTGGAGTCGATGTTGATGTCCCAGTCGACGTCGCCTCGGAGTCGGCAACGGCCAGGACGTGTCGGAACAGCGTCTCCCCGGTGCCATCTGCCGACCAGAACATGTGCCGTTTGTGGATGGTCTGCCAGGGACCGAAGCGGGCAGGCAACTCGCGCCACTGGCAGCCGGAACTGACCCGGTAGATGATCCCGTTGATCACCTGCCGATGGTCTCGCCACCTGCCGCATCGGTTGTCGCTCTTCGGCAGCAGCGGCTCCCTAGCCTCCCGCCGCGCCGGCAGCCGGCATAGTCGGCTCGCAGCCCCGAAGCTCCCGGCGACGACAGCCGCCACTCGGCGGCACGTTCGCCGGGAGCCGGGACGGGGGCTACGAAAGGGGAAGGCCCGCGCGCCCTTCACGCACGCCCCCGGCACCCGCCGCCCTGCGGACGCGGTCATGGAGCGGCTGCTACGGAACCGCGCCATTCACCTCGGCGGCACGATCACCGGCGAGAGCGCCGACCCGTCACCACCCAGCTGCTTCTCCTGGCCTGGGAGAGCGAAGCGGACATCCGCCTTACATCCGTTCAGCCGGCGGCCCTGGTCACTGCGGGCATGGCCGTCTACGACACCATCCAGCACATTCCCAACGACGTCGCCACCACTGGCCTGGGATTCTGTGCCTCCATGGGACAGTTTCTGCTTACCGCGGGCGCTCCGGGCAAGCGGTCCGTGCTGCCGCATACCCGGATGATGCTCCACTTGCCCGCCCTCACCCCAGGCGCTGACCGCACCGTTTCTGGCAACCAGCCTGGGGAAGTGCGTCACCACCGCCAGCAGATGGTCCGTCTCCCCCACATCGGGCACGGCCGGGATCCTCAGGCCGAAGACACGCCGCCCCCGCGCGTTGTGCGGGGCCCGCGCGCCTGTCAGGTCTGCCGTACGGTCCGGCCGCACCAGCGCGGCTCGCGCAGGTCAGGGATGGTGGCACAGGCCCCCGGGATGACTGCTGTCACCGCTCCTGGTGAGGGCCGCCGTAGAGCAGGGCCGCCGACGGTGTGACCGTGGTGCGTTCCTCAGGTGTGGTGTAGGCGAAGTTCAGCACGGTCCGCCGCCGGCCCGTTTTGGTCAGGGCCGTGACGCGGTGGGCGGTGGTGTCGGCCCGCAGGACGTAGGCGTCACCGCGCCGGTGGTGCGCGCGCCGCACGCCGTGGCGCTCCAGGGCGCCCAGGTCACCGGTGTGCGGTGCGTATTCCAGCAGGCCGCCCGCCGCAGGATCCTCGGGGGCTTCGATGAAGAGGACCAGGGCGTAGGGGTAGTCGTCGGTGTGGGCGCCGTGGGTGTCGCCCGGGCGGTGCAGGATGTTCAGGACGTGGCGCTCCAGCACGTGGGGTGGAGCGATGACCGGGCCGGCGGTCAGGTTCTGCAGGAAGGACATCAGGGTCGGGTCGGTGTACAGGCCGGTGATCAGGGGCGAGTGCTCGGCGATGAGGTGGCCTCCCAGGGCTGTCATGTGGCGGGGCGAGTCGTCGGTGCAGGCCATCGCGAAGTCCCGCCGCTGCCCGATCGCAGCCAGCCGACCGGCCTCCGCTCCCAGCCGGGCCAGCAGATCCGGGCCGACCAGGCCCGGCAGACGCACATAGCCCTCCTGGGCGAACCGTGCGCGCAGAGCGGCAGCCGTCTCATCAGGGAAGGTGAACATCGCGCAGCCTCCATCCCGGACCCGTCCGCCTCCCGGCAAGGGGGGCTTCGTCATCGTCCGCTCACCCGATCCTCACACAACCCCTGGCCCACACGCGGCCGTTACCCGCCCGAACGGCCGAGCAGGCCAGCTGCGTCGGAACGGCGCTGCCCTAAGCGCATGGCGGCCCTGGACCGGGCCAAGAATGATCACCGGGCGGTATGGCATCAAACCATCGCCTGCCCGCGACGCCCGGCCTGATCACCAGGCCGCCCCGCCGGGCGGCCCGCTCGGCCTCCCGGCTCCCGCGGCCGACGACCCGCTGCCCGCTGCCCGCGCGCAGGGCCCCGCTCGGTCCACTCGGTGACTGTCAGGTGAGGTTCTTCTCCATCGCGGCCACGTACTGCTTGACGGGGTGGTCGCGCAGTGCGTCGCTCGCGGGGGCGAGGAGGTCGGCCGTGGCTCCCTTGACGCGGTCGGCGAGCGTGCCGAGGAGGGGCATGGAGGGGCGGATGCGGCCGGAGGCGTCGATGTAGTGGAGGGTGTCGACGTGGGTGTAGGCGGGTTCCGGGGGGAGTTGGGGGACGATGTCGTTGTTGTTGACGTAGCGGTGGAGGCGGTCCTTGAAGCCCTTGTTGCAGGAGGCGGCCAGGAGGCGGTCGCAGGTGCGGGGCTGACCGTAGGTGTAGATGCCATCGGCCTGCAGGCGCGGCGCCTCCAGGTACATGCGGCAGCCGGCGAGCATGGCGAGTGCGCCGCCGAGGCTGTGGCCGGTGAACCACACGCTCTGGTCGTTGTCGCGGAGTTCGGCCAGGGCGTCCTTGACGGTGGGGAAGATCGAGTCGAGGGCCTGGCCGAAGCCGTAGTGGACGTAGCCGGTGTGGGCCGGCCCCGGCCACGGGGGTGTGGCGGCGTCCGAGAGCCAGTCGCGGATCTGCGCCGGTTCGGTACCCCGGAACCCGGTGATGATCATTTTGTCGCTGGCGATGGTGTAGGCCTGCGTGTCCTCCAGCGGGAAGGGCGGCGTGAAGCGGGTCTGGTGGTGCCGTACGCGGTCGAACCCCCAGTCGCGGGCCTTGCCGGCGATGGCCGCTTCGTCCTTGTAGGCCAGCTCGGCGGCCTGGACCATCCAGTAGGCGAGCTGCGGGTTGTGCTTCCTGGCGGTGTGATCGATCGTCGACGGTACGGACACGCTGTTCTCCCGGCAGTTCGTAGGTGACGTCGGAATACGCGACCACGGAGCCCCGGCCCCTTGAGGCGGCACCTCCCAACCGACCCCGCAGAGGCCGTCCCTTGGTCGTGCGAGGAGACGGTAGCCGCGTGCAGGCGCGGCTCAACGGCGCTGGAGTCCCAGGTGGTGCGCCAAAACGATCCCTCGTCACCCGAACGGCCGCGCGACTCAAGAACGCACCGGCTCGCCGAGGGCGCGCTCGGTAAAGGACGAGACTCTTCTCCACGCGACACGGGACCGCGGCGCGCGCCAGAGCGCCGCTGCCTGTTGGAGCGCAGGATGGCGACGAGACATACCTGAGCTCTCCCAGACAGTCGGCGTGCTCGATACGGCGCTGCTTGCTCCACGCGTTGGCGCCCGAGTCCCAGGCCCCGCCTCCGGCGTCGTCGCCCGGTCTTCGGCCTCGCCGCCGCGCACTGACGTTCTATGTCTTCCCGACTGGACCGCTCATGGTGCCGCGGGGTGGCTCCTGCCAGCACCGCGGTCGTGGCAGCAGGCCGATCACCGCGGTGGTTGAGGAGCCGGTGCACCGTTGAGGCGACCGTCGCAGGACCTACCCGACCGGCCTGAGGATGAGCACGAGGACCGGCGCGACGGCGGCGTGCTGCGCCGTGGACATCGCACCGTTGGGGGCCGGACAGCGCCAGGTCGGGGGTTCGGGCCCGACCCGGCCACCGGCGGAAAGGAGGTGCAGTCGCCGGCGCGAGCCGGGACAACGAGCAGCCGGTCACCTCAACCTTCCCGGGGGTCGGGGGCGTGGCGTAGGCGGGGGTGGGGGTGGAGGTCGAGGTAGAGGCCGGCGGTGGGCTGGTCGGGGCGGGTGGGCAGGGGGAGGAGGTCGCTGGTGCTGTGGCCGCCGAGTCCGTGGTCGCTGTGACCGGGGCGGGGTTGGGAGAGGGTGGTGTGGAGGTGGTCGAGGAGGTTGTGGCGGCTGTCGTGGAGGTCGTCGGTGCCGGTGATGATGTTGAGGAACGATTCGTGGAGTCGCAGGCCTTGTTGGTCGCGGTGCGTGAGGGCCTGGGCGGTGCGGAAGTAGGAGTCGCGGCCGTCGTGGATGCGGTAGAAGGCGCTGACCAGGATGAGGAGCCGTTCGTAGGCGTGGCGGTAGGCGGTTTGGTAGAAGTGGCGGGCGTGTTCCTCGTCGATGTCGCCGGCCAGGATGCCGGTCAGCGCGGCGGCGGTGAGGGTGGCGCTGTACATGGCGAGGTGGACGCCGGTGGACAGCAGGGGGTCGAGGAAGCAGGCGGCGTCGCCGGTCAGGAAGTAGCCGGGGCCGCAGAAGGTGCGGCTGGTGTAGGAGTAGTCGCCTTCCACCGTGAGCGCGGTGTCCAGGTGCGCTTGGTCCAGGATCGCGCTGAGAAGGGGTTGTCGGGCGAGGGCCTGGTGGTAGACGGCGTGGGTGGAGCCGCGGGTGCGGCGGGCGGTGTTGAAGGAGGTTTTGTCGGTGACCAGGCCGACGCTGAGGGTGTGATCGTGCAGGGGGATGGCCCACAGCCAGCCGTGCCGGGGCAGGGAGAACACGCCAATCGCGCCCGGGGGTCCGGGCAGGGGCTTGGCATGGCGCCAGTAGCCCCAGGCGGCCACGTTGCGGAACACGTCGTGGAAGCGCCGGTCGCGTAGCTGTCGGGCGGCCATCCCGGCCCGTCCTGAGGCGTCGATGAGCTGTTCGCAGGTGAGGTGGCCCTGGCGGCCGTCCTCGTCGGACCACAGTACGGCGGTGGGCCTGCCGTCTTCGAAGACGATCCGGCGGACGCGGACGCCTTCACGGACGTCGGCGCCCTGGTTGCGGGCATGGGTCAGCAGGAGGTGGTCGAATTCGCTGCGGATGACCTGGAAGCTGTAGGCGGCGGGCCTGCCGGGCTCGTCGAAGCCGAGGGACCATTCCTGGCCGCCCCAGCCGTAGTACGCGCCGGTTTTGCGGACGAAGCCGTGGGCTTCGACCGTCTCGCGGGCTCCGAGGACGTCCAGCAGGGGCAGGAGGGACGGCAGGAGCGATTCGCCGACGTGATAGCGGGGGAAGTGGTCACGCTCCAGGAGCGTGACCTCGGCCCCTTGGCGGGCCAGGAGTGCGGCGGCCGTGGATCCCGCCGGGCCGCCGCCGATGACCAGGACTGAGGTGTGACGCCTCACATGGGCTCCTTCCAGCCAGGACCCCCGATCCCGTAACGGTAAGTGACAGACTGGTCGCCATGAAGAGCGAGAAGTGGACATCCGCGCCCACCGCTGAACAGACCGGCGGCACTCCTTCGCTACCGACCGGCTCCACCGCACCCGTGCTCCGGATGGGCGTGGAGGAGGAGTACCTCGTGGTCGATCCCGTCTCCCGGCAGCTCAGCACCCGCGCGGACAAGGTCGTCACCGAAGCGGCCACGGAACTCGGCGACCGGGTCACCACGGAACTGACCCGCTACCAGGTCGAGATCCGCACCCACCCCCACACCAGCCTCACCGCCCTCGACGAGGACCTGCGCCACAGCCGGCGGTCCGTGGCCCGCGCCGCCGCCCGCCTGGGCCTGCGGATCATCTCCAGCGGCACCCCCGTGCTGGGCCAGCACACCCCCCTGCCCTTGTCGGCCGGCCGGCGCTATGCGCAGAGCCTGGCCACCTTCCGCGCCCTGGACCACGAACAGACCGTGTGCGCCTGCCACATCCACGTGGAGATGCCCGGCCTCGCCACCGCGCTCGCCCTCAGCAACCACCTGCGGCCCTGGTTGCCCGCCCTGATCGCACTCGGCGGCAACTCCCCCTACTGGGACGGCCAGGACACCGGCTACGACAGCTGGCGCACCCTGACCTGGGGACGCTGGCCCGTATCCGGACCCCCGCCCTACTTCGAGTCCGCGGCCCACTACGAAGACCTCATCGGCCGGCTCCTCACCAGCCACACCCTCCTCGACCGCGGCGGCGTGTACTGGGACGTCCGCCCCTCCCACCACGTGCCGACCCTCGAAATCCGCGTGGCCGACGCCACCCCCACCGTCGACGACACCGTCCTCCTGGCCGCCGCCGTCAAGGGGCTGGCCGCCACCGCCCTCGCAGCCGTCCGCGACGGACAGCCCGCGCCCCGACCCGAAGCGGAACTGCTGCGGGCGGCCTGCTGGCGCGCCGCCCGCGACGGCGTCCGCGGCCACAGCATCGACCTGGCCTCCGGCCGCCTCCAGCCCACCACCCGGCTCATCGAGCAGCTGTGGACCACCGCCCTGCCCGCCCTGGCCCCCGAGGACCTCGCCCGACTCCACGCCACCCGCCGACGGCTCCTGGCACAGGGCAACGGAGCAGACCGCCAACGAGCCGCCTACCGCCACCGGCACAGCCATCACGACGTCATCGACCACCTCATCCAGCAGACCACCGCCTGAGGCCGGCGTCCGCAGGTCACCACAGGGGTCCTGCCGCGAGGCCGGGGTGGAGTGTGCGGTGCAGGGGCGGGCCGTCGGTGCCAAGGGTGAATTCGTCGGTCTGGAGGCTTCGGACGTGACGGGAGAGGGTCGCGTGCAGGCTGTGCCCCAGCAGCAGTCCGTGGAGCTGTTGGAGGAAGGTTCCGTGAGACGTAACGAGGACCGACCGGGCGGGCAGAGCCTGCACTGCGGACAGGAAGGCCTGGGCCCGGGCTCGCAGCTCGGCAAGCGTCTCTCCACCGGGCGGGTTGACTGAGTGCCGTACGCCGCCGGCTTCCAGGTAGGTGATCTGCCCGTCGCACGCGGCCACCTCCATGCGGCTGAGTCCTTGCAGCGCTCCGTAGTGGCGCTCGTGACAACGCACGTCGCAGACGATGTCCTCTTCCGTCAGGCCGGTCAGGAGCAGGGCCGTCTCCATGGTGCGGCGGGCGGGCGAGGACAGCACGATGTCGGCCGACAGCAGCCCGGTGGCCCGCACGTAGTGGCGGGCCGCCTCCCGGCCCTGGGCGGAGAGCGGCACGTCCAGGCGCCCGGTGATGTATCCCGCCGTGTTGTGTGCGGTCAGCGAGTGCCGCACCGTGACGATCGCCAGCTGGCGGTCCTTCACCTCATCGCCCCGCGAAGCAGTTCGTTGGTGCGCAGGACGGAGCTGAAGTCCGCGAAGGGGCCCACCTTGAGGTATTCGGCGCCGAACTCGACGGCGACGTGGCTGATCAGGGGGCTGTCGGTCTCGGCCGAGCGGGCCGAGGCGATCAGCGGCAGTCCGAGCCGGCCGGCCAGGCGGGCGAACCGGCGGGCCTCGCTGAGGCTGCCTGCCTGGTCAGGTTTGAGGAGCACGCCGTCGACACAGTGCGCGAGCGCCGGCAGCCGCTCGGGGCAGGTGGAGGTGATGTTGTCCCCCAGCAGCCGGCAGTGCGGCGGCCGGGCCGCGCGCAGCGCGCTCCAGCCGGCCCGGTCCGTTTCGGCGAGGGGGTCTTCGACCATGACCAGGTCGAAGGTGTCGATCAGCTCCAGCCAGTAGCCGATGAGGCCGTCCCGGTCGAAGCGCCGGCCGCTGACGGGGAGCACGTACTTGTCCCCGTGCAGCCAGTCGCCCGCGCTCGCGTCGACCATGAGGCCGAAGTCGTCGCCGAGCCCGGTCTGCTGCAGCAGAGCGGTGACCAGGGCCAGGGCCGCCTTGTTCGGCTCGGGGCCCACCTCGTGTACCCGGTGGCCACCCACGTCCCGGGTGGGGAGGTCCGCAAGGGCGGTACGGGCGGCCGGCAGGAGGCGGCGGTAGGCGTCGATCGCGGGCACCATGGCCGTGCCGCGGGGCACGAGAAGGAACTCGGTGAAGTCCGCGGCCACCGGGAGGCTGTAGGCGTGCAGGCCACCGTTGAGGAGGTTGAACAGCAGTCGCGGCATACCGGGGCCGCCGGATCCGGGCCCGGGGCGGCGGGCTTCGAAGTGGGCCGCCGAGAGGCCGTAGCAGGCCGCGTGTCCCCAGCGCGGCCGGTATGCCTCCAGTGCCTGGTCGAAGGAGGTCTGCCCGAAGGGGCGCCCGCACAGCGCGGAGCGGGCCTCGGCCAGCACGTGCCGCGCCGTGACCGCCCGGCGGTCGGCGCCCTTCTCGTAGACGCTGGGGGTGTCGGCGCGCGGGCAGGCGGCGCGGCCGCTGCGGCCGTCGGCGAGGTGCACCGCGAATTCCGGCGTCCACTCCAGGTGCGTGTTGAGGACCGTCGTGCAGTCGATGCCGTCGACCACCATGTCCTGATCCTGCGCCGGCATGGCGATCATGGGGTTCTCCCTGTCACAGCCAACTGATGCGGGCGCTCGCGAGCTGTTCCCAGTGGGGCGGCCGCGCTTGCAGGCCGTCGGCAGCCGTGTCAATCAACTGCTCTACGAACCTCATGATGTCCGGCTGCGCGGCCTGCAGATCGGCGACGTCGTGCGGCCCCACCTCTCCGCGCCCGACCCCCGCCTCCGCCAGCAACGCGGCCGGGTCGGCAAGCCTGTCGGCCAGCCAGCCCACGGGGTCGGCGCTCAGCTCTGGGGTGAACACGTCATCCACCGGCCCCCAGCCGGTGAAGGAGGGGTGGTAGTGGGCGCGGTCCAGGCTGCCCGGCGGGCTGGCCACGGACTCCAGCAAGTCCGCCCGCCACAAGGGCCGCTCCAAAGTGATCGGCCATGCCTTGTACAGGGAGCCGCCCGCATCACCCCGTTCGAACATCCGGACCTCCAGGCGGACGCCACGCTCCGGCCCCTCGCGGCCCGCCGGGAGCGAAGGATCGACCAGGTACAGATCGCCGACCACGACACCCAGCCGCTCAAATCCAAAGGCGTACAGCATGCCTCCACCCTGCAAGCCGAAGCCGCGCTCTGCCCGGCGTGCTGCTCCATTGCGGTAGCCACGATGGGGATCACCGCCCCCAGCCGGCGACCGGACCCCGGTCACCTGGAGGACCGGCAACACCGAAACCAAAGCCGTCGGCGCCCCCCTCACGGCGCGGGCGTCCTCACCGAAGGTTCGGCACACCAGGACACCGGGACGACGCCGCCTGCCGGCCCTTCGGCGGTGGTACCGCGTAGGCCGGCCAGGCCAGGGTCACCCGTGGGCCGCCCGAGCCGGATAACCCCGGAGCGGCAGCGCGCCCAGGTCGTCCCCGGACTGGGAGAACCGGGCTGGCCTGCTCGGCATCCCGGCGGCGAGCGCAGGAGGCTGTTGTGGAGAGCCGGGTTGTGTTCAGGCTGTGGTGCGCGGGAGGGCGGCGCGGTCAGGGGGAAGGGTGGGTTGGGCTGCCTGGGCCATCCATTGCAGGGTCTGCTTCGGCTGTGTGCCTGGTTGTGGGATGCCGGACGTCCAGAGGTTGAGGGTGAAGCGGGAGGCGGCGAAGTCACCGAGCACACTAGAGTGGTCAGCGGCGCGGCACGATCATGGAAGTAGCATATGTCCACTGCCCTGTCCTCTGGTGTCATGTCCGCCGGTGTCGTGTCCCCTGACGTGGCGTCCGCCGGTGCGATGTCCACGGCGCAGCACGCCGCCGTCGCGGCGGTCCTCGTGCTCGTCCTCGGCGCGGTCGGGTCGGCCCTGCGGCGGCCGCTTCTTCGGCGAACCGGCTCCTCCCCGTCCGCGGTGCTCGGCCTGCTGTTGACGGCCGCGGTGCTGATGGGGATCACCCTGCCGGATCAGGTGGTTCCCGGGGTGGGCGCGAGGCTGGCCGCTTGCCTGGACGGCGCCTCGGTGCGGACTCTGGGCGGCGGATGGGCCCATCACGCCGCCAACGTCGTGCTCTGGTCTGTGCTCGGGGTGTTCGGCACGCTGGCAGTCCGCCGCCCGGGGCGGGTCGTCACGGCCGTGTGCGTGGTGTGGGCGGCCGTCGAGCTGGCGCAGACCCTGGATCCGGTGCGCTCCTGCCAGTACGTGGACTGGTTGGAGAACACCCTGGGCGCGGTCCTCGGGGCGCTTGCCGTGTGGGCGGTGGGGCGGCGCCGCACTCTGGCCGAAGGCCCGGAATCAATCCCAGGCGAGGCGCGCTGACTCCTGCGGCGCCGGCACCACCTCGTGGCGGCCCTTCTTCTTGTTCCCGCTGCGTGTGGCTCGCTCAGGGCGGGTGTCAGCCGTTGGAGAGAGTGCAGTTCTTGACGACGCCGGCGTTACCGCCCAGGAGGATGCAGGCGGCGTAGGTCTTCGGACCCGTCCCAGAGCCGGTCCCCCGGCACCCCTGCCACAGGCATCGGGACGTGGTCGGGGTGCGTCGGCTATTCGATGATCTCAGCCTTCTCGAGGATGACATCCTCCCTGGGGACATCCTGGTGTCCGGCCTTGGAGGCGGTACTGACGCCCGCGATCGCGTCGACGACCTGGTGCCCCTCGATCACCTCACCGAAGACGGTGTAGCCCCAGCCCTGCAGGTTCTTGCCGCTGTGGTTGAGCATGTGGTTGTCCGCGACGTTGATGAAGAACTGGGCCGTGGCCGAGTGCGGCTCCATGGTCCGGGCCATCGCCACCGTGTAGTTTTCGTTCTTCAGCCCGTTGTCCGCCTCGTTCTTGATGGCGGCACGCGTCTTCTTCTCCCGCATACCTGGCTCGAAGCCTCCGCCCTGCACCATGAAGCCGCGGATGACCCGGTGGAAGATCGTGCCGTTGTAGTGGCCGTCTCTGACGTACTGAACGAAGTTCTCGACCGTCACCGGGGCCTTCTCGGCGGCGAGCTCCAGGACGATGTCACCCTGATTGGTGTTCAGCTTCACCTTGGACACGGAACCTCACTTTCTGTACCCACTCGGTTACGTGGAGATCACTATCGCAGAGGACCCAGTCGGCACCGCAGCCTTACGACCCTCCGAGGCCAGAACTGGGGCAGCCGGAAACGCATGTGGTCGCGCGGCGCGTCGCTCACGGGGCGAGGCGGTCGATCCGGGCCCCTTGACGCGGTCCGCAAACGCGCCGAGGAGGGGCGGATGCGTCGATGTAGTGGGGGGTATGTCGCCGTCGTTGCCGGGATCATGGTGCGCCGCTGCACTACACAGGGGAGCACCGAAGTACGCCCTGCGGACTGCGAGCCGGTGTTCGCGCCGCGGCAGCCCGGCTAGGATCTGCCCGCCCCGCGACGCGGGCGGGGTCGGCACCTGGGGGTGCAGGGATGACGCGATCCTTGATCGGTGAACGGTACGTCGTGGGCCTCGGCTGCAGGGTGAGCATCAAGGGCGTGGCTGTTACGACCGTCAAGTGAAGCGCCACGGCCGCGCACGCGGACGGCGGAGGCACCGGCATCACGGTCCAGGAGGCCCACAACGACTGGACCAACAACGGCAAGATCGTCCTGTCCTTGACCGCGCCGAGCGCCGTCAAGAACGTCAAGGTCAGCCTGTACTCGATGGAAACCCAGCAGACCGTGGCCACGGTGGGGAACTTCGAGCTGACCTCCGGCACCGCCGAGAACGGTACGTGGAAGAACCGCGGGCGCGTCCAGTTGCCGAACCTGGGCAGCTACCGCATCGACGTGTCGGCCTCCGACGAGGGCGGCGCCACTCTTTCCGCCGCCGGCGTGGGCTATTTCTACTACGCCGTGCAGACAAACCTCAACGACACGAAGGTCGACCGCACCACGGTCGACTACCAGCACCGCAGCGTCACCATCAGCGGTCACCTGATGGGCCAGTGGCCGGGTTCCGGCACCATCACCCCGATGGGCGGGCTGACCGTGGCGGTCAGCTCGTACATGGAGTACGCGGAGGTGACGACGGCAGCGGACGGCAGCTTCTCCGCCACGCTCCCGGTCACCGACCAATACCAGAACAGCATCGAGGCGGCCTTCCAGTACGACCCGAACCACGTCTTCTACAACCAGTCCTCCTCGAAGGCCTTCCCGATCACGGTGAAGAAGACCGCCACCAAGATCGTCGAGACCCCGAGCGAGCGGAAGGTCCCGTTCAAGGGCACGGTGAACTCGACCAGCGCCACCCTGCTCTGGAACTCGCCCACCGGCTGGCAGCCGCTGGCCGGCAAAACGCTGGGCTCCAACTCTTTCGGCGACTTCGTCCAGCGCACCACGGACGCCGCCGGCAACGCGCTCTTCCCGGCGACCCAGCCGCTCTGGGGCAACTTCTCGATCGCGGTCGGCTGGCACAGCGACGACCTGTTCCTGGCCGACGCCCAGGCGAACGTCGACATCATGGTCGTGCAGCCCGCTGCGTTCCGGTCCCTCACCGCGACCCGCTCCGATGCCGCGACCGTGGAGGTCGGCGGCAGCATGAGGTTCGACGGCAACTGGACGCCGGGCACGATCCCGGTGAACATCCAGTACTCCGCCACCGGCAAGGGCGGCTGGACCACTGTCGCCACCGTGCCGAACGCCAGGTGGAACGGTGAGGGCTACGCCTTCTCCACCACCGCCCCGCAGGCAGGGGCGGGTTACTGGCGTGCGACCTACACCGGCGCACCGCAGTTCGAGAACGCCGTCAGCCAGGTCGTCTACGTCGCCGCTCCCTGACGGCCCCGCGAGCACGGCATGACGAAGACCCCGCCCGCGGTCACAGGGGCGGGGCCTTCGCGCGTCCCGCCGGCCGGGGCGGCGGCGCAGGACCTCAGTGGCCGAGGTCGGTGAAACCGGTAGCCGGTGGCGTCTTCCAGGCGAGGCCCTGGAGGAAAGGAGCAGGCGATCAGGGCCCGGGTGTAGAGGTGCAGGCCGAACAGGGCGTCGGCGTAACGGTCGGTCGGCGGCGTGCTCCTGGTGGCGCTCGGGCCCGTGCCGAGCCGGCGTCGCGTTGCCGCACACGGGCATGGCGACGCCGCTGTCGTTCGGCAGGCGTCACCGTGTGATGCCGGCCGGTTACGGAAACAGGCGGGCCGGACAGCCGCACGCCTCCCCGGTGCCGGCGTGGCCAGCCCGTGCCAGGCCCCCAACGGCGGCGCCTGGCTCGCAGAAGCTGTGCCAGGGCCAAGCCATTGCGTCAGCTCACCTCGCCGTGCCACAAGATCAATTGCCCGACAGGCCTCAGTCGTCCCTTCCGGGCCTTCTCTTCCGGCCTGCGCGCCCCGTGGCGCCCGGTATCAGGGACGGCCAGTCCAGTGTGCGAGACGCCATTGACCCGCGCCCGGCCGGATGGCTAGGTTTCGCCGCATGTTGCGTTCAGTCATGCTCACCACGCGCGGTCACATCGACCTGCTGCGGGTGGCTTCCGCCGCCTGTTGCTGCGGCTGCTGACGCCCTCTTCCTGACGCCGCTCCGCCTTTGACGCGGCACGAGCGCTCCGCGCTCTCCCCCGGCATGCCCGCGCGCGCCTGAACCCGCCCTGAAGATCCTCCCTGCCCGCCTCCACACCGGGGCGAGGTCTGCCAGGGCGGTGCGTGCCCCTGCCTCCGCACCCTGTCTTCGTGGAGCCTCCATGACCATCGGCCACGCGCCACCGGAAGTATCCGCCACACCGGCATCCGACCTTTCACCCCCGCACTCCCCCGCCCTGGTGGCGGTCAAGCCGTCCTCCGCCCGGCGGCGTACCGTACCCCGCTGGATCCGCAGGACGACCGGGCCCCTGCTGCTGCTCGCGCTGTGGCAGCTGGCCAGCACCCTGGGGTGGCTGCCGGCCGACACCCTCGCGCCGCCGTCGACCATCGCCTCCACGGGGGCGGACCTGATCGGCGACGGGACGCTTCCCGGGGCGATGGCCGTGTCCTTGCAACGCGTCGCGATCGGGCTGGTCGTAGGCGGCACGGCGGGGACGGTCCTCGCGCTGCTGTCCGGACTGTCCCGGCTCGGCGAGGACCTCATCGACGCGAGCGTGCAGATGCTGCGCACGGTGCCGTGGGTCGGCCTGATTCCCCTGTTCATCATCTGGATGGGCATCGGGGAGGCCCCCAAGGTCGCGCTGATCGCCCTCGGCACGGCCTTCCACCTGTACCTCAACGTGTACGCGGGGATCCGCGGGGTGGACGAGCAGCTGATCGAGGCGGGCCAGGTACTGGGCCTCGGCCGTTGGGGTCTGGTGCGGCACGTGGTGCTGCCGGGGGCGCTCCCGGGCTTCATGACCGGCCTGCGCTACTCCCTCGCGACCGCGTGGCTGGCGCTGGTGTTCGGGGAGTCCATCAACGCCGACGCCGGTATCGGCTTCCTCATGAACCAGGCGCGGGAGTTCTTCCGCACCGATGTGATCGTCGTGTGCCTCGTCGTCTACGCCTTCCTCGGCCTGGCCACCGACCTCGTCGTCCGCACTCTCGAAAGGCTGCTGCTGCAATGGCGACCGACGTTCACGGGGCAGTAGCCGCCACTTCCCCCGCGGCCATGGACGCCGGCACCGCCGTCCGGGTCACCGCTCTGACCCGGTCCTTCGACGGGCGGGCCGTCATCGACGGGCTCGATCTGACCCTGCGGACCGGCGAGTTCACCGTGCTCCTCGGGCGCAGCGGCTGCGGCAAGTCCACCCTGCTGCGCGTACTCGCCGGCCTGGACCGGGAGATCGAGGGCGATGTCCGCGTACCGGAGCGGCGGGCCGTGGCCTTCCAGGCGCCCCGGCTGATGCCCTGGAAGCGCGTCTGGCGCAACGTTCTGCTCGGGCTGCCCGGCAAGCCGGGACGCGAACGCGCCGAGGTGGCCCTGGCCGAGGTCGGGCTGGAGCACCGTACGGACGCCTGGCCCAAGACCCTGTCCGGCGGCGAGGCCCAGCGGGCGTCCCTGGCCCGGGCGCTGGTGCGCGAACCCGATCTGCTGCTGCTGGACGAGCCGTTCGGCGCCCTCGACGCCCTCACCCGGATCAAGGCCCAGCAGCTGGTGGCCCGGCTGTGGCAGCGGCGCGGCTGCGCGGTGCTGCTCGTCACGCACGACGTGGACGAGGCCGTGCTGCTGGCCGACCGCGTGCTGGTGATGGACGGGGGACGGATCGCCTACGACACGCAGGTCCCGCTGGAGCGGCCGCGCGAGGTCGGTGACCCGGGCTTCGCGGCGTTGCGCGCCCGGCTGCTCACCGAACTCGGCGTCGTCTGAGTCCTGTTGCCCCAAGGGCCGGCGCCCGTAGGGCCGTGGCCCAAAGAACCCGTCCCCGTCCCCGTCCAGAAGATCTTTCACCCCGTCAAGAGAACGAAGAGAAGCGACATGACACGCCATTCCCTGCCCCTGCTCGCCGCCCTGGTCCCGCTGTCCCTGGTCCTGACCGCCTGCGGCGGGAACTCCGCGGCCGACAGCGGCCCGGCCTCCGCCGGGGACGCCAAGAGCACCACGAAGGTCACGCTCAGCGTCGGGGACCAGAAGGGCGGATTCGAGTCGCTGCTGAAAGCCGCCGGCGAGCTGGAGAACCTCGACTACACCATCAAGTGGTCCACCTTCACCTCCGGTCCGCCGCTGCTGGAAGCCGTCAACGCCAAGGCCGTGGACATCGGCGGCGTGGGCAACACCCCGCCGGTGTTCGCCGCGGCCGCCAAGTCGAAGATCGCCGTCGTGGCGGCCACGCACGGCTCCTCCTCGGGTGAGGCGCTCCTCGTACCGAAGGGCTCCACGCTCCAGTCCGCCGCCGAGCTGCGCGGCAAGAAGATCGCGGTGGCGCAGGGCAGTTCCGCCCACTTCCAGCTCATCGCGAGCCTGGAGCAGGCCGGCCTGAAGCCCACGGACGTGACGATCAACTTCCTCCAGCCCGCCGACGCGCTGGCCGCCTTCAACAGCGGCAGTGTCGACGCCTGGGCGGTCTGGGATCCGTACACCTCCCAGGTGCTGCGGACCGGCGCCCGCGTCCTCACCTCGGGCGAGGGTGTCGTCAACGGCCTCGGGTTCCAGGTCGCGGCGCCCTCCGCCCTGGAGGACCAGGCCAAGTCCAAGGCCATCGGCGACTACCTGGCACGCGTCCGGCGCGCCCAGGACTGGGTGTTCAAGCACCCGGAGGAGTGGGCGAAGGTCTGGTCGAAGGAGACCGGCCTGCCGTACGAGGTGGCCTTCGACGCGGTCAAGCGCAGCAACGGCACCCGCGTGCCGGTCGCCGTGGACGACGCGGCCGTCGCCTCCGAGCAGAAGATCGCCGACACCTTCACCGAGTTGAAGCTGATCCCGGGCAAGGTCGTCTTCAAGGACGTCGTCGACACCCGCTTCAACGGCGACCTGCCGCCCTCCACCACCGCCCCGCGCACCTACGGGAAGGACTCCTGATGACGGTCCGTCTGCACTGGTTCCTGCCCACGGGCGGCGACGGCCGCACCCTGGTGGACCGGCACGCCTACGCGCACAACACCGCGGCGCCCGGGGTTCGTGAGCCGGACATCGAGTACCTCGCGCAGATCGCGAAGGCCGCCGAACGGCTCGGCTTCGAGGCGGTGCTGACCCCGACGGGGACCTGGTGCGAGGACGCCTGGCTGACCACCGTGGCGCTCGCGCAGCACACCGAGCGGCTGAAGTTCCTGGTGGCGTTCCGGCCCGGGGTCATCTCGCCGACGCTGGCGGCCCAGATGGCCTCGACCTACCAGCGCATCACCCGCGGCCGGCTTCTGCTCAACGTGGTGACGGGCGGCGACTCCGCGGAGCAGCGGCGCTTCGGGGACCACCTCGACCACGACCGCCGCTACGAGCGCACCGCCGAGTTCCTGTCGGTCGTTCGGGGGGCCTGGCGCGGGGAACCGTTCGACTTCCACGGCGAGCACTACCGGATCGACGGGGGGCTGACCGCGCTGCCGCCCGATCCGCTGCCGGAGATCTTCTTCGGCGGGTCCTCGGCAGCAGCGGGCCCGGTCGCCGCCGAGCACGCCGACGTGTACCTGACCTGGGGCGAGCCGCCTCAGCAGGTGAAGGAGAAGATCGACTGGATCCGCTCGCTGGCCGAGGAGCGCGGGCGGACGGTCCGCTTCGGAATCCGGCTGCACACCATCTCGCGCGACTCGGCGAAGGAGGCCTGGGGCGCGGCGGACCGGCTGCTCGGGGACCTGTCGGACGCGGACATCACGAGGGCGCAGACGCTGCTGGGCGCGAGCGAGTCGGTGGGGCAGCAGCGGATGCTGGCCCTGCACGGCGGATCGCGGGACGGCCTGGAGATCTCCCCGAACCTGTGGGCCGGGGTCGGGCTGGTCCGCGGCGGCGCGGGTACGGCCCTGGTCGGCAGCCACGCGGACGTGGCCGACCGGATCGATGAGTACCACGCGCTCGGGATCGAGAACTTCGTCCTTTCGGGCTATCCGCATCTGGAGGAGGCGTACTGGTTCGGCGAAGGGGTGACCCCGGAACTGGCGGCGCGCGGACTGCTCGGTTCCTGAGCCGCCGTGCACGCCGGCCTCTCCAGCGCCTACCGCCCGCCCGGACGGGGACCGGGCACGTTCAGGGGGCGCGTGCCGGGACAGGCGGTCTGCCCGGGGCGGGCGTGCCGGCCTCTGCCGGCTGCCGGCCCTGCGCGCCGTCGTGGAGGAGAAGCCGGCGCTGAGCCGGTCGCCGCAGCAGATGGCCGGCCGGCTGCACCACGTCCCCCAGCAGATGCGGCACCGAGCGCGCGGCTGGGATCGCCGGCCGTCGGGGCGATGTCGTTCAGTGGGGGAAGTGGTGCGGCAGTTCCGTGGGAGGCCCGCCGCCACGCAGGGCCTGGCGACCTCCAGACCGCCGAGGCGTGTGATGCGCGGCTGTGTACGCATTTCGGTGTCATGCGCCGACGCTGTGACCTGGAGTTCTTTCTTCAGTCTCACGATGTGTCGGTCGGCGGCTGCCTCAGATCGGTGTCATTTCCGCAGACTGACCGGCCGACTGCGTCGGCCGGACCTCATGAGCTTGTGTCGGAGGCTGTCCGTTCCATCCACTCACGCACCTTCACTGCGTGCTCGATGCGGTTGACGATCTCCTTCTTGGACTCCGTGTCCAAGGTCTCCGGGATCTTGTCGAAGGTATCGGGAAGGACGTCGAGGAGACCCCAGATCTGTTCGCCAGTACCGACGGTCAGCAGTTGCTGGCACCTCCACTGCAGCGGTACGTCAGGACGGTGCGTGAGCCGCTGCACCAGCGTCGGGAACAGGTAGTGCGTCGCCTCTGCGGCCAGATGCTCTCGTAGCCAGTCGACCGGGAGCCGCTGGCTGAAGCCGTGCATGGCGGCCTCCTGGGCCAGGTCCAGGAGTTGATCGGTGTCGACGGCTCGGACGGTGCGGGGAAGGGTCGGGGTCATGCCGCGATGATGCCAAGAAGCCTCTGCGGGGCCCAGTGGTCAGCCGAGCCGCCATTGAGGACGACCTCCAATGAGGCGCAGGGCCGGCCGAGACGGCCGCGGACTCACTCGCGGTGGCCCCGGCTGCCTACGGGCCCCGGAACGTACGCCCAGGTCCTCGCCTCCGGACGGGTCACAGTCGGCCTCAGCTTGTTCCTTGTCTATCAGCCCGCCCAGGCACATGAGAAGCACCCCCTAACCCGCACCTCTCAGCCTGCGGCTGGCCCTGGGTGAGATGCTTCGGCTCATGATCGAGCCGCCTCTTATCGGCATCGCGCCGGTGATTCCGCCCGTTGCCACCTCCTGGCAGCGCATCGACACGTGGCTGGCCCGGCATGCGCCCGCTCGACTCGCAGAGCTTGCTCCTCCGTCGTCGCCACACGCCATCGACCAGCTCGAAGTCGCGTTGGGCGTACGTCTTCCCACCGACCTGCGCGCATCACTGCTATGCCACGACGGGGATTCGTCCTGTCTCGGCATCCTGCCGTGCGGCCCGCTGTACTCCACGGACGCAATCGCCGACGTGAGACAGAGGCGCATGCAGATCTGGGAGGGCGAGGACGACCCAGACGAACAGGAGACTCCGTGGTGGGGAACGCAGTGGATCCCCTTCGCAGGCGGCCATGGCGATGAGCACTTCATCGACGCGGGCCTGGGCTTGTGGCAGGACCATCTCGGGCGCGCCCCGCACGCCGACCACGCCTACTTCCTGGGGTGGCCGAGCCTTGGAACCTGGCTCCACGCGGTGGCCGAGGCCATGGAACACCACGATCGGAGCGACCGGCTCGACTCCGTCGCCCATCCCTCCGTAGACGAGGACGGAGAGATCGACTGGTGAGCAGAGGGCCGCGCTGTTGAGTCGGTTGGTCGTACTCGCCTCGGCTTCTGGAGCCGGACCCCGCAGAACTGGCGGTCCGAACTCCTCGCGGTGGCCGCCATGGCCATCCTCTCCGTCCACCTCCGCCAACGCGGCTCCCCCGAATCGAAGCCGGTGGGTGCCTCACACTCCTCCGCCGGCGTCGAGGGGCTGAGTCGGTGCCGACGCGCGAACGCCGGTGCGCTGCTGGTGCGGCGCGAGCGGCATGAGCGCGGCCGGAATGGAAATGCGCCGTCTATGACACCCGAGAAGCGACCGGAGCCCGAAGACGGGCGGCAGCCGGCAGAGCAGGCCGCGGGCCCGGGCCGGCAGGTGGAGGAGCGGGAGCCTGACCGGCTTTCCGAGCTGCCCAAGCGGTCCTGGAAGGCGGTACTGCGCGGGACGCTGAAGGAGTTCAAGGACGACGAGCTGGCAGACCGGGCCGCGGCGCTGACGTACTACGGGGTCCTCGCCCTCTTCCCCGCCCTGCTGGTCCTCGTGTCGCTGCTGGGCATCGCGGGCGACTCAGCGACGAAGCAGGTTCTGGACAACCTGCGAAAACTCACCCCCGGCGCGGCCCGAGACGTGATCAGCAAGGCGGTGGAGCAGCTGCAGGGCAACGCCGGTGCCGGCTCGTTGCTGGCGATCGTGGGCATCCTGGTCGCGGTCTGGTCGGCCTCCGGGTATGTGGCCGCGTTCATCCGCGCCTCGAACGCCGTCTACGACATGCCCGAGGGCCGGCCCGTGTGGAAGGTCCTGCCGCTGCGCGTCGGGCTGACCGCAGTACTCATGGTCCTCGCCGTGGCCAGCGCACTGATCGTGGTGTTCACCGGCACTCTGGCCCGCCAGGCGGGTTCCGCGCTGGGGGTGGGCGACACCGCTATGACGGTGTGGTCGATCGCGAAGTGGCCCGTCCTGCTGCTCCTGGTCACCATCATGATCGCGCTGCTGTACTGGGCCGCGCCGAACGCCAAGGGCCGCGGGTTCCGGTGGGTGACCCCCGGCAGCGTCCTGGCGTTGGTGATCTGGATGATCACCTCGGCCGGCTTCGCGTTCTACGTCGCGAACTTCGGCTCGTACAACAAGACGTACGGCACCCTCGCGGGCGTGATCATCTTCCTGGTGTGGTTGTGGATCACCAACCTGGCCGTGCTGCTGGGTTTGGAGTTCGACGCCGAGATGGTGCGTCAGCGCGCGATCGCGGGTGGGCACCCCGCGGAGGAGGAGCCCTACGTCGAGCCGCGGGACACCCGGGAGTGGAGCGAGGAAGACCGCCATCGCCTGGACTGAGCGCCAGCGGCCGCCTGAGGGGACTTGCGGGGCATGAGGGTGCTGGCCGGGTCGCAGGACCGTGACCACCGGCTGACGCGGCGCATCGCGGCCTGGGATTCCGCGGCGGCGCGCAGGCTGTCGCCGACCGTCGAGGCAGCGGCGGAGCACACGAAGGTGTGGTGGGCCGCCGCCGTGCTCATGGCGGCCGCTGGCGGCTGGAGGGGCCGCAGGGCTGCGGCCGCCGGGGTGCTGGCGATGGCGGTCGCCGAGGTGCTGTCGAACGGGATCCGGGCACACCGCCGCCGTTGCGCCGCTCTGGCCATGGGCCGGAGCCACGTGCACGGTCCCCACCGTGCTGGTGGCCGTCGAGCGGGTCCACAGCAGCGCCCTACCCCTCCGACGTGGCGGCGGGTGCCGTGATCGGCGGCGCGGCCGCGGCCCTGGTCCGTACGGCACCGGCACCGTACGGCACCCCGACTCCTGATCCGCTGCCGGCCATGACCACACGCACCCTGGTGGATGACCGGCGGGCGGGAGGGTATACGCGCCCCGGCAACCCTGCCCAGTGAAGGAAGGTGAAGAGCTCGATGAGCGCCAAGGCAAGCCACGGCAGCGACGCGCCGGTGGGCGAGCTCGTGACGCGGGCATCGCGGCAGATCTCGGAGCTGGTCCGGGAAGAGATGCAGCTGGCCCGCGCGGAGATGGCCCAGAAGGGCAAGCGGTACGGGTTGGGCGGGGGTCTGTTCGGGGGCGCCGGCCTTGTCGGCGTCCTGGCCGCCCAGGCCCTGGTCGCCGCCGCGATCGCGGCTCTGGCCCTCGTCCTGCCGCTGTGGGCATCGGCCCTGATCATCTGCGCCGCACTTGCCGCGGTGGCCGCGCTGCTGGGGTTGGCCGGCAAGAAGCAGGTCGCCCGGGCCGGCTCTCCCGCCCCTGAGAAGACCATCGACAGCGTCAAGGCCGATGTGGCCGAGATCAAGGAGAAAGCCCACCGATGAACGACCAGCCCCAGGCCGACGAGCCGACCCCCGAGCAGCTGCGAGAGCAGGTCGCGCACACCCGCGACCAGCTCGGCCAGACCGTCGAGGCGCTGGCCGGCAAGGCCGACGTCAAGGCGCAGACCAAGGCGAAGGCCGCCGAGGTCAAGGAGCAGGCCGCGCTCCTGACCGGCCAGCTCCGGGACAAGGCCAGCCAGGCCACCGAACTGATCAAGGACAAGACCCCCGACCCGGTCCTCGACAAAGCAGCCCACGCCGCATCCCAGGTCCGCGAAGGCGCGGCCCACGCCAGGCACCTGATCGCCGAGAAGACCCCGGACCCCGTGCGGGAGAAGGCCGCCTCGGCCGCCGGCCTGGCACGGAGCAACCGCACTCCGCTGCTGGCCGCTGCCGCGGCGCTGGCGATCTTCCTGTTCCTGCGCCGTAGCCGGAGGCACAAGTGAAGGCATCCAAGATCGCCTACAAGCCGGTCGGACTCGCCCTCGGCGCCGTCAGCGGCATGGCCGCAGGCCTGGCCTTCAAGCAGGCATGGAAGATCCTCGGCCACGAAGACGACGCCCCGGACGCCACCGACGAGCACCGCACCTGGAAAGAGGTCCTCCTCGCCGCGGCCCTGCAAGGCGCGATCTTCGCCGTCGTCTAAGCCGCCATCGACCGGGCAGGAGCCGTCACCACCCAACGCCTGACCGGAACCTGGCCCGGCTGAACCGTCCCCCGCCGTACCGGGGCTGGCAGGACGGCCCGGCATCTGCACCTGCCTCTGATCGGAGGACTTCGTGGCCACCCACCCCGGCTGCACGCCCTCGCCGCGGCCGCTGTCACCGCGGCGGTCCTGCTCGCCCGCTGGGTGGCCACGGGAACTCAGCCGTACGTCCGCCCGGGCCTGGCACGGCCGGATCCCGGCCCGGCCCGGGACTCGGCGGCTTTGGCCGCTCCGGCCGTCCGGGCGGCGGCGGCGAAGTCCTGGAGCCGGCGCAGCAGCCGGGTGGGCCGCTCGGCCCGCGGATACTGCTCATAGATCAGTGTGCCGAGGCTCGAAAGTCGTCACCGTCGGCACCAGATAGCCTGCGAAGGAAGCAGATCGAAGCAGTCGGACTGTTGCCAGAGAGGCGCTGCAGGTGTCACACGTGGGCGATGACTGGGTCGTACAGGCACCGGCGCACAGCGTGACCCGCGAGGACCTTAGCGCCATGCTTCGGGAACAGACCGCGGCATGCGGACCTGCCCGTGATGCCTTGATGGCCGGCGGTGCCTTCGTCGTCTGGGACGATCTGGTCCCTGCCAACCGGCACGCGGGGGTGTTCGGGCTTCGAATCCGCTCAGCTGCTCGGCGCGGCCACACGATCGAGGGTCTTGCCGCCTCTGTCGACATCCTGCGGCAGGCGGGGGAAGAGCTTGTCCGTACCGGTGTCATTGACTCTGCGGACAGGTCGTCCGTGTTCACGATCTTCCTGAACTCCTCGGCGACAGAAGTCCTGGCCTGCGCAGGCGGGCGTCGGCCCAGCCCGCCGCCATCGCCAGCAGACGTCCCCGAGTGACAACACACCCGCCTTGGTGTCAACTCTCGTGCCTCGGCTCAATCAGGTCCAGTAGCCCGCGCGGCTGGGGCTGCCCGTTGTAGACGAAGAACACGATCCCGTTCTCGTTCAGCCGGCGCGCGAAGTCGATCAGCGCATTCAGGCCCGTCACATCGAGGAGCGTCAGCTCCTGCATGTCGCAGGCCACCACGTCGACGTCCTTGAGGACGGCCTGTACCTCGTCCAGAGCCCATCGGGTGGTCTCGTTGAGCTGGCCGATGGGGGTGAGGTGCGCGGTTGGCCCGTAGCGGCGGTGCTTCACCCACAGGACAGGGGCGTGGACGGTGAGCACACGTTCGATCCCGGACAGGTGCAGCAGGCGGGCCACCGGGCTGCTGAGCGCGGTCAGGACGATGGTGTTGCCGGCCTGGACGGCCAGCTGGTTCACGTCCAACAGGAGGTGCAGCCCTGAGCTGTCGCAGAAGGTGGCGCCGGTCAGGTCGATGGCGGGGCCGGCGCGGGTGGCCGGGAGGGCCACGGTGAGCTCCTCACGCAGGGCGGGAGCTTCGTCCATGCCGATCGCGCCGCTCACCCGGGCCAGGGCCCGCTCGGGGTCTGGTTCGAAGACCACGGCGACGTGTTCGGGCTGAGAGGTCATGGCCTTCTCCCTCCGCGTCCCAAAGCTGGGATGAGGCCTTGCCGGGTGGGGGTGCGGCGCGGTGCGCGGATCAGCCGCTCGGACCGCGCTGACGTGGGTCACCGTCGTCCGGGGAGGGTTGTCCGGCCGTCGCGGCCCGCAGGGTCAGGCCGGCCAGCAGGTGGAGAAGGTCCGCGACCTCGCGGCCGCCCTCGGCGGGGTGGCGGAAGAGGGTCCCGGGCCTGACCTCGTAGAGGGTGCGGCGGCAGCTGCGCACCCGGGTGAGATATCCGGCGCTCTCCAGGTCCGTGACGATGACCGGGGCCGCCCGCTCGGTGATCCGGCACGTCTCGGCCCCGTCCCGCAACCGCTTCTCCGGATCCTTGAGGATCACGGCGAGGATCCGGGCGTGGTTGGTGACGAACGTCCAGCTGGTCCGATGCCGACGTCGGCGGTGAGCAGGTTGGTCGTCTGCTCCGGCGAGTTCGATACGGACACCATCGGCGTGCTGAGGGAAGACTGCGACGAGGACGCCCCAGCCGATCTTCTGGTGGTGGACGTGGCGCGGGTGGCGTTCGCCGACTCCAGCTTCCTCAGCGCCCTGGTCCGGCTCGGCAACACCCGCTCAGTGTTCCTTCAGGGCCCGCTCCCCCACCATCTGCGACGGGTGATGGAGCTGACCAGGGCGCTCGCCCTCTCCCCCTGAACCACCGATGGAGGACAGCCGGAATCTCTCGCCAGGGCCGGGGCAATCGCCTCCTATGAGGCCTCGACCGGGCAGGACGGGTCTCCCGGCCGAGATGAGCTGCGGACAGGCACGGGAGGCCGCCCGCCGTATCCTCGCCGGGCACGACCTGTCCGAAGTCCTGGTCTCGGACGTGTTGGTGGTGGTGAGCGAGCTCGTCTCCAACGCGCTGCGGCACGCGGGAGGCCTCACCGGCTTGCGGGTCACCGTCCGGGACGGCCAGGTCATCATCGAGGTATCCGACCGCTCCACGCGCCAGCCCCGCGCGCGGCCGCCCTCGCCTCACGCGCCCGGCGGCTTCGGCTGGCGCGTGGCCAAGACCCTCGCCCCCACCACCTTCGTGCGCTTCCACAACGGCGGCAAAACCATCATCGCCACCCTCCCCCGCCCCGGCCGCCCACGCATGGCCGGGTGCCTTCCCGCCCGGCTGATCAGGAGCACGCCTCTGCTGGAACGCACCCTGCGCAAGACACACACCGAGGTCACCTTCATCCTGCCCGCCGACAACCCGCCCGGCCCCGTCAGCGTGGTGGGCGACTTCAACGACTGGCAGCCTGGCACCCACAACCTCACGCCTCGCAAAGACGGCAAACGCGCCGCGACAGTCCAGCTGCCGGGCGGAAGCACCTACACCTTCCGGTGCCTGGGCGCAGGCGACTACTGGTTCAACGACGAAACCGCCGGCGACCACGACAGCCACAACAGCCGCCTCCACACCTAGACGCGTCACTCCGAAGTGATCGTGATCAGCTTGTCGATGGGCCAGGGGGCTATTCGATGGCGTCCTGCTGGTACGTGGACATACACGCCTACTGCCCCAAGGCCGGCCTTGCGTCCCTCGAGAAGGTGGCGAAGTAGAGGACGCTCGCCGCACAATGGAGGGCCGGAGGTGGTGCTGCTTGTCCCGGGCCGCTCACGACAACCGCTGAATCCCGCCCGGGGTTCAACTCAGCTGGTCGCGCACGAGATCAAGGAATGCCTGTCGGCTCGGATGTATGTGCGCCCAGACCTTCTCGTCCTGCGGATCTTCCGGGTCTTCGGGGCCCTTTCTGATCACCTCCTGGACTGCCCAGGCGAGGCTGCGTGCCGCTTCGCCGACCTCGGGCGCGCACAGTACGTGGATCGTCTTCTGCGTCACCCACACCTTGTCAAGGACCTGCCGCGCCCGGGCCTGCCACTGCTCGTCAGCCAGGTTGTGGTGATGCCGATCCACCGCGACTCGTTCTGCTTCCTGCACCGCAGACAGAAATTCGATGAGGTGGGTGAGACGCTCGTTACGGCGCGCCTCGGCAAGTTCACGAGCACTGCGGCGCGCCTCGCCGCGTTCCAAGGCGTGTCCTGCCAAGCGCTGGGTCAGTATCGACATGAGCCCGCCGAGCAGGACGCCGATGAGCGGCGCAAGCGTTGTCCACACAACGTCAGACTATGACATCGATGGCATGGACATGCGGCCGGTGTCTAGGACGGTCTTCTTTGGCTCCGCTGTGACGGCTTCGTCTGGCCCCGGGTAGGAACGGTTTGAATTGGCCCCACCTGGCCTCCAGGAGGCCCCGTCGACGTCAATGTCAGTGGCGGCACCTACCTTTTGCTCATGACTGATCAGCAGTGGGCGGGCATCCGTCAACGGGTCGAGGCTTTGGGGACGTCCCCCGCGAGCAACGACGTGTTCGGGGCCTTGGGGCACACATGGGTTCTGGAGCAGCCGCTCAGCCACGCCGAGCTCGCAGAGCTCGAGGCCCAAATGAAGGTGACGCTGCCGGAGGACTTCCGAACCTTCCTCCTGTGTGTCGGCGCGGGTGGCGCTGGGCCCGCCTATGGGGTGTTCCCGGTGCGGCGAGTGCAAGGCCGCTGGCGGTGGGAGGGCGACGGTGCCCAGCTGGCAGATCTTTCCCGGCTTGCCGAGCCGTTTCCCGAGCAGGGTCCGGACCCGCAGCTGCTGGAGGAACTGGCGGCCCAGTGCCCCGAGGAAGAGGACTTCGACGAAATCGAAGAGTTCGACGACGCCATCGAGGCGTGGGACGAACGCTGGGACGCTGTCATGTTCAACCCTGATCGCACCGTCGGCGCCATTGTCATCTCCCACCGCGGCTGCGCCCTGCGTAACTGGCTGGTGATCAGCGGCGAGCATCGAGGCACGATATGGACCGACGATCGTGCGGACGAGGCTGACCTGGCCCCCCTTCGGAGCGAGGACGGGACTCCAATGACCTTCGCTCGCTGGTACACCGACTGGCTGCGCCGCGCCGAGCGCACAGCACTGGACGCAATCTGAGCAGCTGGAGTCGGCCCACCGCGCACGGACCGCCTCCGTGTCAGCGCAGCCCCTGTCATCGGGCCGATCCTGACACCTGGCATGGACACCGCCGCGCGCGGGTGAACAGCACCCCCGTCCCAGCTCGGACGGGAAGGCCGACGCCAGGTGCCAGCGCCGAGGGCCGTCCCGGGAAGCCAGGCACAAAACTGCGGCCCCCAACAGTTCCGGCGTAGCTGATCAAAGGACAGCACCCCCAGGGGCGGCACGCTTCAGGAAACCGGCCTTTGCCCGTCCCGCAGCCGCGCGGCGAACGCCCGCGCGGCAGCCAGGTCACGGTCGTCAGGCCGCTGCTTCCGGATACCGCCGACCAGTTTGAACGGTGCCATGGTGTCCAACGCCCGGCACGAGAAGTTCCCGTCCACCTCAAAGCCCCTGCTTTCCAGCAGCTTGACCAGGGGGCGGGAGAAAGGCGCCAG